>CAYQWR010000412.1:0-1512 GCA_964421235.1 uncultured Thiohalomonas sp. | reverse complement strand
CTCGGGTTCGAGCGGTGGCGCAAGCGCGAAACCCTTGGCGCGGATCAACAAGCCAGCCTGGCAGGCGTCGACCAAAGCGATGCGCAGCTCAGCCTGCTCGTCCGACAGCAACCGGCGCAGCTCGCTCCAGGACAGCAGAGTGGATCCAAGGTGAAGTCCGTCCGCCGCCGCGTGCCCCGAGAAGTAGAACAGCAGGATTCCTCGGCCGGCCTGGGCACGAAGGCGCTCCGCGGCCCGCTGGAGCGCCCGGCGCAGGCTGTCTGCGTCGCGATCCAGCAGCAGCTCCAGGTCCTCCCCCGTGAATCGACCGAGCTCCCTGAGAGTGCGCGCCATGCGCGTGGCGTCCCGTTGGGCAAAGCGCAGAGGGACGTCTCTGGCAGCGCCGATGTTGTTGCCCGCCACCACCGCCACCCTGCGCGCGACCTGGCTTTCGGCAACCGCCTCGCCTGCCCAGGCAATGCCAGCGGCGACCAGCAATGGCAGCCACGAGAGCTTGGAGAGGCTCAGGTGCAAGAAGTCTCCATGCGTCGAGGTCCCCGGGCCATCAACGCAACGGGTCACGCCCGGCTAGCGGCTCACGTTCCAGAGGATGTTGACCTTGTTCGGGGCATTTTCGTTCAGCAAGAGGATGTCGGCTAGACCATCCACATCGAAATCTCGAACGACGAGGCGGCTGCGCCTGCTCACCCAGACGTCGGTCCGCCACTCGGTGACAATACCCGCTGCATCGAGCACGCCGATCCCCCCCGGTGCATTCACGGGCATCACGAATAGATCCGCGATGCCGTCGCCGTTCGCGTCGGCCAATCGAAACTCGGCGGCGTCCATGTCGATGACGTAGGGATAGGTGGCACGGGTCAGCAACGAGGCCTCTCCCGAGGCGTCAACGGACAGTCCAATCAACTGCGTGGGGGGCCCATCCTCGATTCGCACCATCACCCAGCATTGGAGGCCGTCGTTCGACCCGGTCAGGTGCCAATCGAGCACCCTGCCCATCTCTATGTCCAGAGGGGGCACTGAGATATCCAGCGAGGTGAAGGTCCCATCGCCCTCGTTGTGCCACAGCCTCGGCTTGGGGGGCCAGAGCCCGTCGGACCCGAGCGCCTCGCCTACCAGGTCTTGCAGGCCATCGCCGTCGATGTCGGCGAGGGTGATGTTCTCACCCTCCAAGTCCAGCTCGTCATGCAGGTACTGCGCGGAGGAGAGGTGCCAAGTCTGGACCCCGCTGACGCCATCGATCAGCACCAGACGATTGCCCCCTCCCCGCTCGAACCGACTGCAACCGAGCGTTGACGAGTACCAATCGGCTTGACAGGCAAGGGCGTCCAACGGGTGGAGACCGCCCTGCCTCACCTCGTAAATCCTGATCTCGAGTTGGGAGTCTTTGCTGAGCACGATCAGTTCGTCAACGCCGTCTCCGGTCAAGTCGCAAGCCCCCATGGCGAGGGATTCCGCCGTGATGGGCGTGCCCAGGTGGGCCCGTATCTGGGCCTGCGGCAGGTCCGAGTTCAG
>CAYQWR010000411.1:0-1513 GCA_964421235.1 uncultured Thiohalomonas sp. | reverse complement strand
CAAGGGTACCGGTCCGAATGGCACTTACTTAAGCAGGATGTAGGATGGGTCAGCGTATTTTTGCGTAACCCACCAAGCGTTGCGCAGCAACACAAACCGTTTATTTAATGTGTGCCTGGCGGCACGACTGGTGGGTTACGGCGCGCCTAACCCACCCTACATTGGACAAAATTCCGCTTAAGTAAGTGCCATTCGGTACTGATCCCTATTCTCTGAGGTTATCGTACAGAAAATCGACCAGATACACCGCCTCCTGTGCGATGTCGCCGTAGTCGTCGTGACTGCCGGGAACAACTTTCAACGCCGCCGGCGCACTACCGCGGGCGGCATGGATGGCGTGCGCCTCCGCAACCGGCACCGTCGTATCCTCCGCCCCGTGCACCAGCAGCGTCGGGCAGCGGATCCGGCTGATGGTGGCGAGCGGCGCGATGTCGTCGAAGCGATGGCCGATGATGTACTGCACGTAGCGCAGGATGTACCAGCCGAGCGGGCGGTAAGGGATATGTTTCGAGGCCAGCAGGCGTCGCATCATCTCCTGCGGATGGGCGAATGCCGCGATACTCACCGCCGCCGCGATATCCGCGCGCCGCGACGCCGCCAGCAGTACGGCCCCCGCACCGACCGAGTGGCCGATGACCGCGACGCGCCGCGGGTCAACGTCATCCTGTTGCTGGAGCCAGTCGACGGCATGATCCAGATCCTCGGCGAAACGCGGCATGGAGGCAAAGCTGTCCTGGTCGCTGCGCCCGTGACAGCGCGCATCGACCAGCAGCAGCGCAAAACCCGCCTGCTGCAGCGGTGGTGCCAGCGGCAGCAGCGTCTCCGCATTGCCGCCCCAACCGTGCAGCAACACCGCGGCCGGCCCCGGCCCGGCGCCGACCGCGGGCACGAACCAGCCGAACAGCGACCGACCGTTCGCCGTCGCGATGCGCACCTCCCGATAGTCCAGACCGAAATCGGCGGGTGTGCGCGTCTCGGCAATGCGTTCCGGCGCCAAACCGCGATGCACTGCATAGTGAAAGCCCGCCACCGCGAGCGCGACAACGCCGACAGCCAGGAGGTATCCCAACAAGGAGATCATCAATGGATACGTCGGTTCATGGGGTCGGAGCTCTTGAACAGCTTCATCATCTCTTGCCGCACGCCGTGTCAGCAAACATCAAGTGCTCTTACCCCTTGTCCCTCCGTCCGCAAGATAGTCTGCAACCGCGCGGCTTGCCTATTCAGGTTGCACTCCGTACGTAACGCGGTCAAACAGTCAGCACAAAGACAGTCATCGTAATGCGACGCCACATACTCTGCCTGCCATTCATTCAAATCAACCGACTGACACTGACAGATGGATATGGATCCTGTCTTGCACTCGAACTCTTCTCCGCAACGGGGACAAGGCTTCAGTTCATGTTTGTGCATAGCACTGTATTCCATTACCACTAGCTCTCAACAAAAAAGCATAGCAAGCCAAGGGAGTCGGCCCCACTAAATTCTTTGTGTCAGCATTCTTCAAGTGTTC
>CAYQWR010000410.1:0-1530 GCA_964421235.1 uncultured Thiohalomonas sp. | reverse complement strand
AGCCGCCGCCCTCGCCCTCGACCTTCGAGCCGCCCCGCCTGCCCGATTCGGCGGAATTACCGCAAATCGCCCTCACCGGCCGCCCCTACCTTTACGGTTTGGTCGAGGACCAGAACGGCCGCGCCGTCGGTACACCTGCCGCGGCCGAGAGCTACGCCGACTACCTGCTGCAACATGCGCAAAAGACGCGTACCACCCAAACCGATCACGGCGCCAAGCAGGTGCACTACGTGCAGCTCGCCATGGTCAGCGACTATGAAAACCGCGAGGCGCAACAGTATGCCCCGATAGTGGACAGATACGCCGCCAAGTACGGTATCAGCAAGAGCCTGGTGTTCGCGGTGATCAAGACCGAGAGCAACTTCAATCCCTTTGCCGTGAGCAGTGCACCGGCCTACGGCCTGATGCAACTGGTGCCCGAAACGGCGGGACGCGAGGCCTACGCGCTGACCCAGGGCGAGAACCGTACCCCGAGCAAGGATTATCTGTTCAACGCCCAAAACAACATCGAACTGGGCACCGCCTATCTGCACATCATCGATGTGCGCTATCTGAGCGCCATCCAGAATCCCCTGAACCGCGAATACTGCACCATCGCCGCCTATAACGGCGGTGCCGGCGGGGTACTGAATTTCTTCTCCAAGGATCGCGGCGCGGCACCCGACGTGATCAACCGGCTGACACCGGCCCAGGTCTACCACAAACTGGTCTACGACTACCCGCGCGCCGAAACGCGGCGCTACGTGGTCAAGGTACTCGACGCGCGGCGCGAGTTCATCAAGAGCTGAATCCTGCCGGATCCCTCACCACCGAAGACTTCGCAAAAGAAATTTTCTCGCCAAGACGCAAAGCACGCCAAGCTAAAGCTCATGCTATACACAAAGTAGTGTCGTCTTTCGTGTTCGCCTTAATCGTACCTTGGCGATCTTGGCGAGATCACAATTCTTTTCCAGCCAGAGATCATCAGGTCCATCAAGACGACCGACGGCCCTCGGTCAACCGCGCCAGCGGCGCACCGGACCCACGTCGAGATGGACGAAACGGGAATGGGGATAGTAACCGACGCCGCCGTCGTGCAGACGATAGGCGGCATGACGCAACTGCTCCAGCTGGTTATGGGGCAGACGCACGTCGATCGCCTCCCCCACCATGTGCAGGCTGTGTTTGGCGACACCGCTGCTGTGTTCACGCAGCATCGCATTGGTTGCCGGCGAACGATAGCCGGAGACCACCTCGAACGGCTGGGTCAACGCCAGCCGCTGTTGCAGATCGAACAGCAGATCGAGCAACCCGGTCGCCATCGGTCGCTCCTCGTTGCTGTAGTGATCGCGCGGATATGGTTCACGGCAGCCAGCTCCTGCGGCAGATAGCGGCCATCCTGCCAGTACGTCGTACGCAACGACTCCCCGGTGTGAAGATTGAAGAAGGCGAGGCTGCGCTCACCGCTCCGGGCCAGCACCGGCGCCGCCGCCAGTGTCAGCGCCGCTCCCACGCCCCACGACAGGAAACGGCGGCGTTCGGGCGAAGACA
>CAYQWR010000409.1:0-1532 GCA_964421235.1 uncultured Thiohalomonas sp. | reverse complement strand
GGTGGCCGCCTTCAACATCGTCTCCACCCTGGTGATGGTGGTGACCGACAAGCGCGCCGATATCGCCATCCTGCGCACCCTCGGGTTGTCGCCGCGTGGGGTGATGGGGGTATTCATGGTGCAGGGCACGATGATCGGTTTCATCGGCACGCTGCTGGGGATCATCGGCGGCGTGACCTTGGCGCTCAATGTGGAGACCGTGGTGCCTGCCATCGAGCATCTGTTTCATGTGCAGTTCCTGCCCGCCAGCGTGTATCAAATCAGCGAACTGCCGTCACAACTGCACTGGCGCGACGTGGTTCGGATCGGCGTGGTCTCTTTCGTGCTGAGCACGGTAGCGACGCTCTATCCGGAGTGGCGCGCCTCCCGCACCCAACCGGCGGAGGCGCTGCGCTATGAGTGACGGCGCGCAACCGGTCGTCGCCTGTTACGGCCTGAGCAAGACCTTCACCGAAGGACCGCAGGCGGTGGAGGTGTTGCGTAATATCGACATGGCTGTGGCGCGCGGTGAGCGTGTGGCCGTGGTCGGCGCCTCCGGTTCCGGCAAGAGCACGCTGTTGCATCTACTGGGCGGTCTGGAACTGCCCAGCGCCGGACGGGTGGAGGTGGCGGGTCAGAACATGGCGGCCTTGAGCGAGACCGGCCGAGGCCGGTTGCGCAACGCCGCGTTGGGTTTCGTCTACCAGTTCCATCATCTGCTGCCCGAATTCACTGCGGTCGAGAACGTCGCCATGCCGCTGTTGATCGGCGGCATGACGCCACAGGCGGCCGGCGCGAAGGCGACGGCATTGCTGCAACGGGTCGGTCTTGGAGAGCGCCTGGCGCATAAGCCGGGCGAACTGTCCGGCGGCGAACGCCAGCGCGCCGCCATCGCCCGTGCCCTGGTGACCGAGCCCAAATGCGTGCTGGCGGACGAGCCCACCGGCAACCTGGACCAGCAGACGGCGGAACAGGTCTACGCCCTGATGCTGGAGTTGAACGAAGAGTTGCAGACCAGCTTCGTCGTGGTCACGCACGACATGCGATTGGCGGAACGGATGCAGCGCATTTTGCGCCTGGAAGGCGGACGCCTGGTCGGAAACGATTAGCCGTTATCCCCGCGGCGGCTGGGAGTCGTCGCGCCGCTGCTGCCGGATACGCCGTTTCTGTTCCAGCTGACGGATGATGTTCAGCCGCCACAGGCCGCGAATGACCACGTATCCCAGCGCGGCGCTGATGCTGCCCACCACGAAACAGCCGAGCAGGAACGGCTGCCAGATGGTGGACAGCTCCGTCATCAGCCAATCGCCGGACAGGGCGAAATGAAATTTACCGGGCGGCGTGCGCAGCAGCCAGGCGCCGACCTTGTAGCAGGAGTAGAACATCGGCGGCATGGTGACCGGGTTGGTCAGCCACACCAGCGCCACCGATAGCGGCAGGTTGACCCGAAAGGCGATGGCGCCGGCCGCCGCCAGCACCATCTGAAACGGTACCGGCACGAAGGCCATGAACAGGCCGACCGCAAAGCCTCCGGCCACGGAGTGGCGGTTCAG
>CAYQWR010000408.1:0-1536 GCA_964421235.1 uncultured Thiohalomonas sp. | reverse complement strand
GCCCAGTACCAGCGGCTGAAAGCCTCCGCCGCATGACAAATACTGGACGGCGTTGGGTGCCACGCAACGCCGTCAGCTAATTCAAGGGGTTGTTCCTGTAAGCGGCTTACAGTTCTTTGTTTATATTCGAGACAGGGCGCGCAAAAAGCAGGCCTCCTTGGTATCGTTTGTTTGCCCGCAAACTCAACAAGGAGGCCCAGATGGCTCGCCCACGAAAAGGCAACACCACCGGTCGCGTATCGTACCGCAAGCAGTTGCACCAGGCAATCGCCGAGGCGTTGCCGCACAAGGGACTGCCGCTTTGCGTCGAGGATCGTCGCGTGCGGTGGACCCCTCGCCTCCTGGCCGTCACGGCGTTGCTGATGGTCTGGCAGAAGGGCGCCGCACTTGGCGAGGCCTTCGAGGCTGCTCGCGAGCAGACCGTGGCGATGTACGCCAGCCGCCGCCGGCCGGGCGTGTCGCTGCAGGGCTTTTGCGACCGCCTGCGCGGGCGGAGCGCCGAGTTGATCGACGTACTGCGCGACACGCTGCAGTGGCGGACGCAGAAGCGGTGCGGCCGACGGTGGCGATGGGGCCAGTGGGTCGTGCTGGGCGTCGACGGCACGCGGATCGACACGCCGCGGACGGCGGCGAACGAGGCGGCGTTCGGCTGTGCGGGCAAGGCGCGCACGGCTCCGCAGATCCAGTTGACCTGCCTGTTCCACTTGGCCAGCGGTCTGCTGTGGAATTGGCGGCGGGGCGCGGGAACCACGCCGGAGCGGCAGCACCTGCGTGAGATGCTTAACGATCTACCCGCCAAGACGTTGCTGGTCGGAGACGCCGGCTTCGCCGGATATGACCTAATGCAGTCGCTTCTGGAGCGTGGCCATGGGATGTTGATCCGTGCCGGCAGCGGCTTTACGTTGCTGCGAGACCTGGAACGCGCCCAGTCGCCGGGGGATGACTGGGTGCACCTGTGGCCGGTCAATCAACGTCATCGCTCGCCGCTGAAGCTCCGGCTGATCAAGTTCAAGAGCAATGATCAGACGGTCTGCTTGCTGACGTCGCTGGACGCCGAGGCGCTTCCGCTGGCGACGGCCAAGCGGCTGTACAAGATGCGATGGACGGTGGAGGTCGGCTACCGGTCGCTGAAGCAAACGTTGCATCAGCGGAAGATGCTGGCCCAGTCGCCGGAGGTGGCGTTGGCGGAAGTGGATTGGGCGGTGACGGCTCAGTGGATGCTGGGTCTGCTGGCTTCGCGTCACCAGCGTGTGCGGGACCTGGGCCGCACCAGCGTGGCCGGGGCTCTGCGGACGGTGCGTCGGGCCATGCGCCGGGGCGATCAGCCGGCCGCCCGAACATGGCTGGCCGCCGAACTCCGGGCGGCGGTGATCGACCGCTACGAACGTCGCCGTCCAAAAACGGCTCGGGATTGGCCCGCTAAGAAACGCCAACATCCGCCATCGCCACCGAACATCCGCACAGCCCGACAGGCCGAAAAGGCCCAGTACCAGCGGCTGAAAGCCTCCGCCGCATGACAAATACTGGACGGCGTTG
>CAYQWR010000407.1:1298-1545 GCA_964421235.1 uncultured Thiohalomonas sp. | reverse complement strand
CCACGTTCTCAACCTCGCATTCCACCGCGACGCCTTCGCCTTCGCGAGCCGACCCCTGGAGCGTTCCGGCGCCGGTCTCGGCATGATGCGTAGCGTCACCGACCCGGTGTCCCGTCTCTCTCTGCGGCTCGAGCTGAGCCGTCAGTGGAAGCGGACTCTGTACTCCTATGACATTCTGTGGGGTACCTCGCTCATTCGTCCGGAGCTGGCTTGCCGGCTCGCTGGGTAGACTACGATGAAGATCGAA
>CAYQWR010000407.1:0-1288 GCA_964421235.1 uncultured Thiohalomonas sp. | reverse complement strand
TGTCCAGTGTGTGCGTCCGGCTCTTGGTGCCCGGATCTCCGGCTGATGAAGATTGAAACCGTCCGCGTTGTGCACCCGGACTTGGCCGGAGGTGTGCTCATCAACAGGAGCGACTTCGACCCAAAGGTGCACGCGATCTGGGTAGGGGCTGAGACCGTGCCGAAGCCGAATGGCCGCACTCTGACGGCTCATGAGATCGTCGCACTCGAGACGATGGACGAGCTGCGCACGTACGCCGAGGCAAACGGTCTCAAGCTCCACCCCAGGGCAACCAACATCGAGAAGGCACGCGAAAAGCTCCTTGAGCAGATCGCAGCGAAGGAGTGACCAATGGACTCCAGAATGTATCCACAGGGCTCGCAGGCCGTCAAGTCGGCGGACATCGAGACGAGCCCGACTGTCACCGATCTCGTAGAGGTGCGCGACGCAACCGCGTCGAACGTCTCGAAGTGGGTGTCGGTTCTCAACCTCGTGAAGAAGCTCGGTATCGTGACGAAGGCAGCGAGTGCGACGCTCGCAGCGTCAGACTCGGGGAAGGTCGTCATCACTACCGGCGCCACTGGTGCAGTGGAGCTTACCCTCCCGGCGAAGGCCGCTGGGTTGTGGTACCTGATCGTGAATACGGTTGACCAGAACCTGACCATCACGTCCGATGCGGTGGACACGATGGTGGCTCTGAACAACGCCGCTGCCGACGGTATCTCGTTCGTGACCGCGACCGAGCTCATCGGAGCGGCGATCATCGTCGCTTGCGACGGCACGAAGTGGCTCGCTGTCCCGCTCGTCGGTACCGCAACGATCGTCTCCGCGTAGGGAGGCGATCATGGCAAAGAGGAAGGGTGATGTGATCCTGAAGGACTGGCGCGGCCACTGCGTGTCAGTTCCCGAAGGATCGAGCGTCGAGGAGCGGTTGCGAAGGGCTGGCTACACCGAGCTGGTGGAGTCGAAGAAGCTCCCACAGCCGAAGGTCATTCAACCAGAAGAGGGTCAGGAGTAACTGTGGACGAGAAGCCTGACCTCAATGAACTGCTAACCAAGTGGCAGCCCCGCCTCGGCCTCGGCCATTGGCGGATCTCGATCTGGTACGACAGGGAGCGAGACTTCGTCAACAAGGACTCCCTGGCTGAGGTAGCACACACGGCAGATTGCCTCTCTGCCAACATCAAGATCCTCGATCCGATCGACTTCGAGCCGGAGCGGACCCGCTCGGAACAGGACGTCGAGGCCTCAGTTGTCCATGAACTCGTCCACCTTGTCCTCGTCGAGTACGGGGAGTGGCTTCCGGACG
>CAYQWR010000406.1:0-1545 GCA_964421235.1 uncultured Thiohalomonas sp. | reverse complement strand
GAGCGCGTCCCCGGAGAATCCAGGATGCCGTCTCGCCGCCTTCACGATGTCCTTGTTCCCTACATACCGCTCCGCGCAGCCGCGGTTCCCGCAGGTGCACTCGATGCCGTCCAGGACCAGGGTGGTGTGGCCGGGCTCGCCGGCGAAACCGTCGGCTCCGCGGACCAGCTCGCCGTCCACGATGAAGCCCCCGCCGATGCCGGTTCCCAGGGTGAGAAACAGCACGTGGGGGAGCCGCTCCCCCGCCCCCCAGCGCCACTCGGCCAGGGAGAAGGTGTTGACGTCGTTGTCCACCCGGGCGGGAAGGCCGAGCCGGTCCTCGAGGGCCTTGCCCAGGGCGAAGTTTTCCCACCGGGGGAGGTTGGGGGAGAACCGGACGACGCCTTCGTCGCGGTTGATGAGGCCCGCGCAGCCCGCCCCCACGCCCTCGGCCTTCTCCCAGCCCGCCTGCTTCACGAGCGCGCCGAGCTTCTTCGCCACCTCGTCCAGGACCTCCTCCCGGTCCCGGTCGGCGTGGCCGTGGATCGCGTCGGAGGCGGTGAGACGCGCCCCTTCGTCGATCTCCACCGCGCCCAGCTTGATCCCGGTCCCCCCCGCGTCCACGGCGAGGATCCGACGTGCGGCCACGCTCAGGCCTCCGCCGGAACGGCGTCGCCCACGAGCAGGCTGGCCCCGGACTCCGCGTCGAAGAGGTGGGCGCGGGCAGCGTCGATCCGGAGGCGATAGCGGTTCCCGATCCGGGGCAGCACCTGGGGCCCGATCCGGGCCAGGAGGTAGCCCCCCTCGAAGTCGCTGTGGAGGAAGATCTCGTTCCCCATCGGCTCCACCACCCGCGCGGTCACCGTGACCGTCCCCGGCTCCCCATCGCCGTCGCCGGCCTCGCCGGCCAGCTCCAGGTCCTCGGGGCGGATGCCCAGGACGGCGGGGCCGCTCCGGGATTTCGCCGGGGCCAGCCGGCCCTCCATGGGGGCGGTGAACCCGTGGGCCCGGAAGGTGCCGCCCTCGATCGTCCCCTCCACGAAGTTCATGGCCGGGGATCCGATGAACGAGGCCACGAAGCGGTTCACCGGGTCGTTGTAGAGGGTCAGGGGCGGGGCCACCTGCTGGAGGATCCCGTCCTTCAGCACCGCGATCCGGTCGGCCATGGTCATGGCCTCGACCTGGTCGTGGGTGACGTAGATCATGGTGGCGTCGAGGTCGTGGTGGAGCTTGGAGATCTCCGTCCGCATCTGCACCCGGAGCGCGGCGTCGAGGTTGGAGAGCGGCTCGTCGAAGAGGAACACCGCCGGTTGGCGCACGATGGCCCGGCCCAGGGCCACCCGCTGGCGCTGGCCCCCGGAGAGCGCCTTGGGCTTGCGGTCCAGGTAGGCGGTGAGCCCCAGGAGCTCCGCCGCCTGCTCCACCCGGCTTGCGATCTCGTCCTTCTTGAACTTGCGGAGCTTGAGCCCGAAGCCCATGTTGTCCCGCACCGTCATGTGCGGGTAGAGGGCGTAGGACTGGAAGACCATGGCGATGTCGCGGTCCTTGGGGGCCACGTCGTTCACC
>CAYQWR010000405.1:0-1545 GCA_964421235.1 uncultured Thiohalomonas sp. | reverse complement strand
GTCCACGTCCTTGCCGGTCAGCTCCTGGCGGATGAAACTGACCAGGAACAGGTGGTTGTCGGTACCGCCCGAGACCACGTCGAAGCCGCGCTCTATGAACACCTTGGCCATGGCGCGGGCATTGACCACCACCTGCTGCTGGTAGTCCGCGAACTCCGGCGCCAGCGCCTCCTTGAAGGCCACCGCCTTGGCGGCGATGACGTGCATCAGCGGACCGCCCTGGGTACCGGGGAACACCAGCGAATTGAGCTTCTTCTCGATGTCGGGATTGGCCTTGGCCAGGATGATGCCGCCGCGCGGACCGCGCAGGGTCTTGTGGGTGGTGGTGGTGGTGACGTCGGCGATCTGCACCGGGCTGGGGTAGACGCCGGCGGCGACCAGACCGGCCACGTGGGCCATGTCCACAAACAGGTAGGCGCCCACCTGGTCGGCGATGGCGCGGAAGCGCTGCCAGTCGACCACCCGCGAGTAGGCGGAGAAACCGGCCACGATCATCTTCGGCTTGTGCTCCAGGGCCAGCGCCTCGACCTGCTCGTAGTCGATCTCGCCGGTGGCGTCGTTCAGGCCGTACTGCACCGCGTGGTAGATCTTGCCGGAGAAGTTCACCTTGGCGCCGTGGGTCAGGTGACCGCCGTGGGCCAGCGACATGCCGAGCACGGTATCGCCCGGATTGAGCAGCGCCATGTAGACGGCGGCGTTGGCCTGGGAACCGGAGTGGGGCTGGACGTTGGCGTAGTCGGCACCGAACAGCTCCTTGGCGCGATCGATGGCCAACTGCTCGGCGATATCCACGAACTCGCAACCGCCGTAGTAGCGCTTGCCGGGATAGCCCTCGGCATACTTGTTGGTGAGCACCGAACCCTGCGCCTGCATCACCCGCGGGCTGGCGTAGTTTTCCGACGCGATCAGCTCGATGTGTTCTTCCTGCCGTACCCGCTCCTGCTCCATCGCGGTCCACAACTCGTCGTCGAACCCGGCAATCCGCATCTCTTTCGTGAACATCCCATACCCCTGACAAAAATGACTTTCAAAATCAGTTGCATGCCGACTGCTGCGTGGTACTGACGACAGCCTCGGCGTATGCCCCTCGACCCTAGGGAAAGGGTACGAATATTACCCGATCCGGCCCGAGTTTGCATGTTTCGGGCTGGGCCGCTTCCGCGCATCCATGGCCTTCACGACATAAGGCCATTCACGCCAAAGCCGCTCCCGCGCATCCATGCGCTCCGCGGCATAAGGCCTTCCCTGGCCAAACCGCTTCCGCGCATCCATGCGCTCCGCGGCATAAGGCCATCCCTGACCAAGCCGCTCTCGGCCATCCATGGCCTTGCCATCCGTGGCCAAGCCGTTCACGCACATCCATGTGCTTCACGGCATAAGGCCATCCCCGCCAAAGCCGCTCTCGGCCATCCCTGGCCTTCGCGACATAAGGCCATCCCCGCCAAAGCCGCTCTCGGCCATCCATGGCCTTCGCGGCATAAGGCCATCCCTGGCCAAAATGAAAAAGCCCCGCACGAGGCGGGGCCATTAATCATACGGACGACC
>CAYQWR010000404.1:0-1546 GCA_964421235.1 uncultured Thiohalomonas sp. | reverse complement strand
TCAAAAATCTGCTCGAACTCAAACCCGATTTTTCTGAACGCGGTCGTATACTGATCAAACACTATATAAAGTTCGAAGATATCGTCGAACGGGTCATCGATGGACGTCAAGAAGTGGGCCTTAATATCGTGTAAAAGAGCTATCCACGCATCAGTGATCTCAAGTTAATACTTCGTTGCCACGGAAGATGACATGATTTATGCTGATGCGATTTTTATTGTCACCGACCTGGACCCAATAAAGGACCCGTCCTATGAAACACAGCTACATGTATATTGCATTAAGCGGGTTCCGGTTGTGGATTCTGATCGCAGCCATTGCGCTGATATTTGGATTTACTGCATGTGCCAGAAAAAATCCCTACATTATTGAACTGATGCCGGCTCCAGACGTCTACATTGACAAAAGCGTCGATCCGTTTGCCGAAATCGATCTGAACGTCAAGACCCCTTATCACGGAATGCTTTACGCCACCGATCGAAAGCCGAACCCGGAACCCGAGAAGCCCTTCTACTTAAACAACAGAGGATTTGTACTGCGGCTTGGTGTAGCCAAGGTGGAAATGGGTGAGGGTCAGTATACCATGGAGGAGGCCCGGCGGATTTCCCTGCTGAAAAACCGGGCGGATAATTACCCGCTTAAGGTGACTGCGGTTGAGGAGACCGGCATCCTGGATCGGAGTTTTTCGATTTTCACCCGGGAAATGATGCCGGCAGATCCGAAAGCCGCGGAAAGGCGATTTGCAGAATTAATCAATGCCAAATTGGCCATCTCGAAAAAAAAAGACGTTTATATTTACGTACACGGTTACAAGGTCGTATTCAGCAACCCGGTTCTGGTGGCCACCGAACTGTGGCATTACCTTGCCTACGACGGAGTTTTCATCGCCTTTGCCTGGCCTTCCACTCCGGAAACGCTCGCATACACAGCAGACTTGGAAACCACCGTGCTTTCAGCTTACAATCTTCGGAAACTGTTGGAATTTCTTGCCGAAGACACTAAAGCCGAGCGGATCCACATCCTCGGATACAGTGCCGGGACACGGGTTGTCCTAAACACACTGTCACAGCTTTCGTTTATCCATAAGAATGACGATAAGGCCGAAATCCGTCGCAGGTGCCGCATCGGGCGGATCATCTTGGTCGGAAGCGACTACGACCGTCAATTGTTCGGCGCGCTTCTTGCCGAAGGCATGCTCAAGATACCGGAAACCATGACCATCTATATGTCGCACAAGGACAAAGCCCTTAACATCTCCAGATGGTTGTTTCGTCGCGATCGACTAGGCCAGATCGACAGACTGACCCTCAACCCGATTGTCGTTCAATACCTCAATAACACACCGCAGCTCATTCTCATCGATGTATCAAATGCTGAAGGTTCGGCCGAAGGAAACGGGCATGCCTATTTTCGGAACAGCCCTTGGGTCAGCAGCGACATCCTCATGTCATTGATGTACGACCTGGATCCAAACGAAAGAGGGCTGGTAACAACATCAGAACGCCGGATATGGACCTTTCCAAATGACTATATCGAGCGGTTGAAA
>CAYQWR010000403.1:0-1552 GCA_964421235.1 uncultured Thiohalomonas sp. | reverse complement strand
TCATTTTACGACCCTGTGTATCTCGGATTATTCCATTCAGGTATACGTTTGTGAATGGAATATCGTCCATGAATTCCAATCCCGCCATAATCATTCTCGCGACCCAGAAGAAAATTATATCGGGCGCGGTTACCAGCGTGTTAGTCGGATAGTAGTAATTCTGCTCCTCTTCTGTGTTAAAAACATCGTACGCCCACAGCCAGCTTGAAGCCCAGGTATCAAGCACGTCTTCATCCTGCTTCCAGTTCTCCGGATCCTTCGGCGGATTTACATCGCAGTAAATTTCATTTGTTTCGTTGTGGTACCAGACGGGAATTCTGTGTCCCCACCAAAGCTGCCGGGAGATACACCAGTCTTTTATGTTTCCCATCCAGTGTTCGTATGTCTTAATCCAGTGCTCCGGATAAAATCTTACATCGCCCTTAAGCACGGTTCCGAGCGCAGGTTTTACGAGATCTTCCATCTTCATAAACCACTGCTCCGATAAATACGGCTCTATCGGCACGCCGCCTCTTTCGGAGTAGCCGACCTTGTTCTGGTAATCTTCCGCCTTCTCGAGCAGTCCGTATTCCTCGAACCTAGCGATGACTTTTTTACGAACCTCATACCGGTCGAGACCCTTAAAATCGTGAGGAACATTGTGGTTCGTAGAAGCATCATCGTTGAAGATGTTGATTATCTTAAGATTATGTCTCTGTCCCATGGCGTAGTCGTTAACGTCGTGAGCCGGAGTAACCTTTACAGCGCCCGTACCGAATTCCATATCGACATACTCATCGGCAAAAATAGGGATCTCTCTTTCCACGATCGGAAGAAGAACGTACTTGCCGATCAAGTCTTTATATCTTTCATCGTTCGGATTAACAGCAACGCCGGTATCGCCGAGCATCGTCTCTGGACGCGTAGTAGCCACAACAATATGCTTATCGCTGCCCTTTACCGGGTATTTCAAATACCAGATCTTCCCGTTAACGGTGCGGTAGATAACTTCTTCATCGGATATGGCCGACTTGGAAGCGGGACACCAGTTAACCATCCTGTATCCGCGGTAGATTAAGCCTTCTTTATACAGAGCGACGAACGTCTCAATAACTTTTTTATAATAATCGTCGTCCATAGTAAAGCGCTCGCGGTCCCAGTCGCAGCTTACGCCGAGCTTCTTAAGCTGCTGGATTATAATGCCGCCGTACTTTTCCGTCCATTCCCAGCAGTGCTTCAGAAATTCTTCTCTGCCGATCTTATTTTTATCGATGTCTTGATCTTTCAGAAAGTTGGTTACCTTCGTTTCCGTCGCAATCGATGCGTGATCGGTTCCGGGCACCCAGCAGGCGTTATACCCCTGCATTCTTTTCATACGGATGATGATATCCTGGATCGTATTGTTGAGAACATGCCCCATTGTCAGCATTCCGGTAACGTTAGGAGGAGGAATAACGATGGTGTAAGGCTCCCTGGACTTGTCCACCTCGGAGTGGAATAATTTATTATCCAGCCAGTACTTATACCATTTGTCCTCGGTTATTGAGGGATCGTAGGCTTTGGGAATTTCGGT
>CAYQWR010000402.1:0-1556 GCA_964421235.1 uncultured Thiohalomonas sp. | reverse complement strand
CTGTCTGTACTAACATGAATAAACAACTTATGAATACTGCGAATCCACCGGTTTCAAAGAGACTGTAGAATATTTTGTGTAAATAAGCACCTCGTATAATAAGCATAATAGCAGTAGCAAGGAAAGGATACGAGGTAGATCATGAGTAACAGAAGACGAAAAGAGCAGGGCCAGAAACAGGTAGAGATGCCCTCCGTTGAAAAAGTCCAGGAAGAACTGGGCAAGGCTGAAAACATGGATGATTTCTTCGGTCGAGATGGGATCTTCGCCAGGCTGTTCGCGAACACCCTGGAACAGATGATGGAAGCCGAACTGAGCGATGAACTTGGGTACGAGCCATATGAAGCCACCGGCCGCAACTCAGGCAATAGCCGAAATGGCCATTATCACAAAAAGGTGCGCACCTCAGATGGAGATGTTGAAATCCAGGTGCCGCGAGATCGGAAGGGAGCGTTTGAACCTAAAATCGTTCCCAAGTATGCCAGCAACAGCAACGAGCTGGAAGAAAAGATCCTGGGGCTGTATGCCAGAGGGGTCTCTACCCGCGACATTCAAGACACGCTGGGTGAACTCTATGGGGTCGATGTTTCGGCCAGCACGATCAGCAAGATCACAGACAAAGTTTGGGAGCTGGTGGAAGCCTGGCAGAATCGACCGCTGTCAGCCGTCTATCCAATCGTCTTCATGGACGCCATTCACATAAAACTGCGGCGAGATGGCAAAGTGGCCAACACCGCTGTGCATGTCGTCCTGGGCGTCGATCTGGAAGGCCATCGGGATGTGCTAGGGCATTGGGTGGCCGACGGCGAGGAAGGCGCCAATTTCTGGCTAAGTGTGATCACCGACCTGCAAAATCGAGGAGTTCAGGACATTTTCATTGCCAGCATGGATGGCTTAACCGGTTTCAGCGAGGCCCTGCACGCTGTTTTCCCTCAAACCGCGGTCCAGCGCTGTATCATCCATCAGATCCGCAACAGTCTGCGCTACGTCTCCTGGAGAGACCGCAAGGCTTTCGTCCAGGATCTCAAGCAAGTGTACCAGGCCGCCAATCGTGAAGCGGCTGAAGCCGGGTTGGCTGAACTGGGTCAGAAATGGGGAGATCAGTATGCCATCGCCGTGCGCTCCTGGGAAAATAACTGGGAGGAGTTAGCCACCTTCTTTGACTACCCCGCGGAAATCCGGCGGTTGATTTACACGACCAACACCATCGAAGGCTATAATCGTCAGCTTCGCAAAGTCACCAAAAATAAGGCATCTTTCCCCAGTCGCGAGGCCGTTCGCAAGCTGCTTTACCTGGCCAATGTCAACATCATCAAGAAATGGACAAGGCCCCTTCTGAACTGGCCGAAGATCCTCAACCAATTAGCCATTCGCTTCGTGGATCGGTTACCTGTATGACCCTGCCTGACAGCTTTCTCCCAAGGATAGCCTTCACCTTGCGTGCGTCAAGGGTCGCTGCGCTTCCTCCCTTGACCCAAGCTGCGGCTCAGGCTGGATGGGTCGAAAGGCTGTCAGGCCAATTTAGGTTTTTGGTAAGGTGCTATTTACACAAAGTT
>CAYQWR010000401.1:0-1557 GCA_964421235.1 uncultured Thiohalomonas sp. | reverse complement strand
CCGGGAATCTCTCCGAGAACCTGCCGCCGATCAAAATATTCAATCTGCTCCGTTCCTGGTTGAAAATAAAGCCCCGATCCCCTGGCATCGGGTTGTCGGTTCCATAGATCGGGACGAAGACTTTACCAGAGAACAGGCCGTACTATTGGGGCTTGGTATTTCGCTCCACAGAGCTCCTCATGTCGTTCGTAGGAATGATTTTCAGGAGGAAGTGCTTGATTGGTGGCTCGGGGAAGACGATTATTCGAATAAAACCGCCACCAGGGTACAGGACCTTGTTTACAGCCGGCAACAGCAGGATCAAGACCTGCTGACAAAGCTGCCTGAAACTATCGATAATCAGACAACTGATCTCAAAACCGGGCGCGAGGGCCGTGAAAAATATGACAAAAAAGGACAATTGGGGGCAGATCAAAGACAAAGAGACCAGGGGACGATAATCCGCGCAGCCGGCAGGCAGGGGGGACAAAGTTCCGGTTTCCCACCGGATCTTGTTGACGATCAGGATACATCACCTGCGGAAGAGGCGATTCTGCAGGACTCTCCGAAATATCTCTTTAACCGCTCTTCTCAGCCATTTTCCAGTTTGGATTTCGGTCCGGAGGGCATCCGCACCCGCCTGGGCGGTGTACTTTATCTTATTAATCTGATGCAGCAGTTGAAACTCCCGGCATGCTTTGAAAGAGACTTGCAGTTGGCGTCTCAACTGGGCGCTTGGGGAACCCTGGAAGCGTTGGCCCGGGTACTTCTTTCAGATGCGGATGTTGAATTGCTCAATGATCCGTTGTGGTCGGTCCTGACCGGACTGGACAATCGCCAACCCGGTGTGTTGCCGGGCAATGGTTTGATGGGAGCGAACCGGTATCGCCTGCCTGCCCCCTGGTGGGCGCTGCTCCCTGCAATAGAAAAACCCGCATTTTTCTGGGCTTTGCGTAAAAAACAACTGCGGATTTGGAGTGAATTCGATTTTGTTCTGATTGATCGACCGGAACAGAACAATGTCACAAATGATCATCTCCGGGCCGCCCTCCAGTCTTACTTCAGTTCGATTGATCCCGTGCAGATATTGCGCCGATCCTATGCGGATGCACCCCTGAATCACTTCAGGGGTCCCTGGCTTGACGGCATGAGTTCTGCGTTGCTGGATTGGCTCGCCTTAATCGTACCTTTCATTCGGTTTTATCTGAGGAGCACTCTCAATTTGCGATCCGAAAATATATCGGAATTGTCAAAATTTGTTTTTTTCCACCCGGGTGAGCTGCATGTGACCGCCAGCCATGTGGATCTGATTATGACCCTGGACACTATTTCGTTGCCGATACGGATGGCTGGATTGGATCGTAACCCCGGGTGGCTGGCGGATTTCGGCCGCGTGATGCGATTTTATTTCGATTAGCGGGACCAAGGAGAAAATAATGTGAAAAAGAAGAAAAACAGCGCCTTTCACGATGTGCCTTACGAGGTGCGTCCGCATTTCATTTTAAACCTTTACTGCGCCGTGTTCCATCTCATAACCCACCTGCTGCGTCTCAATGAGCTGGGTGGCGCACACGGGGT
>CAYQWR010000400.1:0-1557 GCA_964421235.1 uncultured Thiohalomonas sp. | reverse complement strand
CTGCGTCTCAGCGGTGAGACATATGAGGTTAGACCATGCCCAGTGTGATGATTCGACAGACGGCGGACGGCAAGCTCTCTTTCTATGTCGCCAAGAAGGACCTGGAAGAGACCATCGACACGCTCGAATTCGACAGTGCCGAGAAGTGGGGCGGCGAGGTGAAGCTGGAGGACGGTTCGTTGTTCTACATCGACCCGATACCGGCGCCCAAGCTGCCGATGACCATCCGCGCTAAGAAGCTTTGACAAACAAATTTAACCACGGGGGGCACGGGGAACACAGGGAAATATTGGATAAAGACTGAACAAGGATGACAGAAGTACCGATTTCCCCGTACCCAAAGGGCATAAATATTCCCCGTGTGCCCCGTGGTTGATCAAGAGGAGTAAAGATCATGGCCATGTATATCGTTAAAGAAGAGTGCACCTCCTGCGGCGACTGCGAGCCGGTCTGCCCGACCCAGTCGATTATCAAGAAGAAGGGGTTGTACGCGATCAATGCCGATACCTGCACCGAGTGCGAGGGCGATTTCGACGATCCGCAATGCGTCGACGTCTGTCCCATCAACGACTGCATTCTGCCGCTCGAGGCGTAACGCCATGAGCGCGCAGGGACTTTCTCGGGAAGTAGCGCTGCGCATCGGACTGGCGGCACGGATGCTGCCGGACACCGATTCGGCACAGCTGATGAAGGTGTTGGTCGCCGCGCTGGGGATGCCGCTTACCGACGAGAAGCTGTCGCAACTGACGGTGCGGAACCTGCGCGAGGCCGACGACGGTTGCTTCGGCAACGTGGCGATGCCCGCACTCAAGGGCGCCATGGATTATCTGTGGGGCAAGGCGGGCGTCGAGGTGGATGACCCCGATCTGCCGCAGCCGGTCCCGTATCGTGAAGGCGACATGCCGGGTTCCATCCGTGTGGCGATCGCCTCCAATAGCGCCGAAAAGCTGGACGGCCACTTCGGCAGCTGCATCCGCTTCCTGATCTATCAGGTGTCGTCGGACGACGCGCGCCTGGTGGAGGTGCGGCGCGCCAGTACCGACGGCGCCGGCATCGACAAGAACGCGGGACGCGCCGATCAACTGGCCGACTGCCAACTGCTGTGCACTGTCTCCATCGGCGGTCCGGCCGCGGCCAAGGTGGTCAAGGCGGGCGTTCATCCGATCAAGTATCCCCACGGCGGCGAAGCGCAGGTGATCGTGGCCGAGCTGCAACGGGTGCTGACCGGTTCGCCGCCGCCGTGGCTGGCGCGGGTGACGGGCCGGAACTCGGACCTGGAGCGGTTCGTGACGGAGGAGGAGTCCTGAACATGACGTTGGCCGAGGGACAACTGGAGGCGATCGCCGCGGCGGTGGACGACCCGCGGTCGCTGGAGCTGGTGGGGCGGCTGCGGTCGCAGTTCGCCGGCCTCACCTTCACCCTCTGCGCCGACGACGACGTCATCGGCGTGCGGCCGGTGCTGGAGCAGAGCGAGTTCAACCTCTATCTGGTGGACGGCTCCGACCACTGCATGCGGCTGACGCGCCAGCCGGAATTGGCCTCCGGCGTGCTGGTGGC
>CAYQWR010000399.1:0-1558 GCA_964421235.1 uncultured Thiohalomonas sp. | reverse complement strand
ATGGGAGGTGCGATTGGGTACGATGCCCGCTTCCAGGATTGTGCGCTCGATGCCGGGCGCAATGTAGTTGATGCAATCGCATTGTCTGGATAGCAGGTCGATGAGTCCCAGCGTAGCCGGCAACGACTGCAGCAATGCAAGATCCGCCTGGCCCTCCGCACCCCCTGCGGCAGGCACCGCGACCAGCGGCAATCCGATGAGCCGCAATTGCTTAACTGTAGCGACACTAAGCGCCGCCTCGCCAAGAAAACGGCAATAAATCAGGTCATACTGTCTTCGCTTTTTTCGCAGAAACCGGGCCAACGACAGAAAGTAGGTGAGCCCCCGCACGCTCCTCCCTGCCGTTTTCAGCACCGGCAACCGGTGTAGCTGGATCTCCTCGCGCAATCCATCGGGAATCCGGTGTCCGGCGATCTGGACCTCGTGCCCCATCGCCGACCACGCCCGGGCCAAACGCCACGCCTGCATTTCCGCGCCGCCGATCACATAGGGCGGGATATCGGCCAACACGAGTATTCTCAAGCCCTCCACTCCTTGAACCAGGCCATCAGCATCAGGACGTTCCAAAGCACATACCCGGCGTCAATTGTCCCGGTGCAATGGCTTTGCCAGATGCGTTGCACCGCGGTCGCACGCAACCGGGGGCAGGCAGAAAACGAGGAGGGGGAAAGCAGGTCATGCGCCCACTCGCGCAAAGGCCCGCGCAGCCAGGCGTGGATGGGTATCCCGAAACCTTGTTTGGGACGGTCGAACAACTGCTGCGGCACGTATTGTTGCAACAGCTCCCGCAGAACCCACTTGCTTTGCCCTTGACGATATTTGGCGGCTGCCAGCGGCAAGGACCGGGAAAATTCCACCACCCGGTGATCGAGCAAAGGCGGACGCATCTCCAGGCCGACCGCCATGCTGGCGCGATCCAGCTTGACCAGAATATCGTCCGGGAGATAGAGCGTCTGATCGCGAAACATCATGCGCGGATCCGGTCCGAGGATTGTCGCAGGCAAGGCGGCTAGTCCATCCCAGAGAGCAGGGGCATCGGCCCAAAAAAGCCCCGGGGCCGGAAGAACGGAGAGTACTGATAGATAAAATCCGTCGAAATCCGGCGCGGACAATCTTTGGCTCAGGCGCCAGAGACGAAAATTACGCTGTGCGAACTTCGCCGATTGATTCGCCGCGTATCGCCTTAGACGCGCAGGAAGCCAGCCATACAGCGGCCACAACCGCCGTGCAAGACGATAGCGGGCATAGCCGTAAAACAGCTCGTCGCCACCGTCGCCGCTCAGGGCCACGGTGACGTGGCGTCTGAGCGCGCGTGACAGCAACAGCGTGGGGAGCTGAGAAGAATCCGCGAAGGGCTCGTCGTAAACCCGAGGCAATTCCGGAATTAGTTCAAGGGCATCCGATGCAGGCAGGATGATCTCCGTGTGCTCGGTGCCCAGATGATCCGCAATCTGCCTGGCATGGCGCGATTCGTCATAGGCTAATTCCTCGAAACCGACGGTGTAGGTCTTCACCGGGCGCATCGCCTGCGCCTGCATCAAGGCGACGATCAGGGAGG
>CAYQWR010000398.1:0-1562 GCA_964421235.1 uncultured Thiohalomonas sp. | reverse complement strand
TGTCGTCGTTGCTGTGCACGACGAACTTGCCGTCCAACTTCTCGGCGGCTTTGACCGCACTGCGGTCGATCCGGAGCTTGCCCTTCTTCGTCCGGCGTATATAGCGTCCATAGCGCCGGCTCGCCACCAGGTCGAAGACCCGCTTGGAGTAGGACTGGCTGTCGAGATCCTTGAGCGTGGCCAGCTCGGCCTCGAGCTCTTTGAGCACTCGCTCGCGGTGTTTGCGCTGGCGGGTGACCTCCAGGGGGTTGTAGCACACGACGTAGCGGCGCTGCCTGGCACCCTTGCCGAGCACGACCTCCTTGACCTGGAGGTTGTCGGCGACCTGCTTGTAGCGTCCTGCCCGGGTGGTCACCTGCTTGGCCACCTCGCTGCCCCGCTTGAGCGGCATGCACATGATGTAGCTGCCGCCGCCGCGACGCAGATGTTGCAAGTTGTCCTCGCTGACCATGCCGGCGTCGCCGACGAAGACGCAGCGACCGAGCTTCCAGCCGCGCAGATCGTCCTTGACCTGCTTGACCGTGGTGACGTCAACCGTGTTGCCCGGGAAGACCCAGTGGCGCACCGGAAGACCATCCCGGGTCACCGCGAGCCCGACGACGATCTGGGGGACGTCGCCCCGGCCGTTCTTGGCATGCCCCCGCTTGCGCGGCGCCTTGCACTTCTTGCCACCTGCCGCCTTGCTTCCGGAGACCAGACCTTCTTCTCCGACGCCTTCATCGTTCTCGTCGATCTCGAAGTGCAGCGAGGTCGTGTCGTAGAAGATCAGGTCGACGTCCAGGTGCATCAGATCGGCCAGGTTGAAGTAGACCGCCTCCTCGATGGCGTCCTTCTCGGCCTCCATGAAGTCCATGGCGCGGTAGAGGTGCTGCAACTCCAGCTTGTCTGCCCCCTCGATCCGGATGTCCTCGCGAAGCCACTGCTCGAAGCAGTAGAGCTTGGAGCACGGCGCCAGGGCGCGGTTGGCGACCATCGCAAAGGCGGCGCGCTCCATGTCGAAGCCGAAGCGACGCCCTCGAGTTCGCTTGCGGATGATCTTGTCCAGGCCGACCCGGCGCCACAGCTCCTCAACGACATGCAGGGGGCCGTAGGGCCAGGCGTCCACGACCTTCCAGTCGGGCATCTCGGCCACGATGTCGTCCGGGGAGCAGCGGCGCAGGATACTCTTGGCCAGCTTGCGCATGCGCTCGACCACGGCCGGGTCATCGAGACGGCCGAAGTTGTAGACGATGCTGGTTCTGGCCTTCTTGGCCTTGCGCTGCCAGACGCTCTCGGCGAGTTGGTAGTGCTCGATGACCTTGCCGCTCTTGAGTCTTTGCCGGGATACACGCAGGAACATGTTACAGACAGTAGCGACTTGAACGCACCCTGGTCAAGTCCAATCTCAAATCCATGTACTAGGTTTTTTCGCGGTTTTGGGAGTGGTCGCGGCGCGCAACCCCCTGGAATCGCTAGACACTGGTGTCCGCAGATGTGCCGAGAAGGGCTCCAAACTGTCAAAGTCGGGTCTAGCAACGCCGGACTGGGCCCCGCGGTCTGGACCACCTGCTCGCGCAGCTTGG
>CAYQWR010000397.1:0-1578 GCA_964421235.1 uncultured Thiohalomonas sp. | reverse complement strand
GAGGCTTACCTGGGCGAGACGGTCACTGAGGCGGTGATCACCGTTCCCGCCTACTTCAATGACGCCCAGCGCCAGGCCACCAAGGACGCGGGCCGGATCGCCGGCCTCGACGTGAAGCGCATCGTCAACGAGCCCACCGCGGCCGCGCTGGCCTACGGCCTCGACAAGAAAAAGGACGAAACCATCGCCGTCTACGACTTCGGCGGCGGCACCTTCGATATCTCCATCCTCGAAGTCGGCGAAGGCGTCATCGAGGTCAAGGCCACCAACGGCGACACCCACCTGGGCGGCGACAACATCGACCAGCGCATCGTGGACTGGCTGATCGCCGAGTTCAAGCAGGAGGAGAGCCTGGACCTGACCTCCAGGGGCAACGAGATGGCCCTGCAGCGCCTGAAGGACGCCGCGGAGAAGGCCAAGATCGAGCTCTCCACCACCATCGAAACCGAGATCAACCTGCCCTTCATCACCGCCGACGCCACCGGCCCCAAGCATCTGGTGCGCAAGCTCACCCGCGCCAAGCTCGAGCAGATGGTCGAGGACCTGATCCAGCGTTCCGTCGAGCCCTGCAAGAAGTGCCTCGCGGATGCCGGCGTCACGACCAACCAGATCGACGAAGTCGTCCTGGTGGGCGGCCAGACGCGCATGCCCAAGATTCAGGAGCTGGTGAAGACGCTCTTCGGCCGCGAGCCGCACCGCGGCGTCAACCCCGATGAGGTGGTTGCCGTGGGCGCTGCCGTGCAGGCGGGCGTGCTGGCCGGCGACGTCAAGGATCTGCTGCTGCTCGACGTCACCCCGCTCACCCTCTCCATCGAGACCCTGGGCGGCGTGGCCACCACCATGATCCCGCGCAACACCACCATCCCCACCAAGAAGACCGAGACCTTCTCCACGGCGGCCGACTCGCAGACCGAGGTCGAGGTCCACGTCCTGCAGGGTGAGCGGCCCATGGCGGCGCAGAACCGCACCCTGGGCAAGTTCAAGCTGGGCGGCATTCCCCCGGCCCCGCGCGGCGTGCCCCAGATCGAGGTCACCTTCGACATCGACGCCAACGGCATCCTCAACGTGAACGCCAAGGACAACGCCACCGGCAAGGACACGCGCATCACCATCACCTCCAGCTCCGGCCTCTCCAAGGAAGAGGTTGAAAAGATGGCTAAGGAGGCCGAAGCCCACGCCGCCGAAGACAAGGAGCAGCGCGAGCAGATCGAGGCCCGCAACCAGCTCGACAGCATGGTCTACAACATCGAGAAGATGCTCAAGGAGAGCGGCGACAAGGTGCCCGCCGACGAAAAGACCGACGTCGAAGCGGCGCTGGCCGACGCCAAGAAGGCGCTTGAGGGTTCGGCCCCGGCTTCGGAACTGAAGGCGGCGCAGGAAAAGCTGACGCAGGCAAGCCACAAGTTCGCCGAGGCCATGTACAAGGCCAGCGCCGCCCAGGCGCAGCCGGGCGGTCCGCCTCCCGGCGGCCCTTCAGACGGCAGCTCAGCCGGAGCGCCCCCCGCCGGCGAGCAGAAGAAGGAAGGCGAAGTCCTCGACGCCGCGTCCGTCGACGTGGACGACACGAAGTAATCGGGC
>CAYQWR010000396.1:0-1580 GCA_964421235.1 uncultured Thiohalomonas sp. | reverse complement strand
GGGGCGGCGATGGTGGTGGCCTCCATGGGGGCCTCGGCGGTGCTGTTGTTCGCCGTGCCCCACGGTTCGCTGTCGCAGCCGTGGTCGCTGGTCGGCGGCCATCTGGTCTCCGCCGTCATCGGCGTCACCTGTGCCCGCTGGATCCACGACCCCCTAACCGCCGCCGCCGTGGCGGTCGGGCTGGCCATCGGCGCCATGTACTACCTGCGCTGTATCCATCCGCCCGGCGGCGCCACCGCGCTGGTGGCGGTGGTGGGCGGCCCGGCGGTCCACGCCCTCGGTTACGGCTACGTGCTGGAGCCGGTGCTGCTCAACGTGCTGGTGATCGGCACCGTGGCGGTGCTGGTCAACTACCCGTTCCGCTGGCGCCGCTACCCGCAGCGGCGGATCCGCACGGCCGCAGTCCCGGCGCCGCAGCCGCACAGCGGAGAGAAGTACGTCATCGCCCACAGCGACCTGGTCTACGCCCTGTCGGAGCTGGGCTCCTTCATCGACGTGAGCGAGGAGGACCTGCTGCGTATCTACCACCTGGCGGTGCGCCACGCGGTGGAACCCCATGGGGTGCAGACGCTGCCCAAGGCGGTCGCGGCGGCGGCCTGATGCGAATAATGGAACCACCGAACACACCGAAGGCACCGAAAAAGCCAGCGTAACATTAATGATTTCTTGGCGTGCTTCGCGTCTTGGCGAGAGTATTGGTTTTTGTCCGCTGACATACCAAATCGAACTCTCGCCAAGACGCCAAGATCGCCAAGGACCACAGGGGCGTGGTTGGCATTCGACTTCCTTATTCGGTGCCTTCGGTGTGTTCGGTGGTTTCCCAACGTTTCTTTCTACAGCCCCCGCAGCACCACCAGCGGGCTGCGTCGCACCACGCGGCGCGTGCCCCAGTAGCCGGCGGCGCCGACCAGCAGCGCGCCGAGCAGCGGCAGCAGCCACCACAGGTTCCATTTCATCGCGTATTCCAGGTCGAACACCCGGGTGTAGAGCAGCCAGGCGACCAGTTCGGTGCCGGCGGCGGCGAACAGTCCGGCGAGGGCGCCGAGCAGGGTGTATTCGGCCAGGTGGCCGGCGCGCAGCTGGTAGCGGCTAGCGCCCAGGGTGCGCAGCAGCGCGCCTTCGAACAGCCGTTCGTCGAGGCTCGCCTGCAACGCGGCGTAGAGCACCGCCATCCCCGCCAGCAGCACGAAGATCAGCACGTACTCCACCGCCAGCGTCACCTGCGCCAGGATGCGCCGCACCTGATCCATGATGCGGTCCAGGTCGATGACGGTGACGGCGGGGAAGTCGCGCACCATCTGCGCCAGCAACGGCCGCTGCACCGGCGTCAGGTAGAAGCTGGTGATGTAGGTGGCGGGATAGTCGTCCAGCACGCCGGGCGGGAAGACCATGAAGAAATTGGGTTTGAACGAATCCCAACGTACCGAGCGCAGGCTCGCCACGGTTGCCTTCAGCTGCCGCGGGCCGAAGGAGAAGGTGAGGGTGTCGCCCACCTTGATGCCGAGCCGCCGGGCCAGCTTCACCTCCACCGACACCAGCGGTCGGCCGCGGTCCGCCGTGCTCCACCAGCGACCGGCGAC
>CAYQWR010000395.1:1226-1598 GCA_964421235.1 uncultured Thiohalomonas sp. | reverse complement strand
TGCTGCGGCTGGAAAATGCTGTTTTGCTCGATGTCCTGCAGCGAAATGATCTCGAATTGGAGTTGCTTCAGGAAACGGGCGAAATCCTGGCCATGTCGCTGCAATTGGAGGATGCATTCCAGGCCATAGCCAAGGCGCTGGAGAAGCTGATCCCCTTTCAGGCACTGGCAATTTTCATTCTCGATTCGAAAGGCGTGAGCATGGAGGAGATATTCTCCGTGGGTTATCCTGTCGGGGATACCAGAGAGTTGCTGAGGATGAAGGCCGGAAAAGGCCTCGTCGGCTGGGTGGTGGCCAATGGCGAGCCGCTGCTCGTTTCCGACGTTTCGACCGACTCGCGCTACATCGCTGCCCTTCCCAACACCAGGTCGG
>CAYQWR010000395.1:0-1216 GCA_964421235.1 uncultured Thiohalomonas sp. | reverse complement strand
CGATTTGTACATGGTGGCGGCCTTCGCCAATCAGGCAGCGCTTTCTGTTGTGCGCGCTCGCCTCTTCGGCGAGGCCATAGAGAAGCATAGAATAGAGGATGAGCTGGAGATTGCCAGATCTATCCAGAAGAGGTTTCTCCCCGACCGGTCGCCGGAATATCCGGGTCTCGATATGGACGGAATCAATATCTCGTCGCAACAGGTCGGTGGCGACTACTATGACTTCATCCCGATAGTAGATAACCAGTTGGGGGTGGCGATCGCAGACGTCTCCGGCAAGGGGATACCGGCGGCGCTGATCATGGCCTCGTTCCGGGCCTCGCTGATCGCGGAAATCCGCAACAATTACGCAATTCGCACCATCCTGCGAAAAGTGAACAATCTGATTTGCGAATCGGTAAAACGTGGTGAATTCGTCACTGCCGTCTATGGCGTGCTGGACGTTCGGAATAAGGTCTGGACCTTCTCCAACGGCGGCCACAATCCGCCTTTCCTTCTGCGCCACACCGGAGAAATCGAGTGGCTCAAAGAGGGTGGCCTCATGCTTGGGGTTATGCCCGACAAAGAGTACCAGGAGCGGCCGGTTCACCTCCACAGCGGCGATATGCTGGTTCTCTACACCGACGGAATTACCGAGGCAGAAAACGAAGATTCGGAACAATTTGGGACCGAGAGGCTGGTCAAATTGGTAAAAGAGTTTAGAGCTTTACCTGCTAAAGATATGCGAAGGCGAATCATAGACGAAATACTCAGATTCAAAGCGGCCGATAGCCAGCTTGACGACCTAACGTTAGTGCTGATAAAAGCCGAATAATATTGACGACGTGTTTCAAACGTCTATCTTGAAGACGACAAGTGATTTTAAGGAGATTTCATGACTGATAGGATTCTCAGACTTTGGCCCCTGTTTCTCATTCTGATCGCGATCGGATTGATGAGTTGCAGCAGCAGCGATCCGCTCGTCGAAACAGGTGGCAAGAACGAAGTCACCGTCAAGTACGTTACCACGGCTCCTGATACCGCAGATATCCTCAACGATGACGTTTGGGACGGAGTCTCGGTCTCATCGATTCGCGTCGGTCTCGACCCGCTCTATGGCGACCAGTTTGGCGCCAAGATTGTCAGGACCCAGGCCGTTTCGGACAATGAGTATGTCTACCTTAAACTAAACTGGGGCGACGATACCCAATCTGACAAGCCCGGCTACTGGACTTTT
>CAYQWR010000394.1:0-1601 GCA_964421235.1 uncultured Thiohalomonas sp. | reverse complement strand
AGCTGCAAAAACGCATCGCCGATGGCGGCAAGGGGACGGATGTTGCGCAAAAGATGCGCGGTCAAGTGGCCATTGCCAGCGCCAAGCTTGCCTATCAAATCTACAAGCAGACCTTCGGCAGCGAACGGTTCAAAAAGTTGGCTGCCCAGGGAGCCCGTGCCCAGAGGCTGCTGTGGG
The DNA here is from genome assembly GCA_964421235.1 of uncultured Thiohalomonas sp. Classification (GTDB taxonomy): domain Bacteria; phylum Pseudomonadota; class Gammaproteobacteria; order Thiohalomonadales; family Thiohalomonadaceae; genus Sulfurivermis. The sequence continues at coordinate 1,424 of CAYQWR010000394.1, read as the reverse complement.
CCAGCACCAGCACCAAGAACCCAGACTACAGCGATGTAAAATACATCGAGGCTCTCATTGGACCGAACACGGTCAACACGGTCCCGCTGGAAACCCTGAATGCCTACCGCGATCATGGCGCACCGCAAGTCCGGCTTGAAAAAAATCTCGAGCAAGCCCGGCGCGCGATGGATAGACTGCCGGAAGCGGGCATCCGCATGGATGCGGTGGCCCGGCAACTCGAGGACGAAGGTGTCGCCAAATTCAACGCCCCGTTCGATAACCTTATGAAGACCTTGGCGCAAAGATCGGCGGGGCATCAAGCCCCCGATTACGGCCAATCTCGCCTGAACATCACGACGCCGGCCGCCGGTTTGACCGCTCAGGCGCAAACCTTGACAGAGCGCCCGGCATGGAAAGCGCTCCAAGCCCATTACGAAAAGATCCGGAACTTGCATCTGCGGCAGCTTTTCGCCGACGATCCTGGCCGCGGCGAGCGCCTGAGCGCCGAAGCCGCCGGGATTTACCTGGACTATTCCAAAAACCGCATCACCGACGAAACGATCCGACTGCTGATCGGGCTGGCCGAGGAATGCGGTCTGCGTGAACGTATCGCGTCCATGTTCCGCGGCGAAGCGATCAACGTGACCGAAAAACGGGCCGTGCTGCATACGGCCTTGCGCACCCCTGTAACCGAGCGGATTTTCGTCGATGGGGTCGATGTCGTGCCCGAGGTGCATGCCGTGCTGGATCGCATGGCAGCCTTCGCGAGTCGCATCCGCAGCGGCGAATGGCGAGGATACACCGGCGAGCCTATCCGCAATATCATCAACATCGGCATCGGCGGTTCCGACCTCGGCCCCGTGATGGCTTACGAGGCGCTGCGCCATTACAGCCGGCGCGACCTGACCCTGCGCTTCATTTCCAACGTGGACAGCACCGATTTTGAAGAGGCCACGCGGGATCTCGACCCAGCGCAAACCCTGTTCATCATCTGCTCGAAAACTTTCACGACACTGGAAACGCTGACCAACGCACACACCGCCCGGGCCTGGTGCCTGCGCAAACTCGGTGACGATCGCGCCGTGGCCCGGCATTTCGTCGCCGTATCGACCAATGCCGAAGGCGTGTCGAAGTTCGGCATCGATACCGCGAATATGTTCGAATTCTGGGATTGGGTCGGCGGCCGCTATTCAATGGAGGCCGCGATTGGCCTGTCGACCATGATAGCCATCGGCCCCGAGAACTTCCGTGCCATGCTGACAGGCTTCCACAAGATGGATCAGCACTTCCGCAGTGCACCACTCGCACAGAATTTACCCGTGCTCATGGGAATGCTGACGGTATGGACCACCAATTACTTCGATGCGCAGACAGAGGCGGGGCTGCCTTACGAGCAGTACCTCAAACGCTTCCCGGCCTACCTGAAGCAACAGACCATGGAG
>CAYQWR010000393.1:726-1604 GCA_964421235.1 uncultured Thiohalomonas sp. | reverse complement strand
TACAGACGGCAGTCGTTTTCACAATCGTGACCGCCGTTCTTGGCAACCAGACCATTCAACGCGAAATGCGCGCCACAAATGGTTGTTGACTATCGCCATTATTGGGAAAACAATCCCAATACTGTGTCGACGATCTCAGAAATAATCAGAACTGAACCGTAAACTGCTAGCTGCGGCGCAGTTATTCCTTAACGCCCAGCTGCGGTACCGTACCGCCACCGGGCGCAACGTCCCATGCGTCCCATCATGATGACATGGCGATCGCCACACCGGCCGGATGGGCCGACGTTGTGTGCACGGCTGTATACCCGGGTCATCGCGAAAATATCCCGGTCCGGACTGACCCTCTCCTGCTGGAAATCGCTGACGGCGCTGGCGACCCTGTTGCTGTCCCTGGGCACCCCGGCATTCGCCGGCAGTAATCCGCTGCCGCCGGGGCAGTTTGCTCCGACCCAATGCGCAGGCGACCGGTACTACAAAGCGAACGGCAAGGACCTGGGCAATGGTTGTACCTCCAACGATGTGCAGATCACCAATCTGACCATCGTCGGCAATACCGCCTCGTGCGTCGGCGGAACCACCCTGCCGCTGGATTTCCAGGTAACGGTGAATTTTGGCTCTGACAACCGCTACGACGTCGGCGTGTTCCTTGCCAACGACGGCAAGGATCCAAGACTGGCGGCCGTCAACGGCGGCGCGACCAGCTGTTCGGTGGCGGTGCTGCCCAACAGCAGCCCGTTTCTCAACATGAATCCGGGCCCCTTTACCGCCACCGACGGCAATCGGTATCAGGATACCTGCGGCGACGGTAACAAGACCCAGGTCGGTAATGGCACCGGCAGCGGTGTCCTCTACATGAGCAACGTCACGGTAAAATG
>CAYQWR010000393.1:0-716 GCA_964421235.1 uncultured Thiohalomonas sp. | reverse complement strand
CACTCGTCATTTCGAAACATTAGAAGAGGATGATGAGTTTATCGATGATGGCACCGATGCGCTGGGGCAGATCGGCGCTGACGCCGACAAGCTCTATGTCCCTTTCGTGGTGAGCTGGGACAACAATGCCACGCCGTCATATGATATCTGTCAGTCCAATTCCGACCCGGTCCCGTCCGCCAGTTCCAAGTGCAATTCCCCCACCATCGAGCAGGGCTCGGTGAATGTGGTGGTCCTGCCGGCCATCAGCAACAGCGACGGTGTCACCTACGTCACCTCCGGCTCCAAGGTCAACTACCAGATCGTCATCACCAACAACACCGGTACCGACCTGTCGGGTGCCGTATTCACCGATCCAGTGGTCTCCCACATGGCCGCCAACAGCGTCACCTGCACGGCGAGCGGAGGCCCCGATGCCAACGGCGTTACCACGAGCTGCCCGACGAACTCCGCGCTGACGGTCAACGCCATGCAGAGCTCCAGCGGGATCGCCCTGCCGGAGATGTCCATCGGCGGCAGCTTGACCTTTACCGTCAACGCCACGCTGAGCGGAACACCGCCCGACACCGTCACCAATAACGCCGTGGTGACGGTCAACAGCCAGAGCAACGCCGCCGGCGATACCGACACCTTCTATGCGGGCAACCTGGCACTGAGCCCCTCCAGCGCGGCACAAAACGTCGCTGCCGGCAACTCGGTGACTTACACCTACACCC
>CAYQWR010000392.1:0-1605 GCA_964421235.1 uncultured Thiohalomonas sp. | reverse complement strand
GGCGGGTTCTCCTGTGGTCAGTGGTAATAGCCGGGGCCGCGCACGGGGTCGTGCGCGGCCGGCAGGGTGAGTTCCTGCTGTTCAGGCAGGGGTTGTCGGTCCAGGCCGCGCTCGAGGATCGAGGCGATGCTTTTGTAGCGATAGGCATTGAGGCGCAGGGCCCGTCGGCAGGCGGCCTCCAGGCGGTCCGCGCCATAGCGCTCGGCCAGGCGCAGGATGCCCAGGCAGGAGCGAAAGCCCTGCTGGGGATGCGGGCGATGGGCGAGGATGTGGCCGACCACCCCGGCGGTGGCCGGGCCTGTCTGCTCGGCCCAGCGCACCAGGCGCTGCGGCGTCCATTGCGCGTATTCGCGATGGGCCTTGGGCATGTGCTCGGGCGTGGTGGTGTGGTGGCCCTGGGCGGAGGAGCGCACGTGGCTGGCGACCCGCTGGCCCTTGTGAAAGCACTCTACCGTCTTGTCGGTGAGGCGCACCTGCAGCGGCTGCTTCACCAGGGCGTAGGGCACCGAGTAGTAGTGGCCGTCGAGCTCGACATGGTAGTCGATGTGTACGCGCACCTTCTTCCAGGTGGCGTACACATAGGGGCTGGCGGGCAAGGGGCGAAGCACCGGCTGGTCGACTCTGGCGAAGGCCTCGCGGCGCGAACCGGGCAGCTTCTTGAACGGGCGCGCGTTGAGCCGCTTGAGCAGCTCGGCGATGGCGCGGTTGAGTTCGGCCAGGGAGAAGAACTGGCGGTGGCGAAGCGCGGCGAGGATCCAGCGCTCGACCACCAGCACGCCGCCCTCGACCTTGGCCTTGTCGCGCGGACGACGTACCCGCGCCGGGACCACGGCCACCCCGTAGTGAGTGGCCAGCTCGGCATAGGTCGGATTGATATCCGGTTCGTAGCGACACGCCCGGCTCACGCCACTGCGCAGGTTATCCGGGACGAGGACCTCGGGTACCCCGCCGAGGTAGGCCAACGCCCGCACGTGCGAGCCGATCCAGTCGGACAGACCCTGGGTCCAGGTCGCCTCGGCAAAGGTGTAGTTGGAGGCGCCGAGCACAGCGACGAAGATCTGCGCGGTGCGCAGCTCGCCGGTGCTGCGGTCGATGACCTCAACCGTCTGGCCGGTGTAGTCGACGAACAGCTTCTCGCCGGCGCGGTGGCTCTGGCGCATCACCACATCGAGCTTGCCGGTCCAGGACCGGTAGTGCTCGCAGAACCAGCTGTAGGCAAAACCCTCGGGGTGGGAGGTACGGTACTCCTCCCACAGCAACGTCAGCGTCACGCCGGGGCGGCGCAGCTCCTCGTGCACCCGTACCCAGTCCGGGACCGCCCGCGCGCCGACCGGCACCGCGGGCGGTGGCGGGAACAAGCGCCGCTCGATCTCGGTATCGCTCAAGCCCGCGGGCAACGGCCAGCTCAGGCCCGCGGCGGCCAAGCGCCGCTCGTACTCTCCCACGGTGCTGCGCGCCATCTGCAGGCTCGCGGCAATCTGCCGGGCGGACAGCCCCGCCTCCAACCGCAGCCGCAACACTTCTCGAATCTTACGCATGGACAGACGCTCCATCTCGACCCCTTTCGCTCCGGCAAAGGGACCGATCCTAGTGGATGATGTCCTG
>CAYQWR010000391.1:0-1614 GCA_964421235.1 uncultured Thiohalomonas sp. | reverse complement strand
AGGAACGAGGTGCCACCATCGAGCTGATGACTACCAAGACGGCCAAGAGGAACTACCGCTTGACACGGACGACCTCATAGAAGGCGACCTGAACGGAGACGGCACGGTGGACCAGAGACTACGGTTCTCTTGGATACACCCATTGGAGGGCTACGGAGAACCACTGGAATGGTCAGAGGACAGGAACTTCGATGGCAAGTGGGACACATGGACGTTCCCCGATCCGACGCCATCGGACACCTTCCCGTCGCGCCTGTATCGAGCAGACACATCGGGGGATGGGAAGCCCGATGTGCAATTCGTGGAGGCTGATCCTCGGATTGCGCGCCACCGCCTGGAGGAGTTGCGAGGGTTCTAGACTCCTCTCTCAGGAGTTCCCGGAGTAGAGCAAAGTGAAGCCTAACGAAGAAGTTAAGCGTGGGAATCCAAGCCCATGAGCAAAGCACCTGACAACCCGATGTACTGGCTGCAAAACCTGGAGCGCCTAGGCGCGGGCGTGGACTCCACGCTCGTGGAGTATGAGTTGGCCTCAGAGAGCGAGATAGAGGGCGTCCTGGACTATGCGAACGGGGCCGTTCTTTGCGCGAGATTGTCGCTCGAACCGGACCGGCGTGGACTCTACAGCTACCTTCTGAGAGTGCGCCTCGCGAACCTGGAGCGGTCACCGGGCCTGCCGACAGCTTCGCCCCGTGGCTACGTGCTCCGCGACGGCATCGTTGGCGAACTCGTGGCAATACTGTCGATCGTGCTGGAGAGCCGGTTCTTCCTTCGCTCCTACGCCTCCGGGGACCTTTCCACGACCGGAATCAAACTCCGGCATGAATACCCCCTACTCCACCGTGTGTGTTCGACTGACACCGACCCCATACTCTTCGCCCCCCGTCGGCGCCAGTTCCACAAGGGTCTCGGGGACTTCATGACTCACCTGGCCAGGGTCGACCCGAAATACCATCAGTCACTGATCTTCGCTTACCACCACTACGCGAAGGCGCTCCGCGAGGTCGGTATCGACGACGAGTTGGTCTACGTCAGGCTGGTTTCCGCCATTGAGGCTGTGTCCGGAACAACGAAGGTCCCGGCGGGGCGGGATGTGTTTTCTTGCCGCCCGCTTGAGGACATTCTCTGTACCGCCAGGCTGAGCCCAGAGGAGCGTGAGGAGGCCGAGAAGATCTTCAATGCCCGCCTCAGCAAGTGCAGATTCGTTACCTTCCTCATGAAGCACTGTACGGGCTTCTTCAAGGGAGGAGCATGGAAGGCACCGCACACCCGCGTGAAACGCGCGGACCTCCAGCGCATCGCGAGCGCAATCTATGACGGTCGCTCCGCCTACCTCCATACCGGCGAACCCATGTTCATTAGTATGCGAATCAGGGGCGAGCACCGTTGGCATACGGACCCGGGTGGGGACATGGTCCTCGGCGGGCGCCGTTTTGCCAGCAAGAAGAAGCTGCCCTATCCCTACTTCTTCCACCAACTCGTGCGCCACTGCCTCTTGCGCTACACCGGAAGCCTTCCTGCGGGCGCGAACCATGAAGACCATTCAGCCCGCGCCTAACGAGGAAGGGCTTGGTGCCGCGCGGAGCCGCGGCACAAGCCAGTGTTGAGCTCAATCCG
>CAYQWR010000390.1:0-1631 GCA_964421235.1 uncultured Thiohalomonas sp. | reverse complement strand
GCCCGCGCGGGCATGACGGGCCACCTCCAGATGCACCTTGGTCACCAGGGGACAGGTGGCGTCGAACACCTTCAGTCCGCGCCCCTCGGCCTCCTCGCGCACCGCCTGGGACACGCCATGGGCGCTGAAGATGACCGTCGCACCCGCGGGCACCTCGGCCAGCTCGTCGACGAACATCGCGCCCTTGGAGCGCAGGTTCTCCACCACGAAGGTGTTGTGCACCACTTCGTGACGCACGTAGATCGGCGCACCGAAGACTTCCAGACGATCTCGATGGCACGATCGACACCGGCACAGAAACCGCGGGGATTGGCGAGGGTGACTTTCATGGGGCGCGATTATACCGCCGCCGGGCGGGCGGCCGCCAACGGGTTGAAAGACCTGTCGAAATCTGGGGATGGGGACATTGTCCTGCTTGGGCCGGGAACGCAGAGGACACAAAGAAAGACTACTGCGGTCAGCGGCTCCGGGCACGTTCAGCTTTGCCGGAGCACAGAAACGCCACAGAGGCATGAGCGCAGTCGAAACATCGTTCGCGGGCAAGCCCGCTCCTACATGCTGGTCATTGCAGTTCGCATTTCATGACAGGTGTCACCCGAGCATGGACAGGACACGAAACAAACAGTAGGCGATGCGGCGTGCCACAATTCTTCCCCTTTGCGTTCTCTGCGTCTCCGCGTCCTCTGCGTTTTCGACCCAAGCGCGATCACCCCGCCGCCGGAGGCTTCACTTCCAGGATTTCAACATCGAAACGCACGTTGTGGCCCGCCAGGGGATGGTTGAAGTCCACATGCACATCGTCGCCTTCGATGTCCACGATGGCACCGGGCACTTCTTCTCCGGAGGGGGTGCTGAAACCGATGATCAGGCCGGGCTCCAGGTCCATTTCAGCGGGAAAATCCGACCGCGGCAGGATCTGAATCGCCTCGTCGTCACGGAACCCGAAACCCACGTCGGGCCCGACAACGAGGCTCTGGTGATCACCGACCTTGAGCCCGTACAGCGCCAACTCCAAGCCCTGAATCAGGGTGCCGTCACCCATGGTGAAGCGCATGGGCTCGCCTTCGTCGGTACAGTCGGCGACAGTGCCGTCTTCGAGCGCGAGACTGAAGTACATCAGCACTTCGCTGCCGGCTTCAATGATTACGGGTTCGTTGTCGGGCATAGGCGTACCAGTGAGTCGTCGTGGATGCGTCAGGGACGGTTGTCTTTGGATCGGCCGAACAGGCCGTCGGCGATCAGCACCACCACCCCCACCGTAATGGCCATATCCGCCACGTTGAAGGTGTACCAGTGCCAGCCCTTGTAATAGACGTCGATGAAGTCGATGACGTACTGATGGGTCACCCGGTCGATGAGGTTGCCGATAGCCCCACCTAGCACCAGCGTCACGGCCGCGGCAATCCAGGCGTCGGCCCGCGAAAGCTTGCGCAACCATACCACCAGCACCACGCTCACCAGAGCCGCGAGTGCGATGAACAACCAGCGTTGCCAGCCGCCGGCATCGGCCAGAAAGCTGAAGGCGGCGCCCGGGTTGTGGGACAACGTCATGTTCAGCAGCGGCATCACCGCCACCGGCTCGTGCAGGGTCAACATCCGTTCGGCCAGGTATTTGCTGCCCTGATCCAGGG
>CAYQWR010000389.1:813-1645 GCA_964421235.1 uncultured Thiohalomonas sp. | reverse complement strand
TTTGCGCGAAAGGATTCTACTGTGGTTTTCGGTTACCGAATAGCCGTTGCGACGGCGCGATTTTAGGAGATCCTAGTTTAAATTGTAACAACAGCAGCTGGCGTTCTTTGAGTAAACCAATGGGAGAATATTAAATATGGATACGAACCTTCTTCAAAGGTCTAGAAATGTGCTGTTTATTGCTTTGGCCGTGACCCTGGCAGGTTGCGGCGGTGGCGGAGGCGGTGGAGGTGGTAGCGTTGCGCCCCCGCCTGCGACGGCGGCAACAGCGGCAACGGGCATTTTTACCGACGCACCCGTTGTCGGCCTTGACTACACAACCAGTTCAGGACAGTCCGGAACGACGGACGCGGAGGGCAAATTCCAGTTCAAGACCGGCGATACCGTGACCTTTACTGCCGCCGGCGTCGTACTCGGCTCTTCTCAGCCGACGGTCGCATCCGATGGTACCGCAGTAGTCACGCCTTTGAGCCTCACCGGCGAAACATCGGCTACTGATCCAAAGGTGACGGCCATTGCGCAACTGCTGAGTACACTGAATTCGATCAGCGCGGCGAACGGTACGGCGCAGAGCGGGACGCTCGTGATTCCCACCAACAGCACCCTGGATTCCCAGTTGGCCGCACTCAAGACACCTGGCGATTCGTTGACCGCCACCCAGATTCAGGGCGTGTTGGACTCCGTTTATGGCGCCGGCAAATACACGGTGACCACCGCTACCACAGCGCAAACTTCACTGCAGCAGGGCATCAACGGCCAGAGCATAGTCGGGACGACGTGGTCAGCGACCTGCACCGGCTGCCCTGAGACCGTCGATGCCTTGTTCTATTTC
>CAYQWR010000389.1:0-803 GCA_964421235.1 uncultured Thiohalomonas sp. | reverse complement strand
CCTGGTCAGGCAGCACATCGGCGAATGGCGGCGTGAGTATGACGCTTACTAACAGCGATGGCAGCTATCTGAACAACGCTACCATAGCCTCCGGTGCGACAACCGGAAGCGCTGATATTCTCGCCAGCGACGGAACGACCCAGGGGAGCTTGACGTTCACGGAAATCGTTGGCACGACCGCATCCACGCTGAGCGGTGGCTGGTATGTCACATTTACACCGACTGCCGCCGAGCAGGCAAATGGAAACAATGGCGGCAGCGGTTACACCATAGCCGCCCCGGACGGTACCTTCTTTGTCGTCATGGGTGAGGGCTTCGCATTCAATGGCACTTGGGATCCTACCACCGGGCAGGGTAGCGCGTCGTTCACTGACCCTGCCGGCCGCGCGGATACTGTTTCGATCGATTTTTCCAAGGGAACGGGTGTTGTTTCCAGCAATAGCCAGACGATCGGCAATGTCACCTTGTCTCGCGCCGGCTCGTTTGCTCTGGCTCCCGCATCGAGCTCCGGCAGTTCCGGCGGCTCCGGAAGCTCGGGTAGTTCAGGCGGAATCTCTTCGTCCGTGCCGCAGCTTGCCCTCTCTCTCAACGTCCAGACGACCTTTGTCAACGTTGCGCCGACCGCAAACCAGGATTATGGAACGGCCATTGCGTATCAGATTGTCGTCACCGACAGCAACGGCAACCAAGTTGCAAATGCAGGGGCGCAGGCCTCTGAGGACTTCTCCAGTCTGTTCGGAGGCGTCCCGGTAACGGTAAGCGATGTCGCCAGCGTTCAATATCCGCAAGGCGTTGGTGTGAAT
>CAYQWR010000388.1:0-1652 GCA_964421235.1 uncultured Thiohalomonas sp. | reverse complement strand
CCGACAGCAGCCAGCGTCCGTCGGGCGACCAGGCGAAGCTCTGGTCGCCGTCGGCTTTTGCTCGCCACCGACGACGCGCGATTGCAACAGGGCACGCCGATGCCTGACGGCAAACAACAGGGACAGGCCGAGCAGGCCCGCCATGACCGCATGGGGCCGCCGCTCGACCTCAGCAGCTACGCCCAAGGTTTTCAGACCGAACCGAATTGTAACGTCGGCCCCATCAGCGAAGCCGACGATCACCAGACCAGCGAAACCTTCTTCGGCACCAAGATTCCCTTTCTCTACCTGGACGACTCGCTCGGAACCGCCCGCGCCCTGCACGCCGACTACGTCAAGGCCGTGATAGATCAAGAGAAGTACATCGCCGACAACGCCGGCCCGCGCACCCTCTCCGATATCATCGACAGCCAGATCAAAGGCGCCGGCGACAAGGCAGACAAGCTGCGCGCCCTGCTGCGTGAAACCGAACGGACGCAGTTTAAGCAGGACTACAAAAAGGTGGTCGAAGCCCTCGGCCACGCCGTGGATCATGCCCACGACTTCGACATCGCCTACCGCACCCAGTCCCCCGGCAAAGAGACACTGGCCAGTGCGCTGAAGGACTTCGACTTCGGCCTGCCATGCAGCGAGACGGCCCCGGAGCAGTGCCATACCACGCAGTACGAAGAGGCCATCGCTGACCTCAACCTGTTCATGGACCATACCCGCAAGGGTCACCACTACCTGGAGGCCCACTTCCACGACCAGGACGACTGGATTCAGCGTTTTCTCTCGATACGTTCCAAGGCCACCGGCGCCACCAGCGCGATTCTGAAGGTGCTCGCCAAGCCGTTGGTCACCAAAGGCAAATGGGAGGTGGTGGGGGCCTACGTCAATATCCGCTATGGACTAGAGGTGACACGGGTGCAGCGCACCCTGCATGAATTCGAGCAGGAAAACGGCATGTGGCAGCACGCCTCCACCGTGGAGAACGACGCCCTCATGGTGCGAGTCTCGCGGCAAGTGGAGCAGGGCGCCGTTCTGGAGCAATCGACCAAGGTGTGGGATATCACGATTAATGGGCGGCCGCTTAGTCAGTATGCCAAGAGTGTTACCAATAACCGGCCGCTGAGTTGGGGGTTGTATGCGCTGACATTGTATAACCTTTATAAAGCGGTACATGAGCTAGCCAAATACACGTTTAGCAAAACCGAGGGGATTAAGCTTGCACAACTGTTTGGCGGCTTGGCGACTTCTGCCGTAGGTACAGTCGGCGGAGGTTTTAGTTTGTATGGCAACTATCTGGAAGACAAGGCCGCCAAAATGATTACCGGCACCGCCGAGCGTCAGGCAGTGGAAGCCGCAGCCGAAGCTGCAAGAGCGGTGACGTTACGTTTTGGCGCCGTCGCCGCATTTATCGCTTCGGTTGATGACCTGATGCAGATGCATGCGCAGTCGAATGACGGCAACGCGGCGGCGGCATCGGATTGTGGTGTCATGGCCGCCGGGGATCTTACCGCCGGCATCGGCTTGGGACTGCTTGCTTTCGGATTGGTTTCCAACCCCATCGGGTGGGCCATTGTCCTGGTCGGCCTCATCACCTCGATCGAAGGGCAGTGGAGTCTGGGCGAGGATGCCTATAGCCCGATGGAGACGTGGATGCATCACGG
>CAYQWR010000387.1:0-1655 GCA_964421235.1 uncultured Thiohalomonas sp. | reverse complement strand
CGAAATAGCATAGCCGGCCGCCACCAACCTGTGACAGGGATCACATTTGTTCTGCGACTCGGCGCGCATAATTTTCATGTTAATGGCGAAATGGTTCTCAAAACCGAGCGCATGACTTACCCGGCCCGTTTCCAGATATATGCCTACTACCTGCTCAGCGTGGTGGTGCTGAGCATATTTGCCTTCCGCAGCACCCCTGATTTCCAAGCGTATCCGAAATATTACATTATCTTGTTGATTACTTTGCCATATTTTGTTGCCGGGCTCGTTCGGACCTTATTCGAGCCGACGGTCGTGCTGAAGGCCGCGCCGCTCGACCGCTCCCACCGCCAGCTCTACCTCGACCTGGGCCTGTTCGCGGTCATTGCGCTGGTCCTGCTGGCGTGCGAGTTTCTGGTATACAAGCGCCCTGTGGACGTCGCTCTGAAAAGCGGCATATGGGCGCTGGTCATCGGTTACTTTGCCAGCATCGACAGCGCCCTGCACCGGGTGCGCTCCTGTCACGACCGCCATGACGACAGCCCGCCGCCGGACGGCAGGGTGTTCCCCGTATCGCAGAAACTGAGCATATTTCTGAGCATCACGGTGCTCATGATCGTCGGCACCATGGCGATCAGCGCTTACGGCTACATAAATATCGACGCCTCCCTGCCGTCCTCAAAAGTGAGCCAGGTCAGGCAGGAGTTCATCGTCGAGACGCTGTTCATTCTGGGTATCGTTATAACGCTCACCACGCGCGTCCTCGTCTCCTATTCCGCCAATCTGCAGATGATGTTCGAGACCCAGATCGAGATACTGAAAAACGTGCAGAAAGGAGAACTGGACAGACATGCCCCGGTGCTGAGCCAGGACGAGTTCGGCATCATCGCGCAACAAACCAATCTGATCATCGACCAACTGCGTGAAAAGTACCGGATCCAGAAGACGCTCGAGCAGGTGGTCAGCCCGGACATCATGCGGCGACTGCTGGCCGTCCGTGAGGGCAACGTCGATCACGCCCAGGAATTCGATCTCGCTATCCTGTTCTGCGACCTGCGTGAATTCACCAGCTACGCGGAGAACAAGCCGCCTGATGAAGTCATTGCGTTCCTCAACGCCTACTTCACCAAGCTTGCGGACGTCGTCGCCGAGCACAACGGCATCGTCAACAAGTTCATCGGCGATGCGATTCTGGCGGTGTTCGGTGTCGACGGGGATCCGGATTACGCCCGAAACGCCGTGGAAGCCGCGCTGGATATCCTGATGCATTCCAGCTCCGCGGTCATGCGCGACGGCTCGAAGTTCGAGATCGGCATCGGGATCAACTGCGGCCGCGCGGCGGCCGGCAAGATCGGTTCAAGCGAGCGCTTCGAGTACACCTTTATCGGTGACTCGGTCAATATTGCCAGCCGGCTGGACGGACTGAGCAAGCGGCTGGGGTATCGCATCGTGGTATCCGCCGACGTTTACGAAATGATTCCGGAAGATCACAAAGCCATGTTTACCGACCTGGGAGAGCGCAGAATCCGCGGCAAATCGCAGCCGGTTCACCTGTACGGGGCGATGCGGGAAGGTGAAATCAGCGACAGCGGAAATATTCTGATGTTCAGCGCGGCTAATCGCTCAGGCCGCGGCTAGTTCTCGCAGGACGATCCCTCGCGCATCGATGCCGTAGG
>CAYQWR010000386.1:972-1657 GCA_964421235.1 uncultured Thiohalomonas sp. | reverse complement strand
CCCTCACGTTCTCGTCGCGCGCACGACGTTCGGAAAGGGTGTTTCGTTCATGGAAAACCAGGTGCTTTGGCACTACCGCAGCCCCCAGGGCGAAGAGTTGGCGGCCGCGCTCAAGGAGTTGCAGGGATGAGAGACGCTTTCCTGAAGGCGCTGACGGAACTGGCCGCCGACGACCAACGGATAATGTTGTTGACGGCGGATCTCGGCTTCGGCGTATTCGAGGGATTCGCCGAACGGTTTCCGCAGCAGTACGTGAACGTCGGCGTGGCCGAACAGAATATGACGGGTATCGCCACCGGTCTCGCACTGGAAGGGCATACGGTATTCACCTATTCGATCGGCAATTTCCCCACGCTGCGTTGTCTGGAGCAGATACGCAATGACGCCTGCTATCACGGCGTCAACGTCAACGTGGTGGCCTCGGGCGGCGGGTTCAGCTACGGCGCGTTGGGCATGTCGCATCACGCCACCGAGGACCTGGCGATCCTGCGCGCACTTCCCGATATGACGGTGGTGGCCCCCGGCGATCGCTGGGAGGCTGGCGAGGCCACACTGGCATTGGCGCGCACCCCCGGGGTGGGTTACCTGCGGTTGGACAAGACGGCGGCCTCCACCGTTCCCAATGACGACGAGACGTTCGGGCTGGGGCGGGCGCGGCGGGTGCGTGAGGGTTCTGCTGCGACGT
>CAYQWR010000386.1:0-962 GCA_964421235.1 uncultured Thiohalomonas sp. | reverse complement strand
TACCGGAGGCATCCTGGCGGAGGCGATGACGGCAGCGTCCGTTTTGGCGGAACAAGGTGTCGAGTGCCGGGTTGTCAGCATGCACACGATCAAACCGATTGATAAGGACGAGATTCGCTCTGCCGCGCTGGAGACCAGGGGCATAGTGACGGTTGAAGAGCACAATATTTCCGGTGGTCTGGGTAGTGCCGTTGCCGAGGTATGCATGGATGAAAACGTTCGACCTGGTTTCTTTTCAAGGGTCGCGCTCAATGACAGGTATTCCTCCATCGTTGGGGAACAGGCCTACCTGAGAGAGCGATATGGCCTGGATGCAGCGGCAATAGCAGCGCATGTGTCACGTAATCTCAACGGATAGCACGGTTGCGGTAACATTCTATGAAACGAGCGTTTGATTTTGTGCTGTCATTGCTAGGGTTGATTGTCGCCAGCCCGGTACTCGTGGTCGTAATGCTGCTGGTTTGGGCGCAGGACCGTCATTCACCATTCTACATAGCTCCCCGCGTCGGTCGTGACGGTATCCCCTTTCGCATGGTTAAGCTGCGATCGATGGTGAAAAATGCGGACAAGTCCGGTGTCGATTCCACTGCAGCAGACGACATGCGAATAACGAAGGTTGGTCATTTCATCAGACGATATAAGCTTGATGAGCTGATGCAGCTGTGGAATGTCGTTGTGGGGGATATGAGTTTGGTCGGTCCGAGGCCAAATGTGGAAAGGGATGTTCGCTTGTATACTAATGAAGAGAAACGTTTGCTGTCCATGAGGCCGGGGATTACAGATTTTGCGTCGATAGTCTTCGCGGATGAAGGCGATATACTGCGGGGACGGGATGATCCTGATTTGGCTTATAATCAGCTGATTCGACCATGGAAAAGCCGTTTAGGACTGTACTATGTCGACAATCGAACGCTCGCCATGGATTTGCGCCTCATTGTCCTGACCATTGTCGCAATTCTCTC
>CAYQWR010000385.1:0-1666 GCA_964421235.1 uncultured Thiohalomonas sp. | reverse complement strand
TGGTCAGCGGCTTCGTGCGCGTCCCCTACAACGATATTGAAGCCATTCGCACCGTCGCCAAGAACAGCGTCGGCGTCGCCGCCATCCTGATCGAACCGATCCAGGGCGAAGGCGGCATCCAGGTGCCGACCGAAGGCTATCTGCGCGACATCCGCGAGCTCTGCGACCAGCACAACTGGCTGATGATGCTCGACGAGATCCAGACCGGCATGGGCCGCACCGGCGAGATGTTCGCCTTCCAGCACGAGAGCATCGTTCCCGACGTGATGACCCTGGCCAAGGGGCTGGGCAACGGCGTGCCCATCGGCGCCTGCCTGGCGCGCGGCGCGGCGGCCGAGCTGTTCAAGCCCGGCAACCACGGCACCACCTTCGGCGGCAACCCGCTGGCCTGCGCCGCCGGCCTGGCGGTAGTGGAGGAGCTGACCGCCCGCGAACTGCCGACCCGCGCCGAAAACCTCGGTACCCGCATGCTGCTCGGCCTGGCCGAGGCCCTCAACGGCAACTCCCACGTGGTCGACATCCGCGGCAAGGGACTGATGATCGGCGTCGAACTGGATCGCCCCTGCGGCGACCTGGTCAAGCGGGCGCTGGAACAGGGCCTGCTCATCAACGTCACCGCCGAAAGGGTGGTGCGCCTGCTGCCGCCCCTGATCCTGAGCGACGCGGAGGCGGATCAGATCGTGCATCAGGTCGGCACGCTGATCGGCGCCTTCCTCCAGGAACACGCCGCTTAAAAGAGATCATCACGTGGCCGTACGACACTTCCTCACACTGCACGATGCAAGCCCGGCGGAACTGAGCCGGCTGGTGCGACGCGCCATCGAACTGAAGACGATGCAACGGGCCGGCACCGTCTACGAGCCTCTCAAGGGCAAGGTGCTGGGCATGGTGTTCGAGAAATCCTCGACCCGCACCCGCGTATCGTTCGAAGTGGCGATGCTGCAGTTCGGCGGCCATGCCCTGTTCCTGTCGCCGCGCGACACCCAGCTGGGCCGCGGCGAACCCATCGAAGACACCGCACGGGTGCTGTCGCGCATGGTCGACGCGGTGATGATCCGCACCTATGCCCATGAGCAGGTGGAGCTGTTTGCCGCCCACTCGCGGGTGCCGGTGATCAACGGCCTGACCGATCTCAACCACCCCTGCCAGCTGCTGGCCGACATGCAGACCTATGCCGAACAGCGCGGCGACATCGCCGGCAGGACCGTGGCCTGGATCGGCGACGGCAACAACATGTGCCACACCTATATCGAGGCGGCCACCCAGTTCGATTTCCGTCTCAACATCGCGACACCCAAGGGTTACGAACCGGACAGCGCGCTGCTCGCCGCCGCCGGCGACCGGGTGCGCCTGCTGTCCGACCCGGCAGAGGCCGCCACCGGCGCCGACCTGATCACCACCGACGTCTGGGCCAGCATGGGCCAGGAGGAGGAGCAGCAGCAGCGGCAGCGCGACTTCGCCCCCTATCAGGTGACCGACGCCGTCCTGGCCGCCGCCAAGCCCGACGTGCTGTTCCTGCACTGCCTCCCCGCCCATCGCGGCGAAGAGGTGGCGGCGTCGGTCATCGACGGCCCGCACAGCGCCGTGTGGGACCAGGCGGAGAACCGCCTGCACTCGCAGAAGGCCCTGCTGGAATTCCTGCTGGTCGGCCCGCGTTAGACAACTG
>CAYQWR010000384.1:0-1705 GCA_964421235.1 uncultured Thiohalomonas sp. | reverse complement strand
AGCCTGATTGATTCGTTCTGTTTTCAGTATCGTTGTCCCTTTTGTGCCTCTTACGACTGCCGGCTGAGTGCCCCGGCAGACAAGAACGCGATTCCGGGCAGCCGACACCTGCAGTCCCGACGTTCCACAGTACCTCAGTCACAAGGACTAGCTCCTTTTCCAATCCTTTGGGCGATTGACTTAGTGGCGAAGCACGGTATTCTATAATTGATGAAGAGTGAACCTCTTCGACCGGCTGGCTAAAGACATTCAAATCGAGATCACCATAGGCGTATTGTGATCAGGTGCAGGGATTCTTATGCTCTGTCGACTATGATGCTTTATTCTCAAGATCGATGCAAAGATCAGAGAATCAGAGGGATCGTTGTGTTAGGCGTAACCGGAATAGATGTGCTTGACAAAATTCAAAATGGTTGTTGAAGCCTGAATGAAAGGAAATGGGGACCCAATAGGTGGGTTTTTGTTTACTTTAATTGAAGGAGCGTTGGTTATGAAAAGAGTAGCAATCTTGCTATTGAGCGGCGTTTTACTTCTCGCGATTATTAACGGATGCGGCTGGAGTAAGAAGGCCCAGGGCGGCGTTATTGGTGCTGGCGCCGGAGGAGTTGCTGGGGGCGCTATCGGAAAGGCCGCCGGAAATACTGCATTGGGCGCCATAATCGGGGCTGCAGTCGGAGGAACGGTCGGTGTGATCATCGGTAATGAGATGGATAAACGAGCTGCGGAAATAGAGGCGGATTTGGAGGGAGCAAAAGTAGAACGCGTAGGCGAGGGAATCAAGATAACTTTCGATTCAGGTCTTCTGTTCGATATCGATAAATCCGACCTGAGAGCAACGGCAAAAACAAATCTCGCGAATCTTTCCAAAACCCTGAACAAATATCCAGACACGGATATTCTCATTGAAGGAGACACGGACAATACCGGCAGTGAAGACTATAATACGCGGTTGTCCGAGCGTCGTGCTCAATCGGTCGCCAATTATATAATGGGTTATGGTATTCCAAACTCAAGGATATCGATGGTTGGTTTGGGAGAGTCGAATCCAATCGCCTCAAACGATACTGAATATGGTCGTCAGCAAAACCGGCGCGTCGAAGTTGCCATTTTTGCGAATGAGAAGCTTAAAAAGGCTGCGGAGGCTCAAGCGGGCCTGAACTGAGTGCCTGCCCCGGCGCGGGTCACCTGTATTGGTCATCTTTTGGCGGACGAGAAAGTCCCCGGTTAAATGGCATCTCCGGGCAAGGGTATTCGGGGTACCTCTCGCTTCCGACGCTCAAGGCACACAGGAACGTTCTGGATGAGAATGTTCTGAGTTTCCAAGCACTCAGATGGTCCACGTAATTGCGCGACCGGGTGCCCCATCGGCCCACGACCTGAGGTCGGGATCTTCGACTCGCGGTGGGAGTTGATTCTCCTCTCATCAGACTATGTTGCTGTCCACACGGAAAGACTCCCTCGCGCACTTCAAGGTGGGTTATAAGGACCAAGGAGCAATGAAAAACCCGCCGCCACGGCGGGCATAAAAAAAGCGGGGTGGACGAGAGCTCCGACACTCATCGGAGCGGCCTCCCCGACTGAAAGTCGGGGCGTTCTAGCCAAACTGGACTACACCCCCGGGTCAATCAGCTACGCTATGTAATCCAGGTTCTTTGCGATATGCTGTGTGAGTCGGTCCTTGTTCTGCCGGCGCTTCAGCTGTCGT
>CAYQWR010000383.1:1466-1710 GCA_964421235.1 uncultured Thiohalomonas sp. | reverse complement strand
AGCAGTCTCTTTTGATCTCTTCAGCCATGCCCTATGCGCTGGTGGCTCATCCCCAGGGAGGGCAGGTGCAGTTGACGGCGCTTACCGAGAACGAGGTTGTGCCGGCAGCTGGCGACGGAAAGATACGGATATCGAATCTGGCGCTACAGGATAGCGGAGGCGTGGATGTCTATATAGCCGCGAGCGGTGGTACTCCGACCAGCGTTCCGGCAGGCGTTTCGCCCATCGCGACCAACCTCGGAGT
>CAYQWR010000383.1:389-1456 GCA_964421235.1 uncultured Thiohalomonas sp. | reverse complement strand
GGCTACTTCGAGATTCCTCAAGGCACGTATCAAGTCTGGGTCACCGGCGTCGGCAAGCCGGCGGACATCAGGCTGTACGTGCCTGCGGTAGTTATCACCAATCCGCAAGTGTCGACGCTGGTGCTGACCTCCACTGCGGGGGGCGTATTGGTCGACGGATGGCTCGTCACGCAGGGGGAATCGACGGTCACTGAACTGCAGAATACGTCGGCGCGCATACGCGTCGTTGCAAATGTGGAAAGTTCGGGAACCGTCGTCGCCACGGTGAACGGCGTGCAACTTGACGCCTCGACGCTGGTGTCGCCGCAAGTCGACTCTTACGCCGTGATTCCGTCGGGCGCGCTGACGGCGAGCGTCGTGGTGGGCGGCAGCACGTTCACGCCCACTCTGCCTGCCGCGGCGGCCGGCGCGGATTACACCCTGCTGGTTGCCGGTAGCGCCGCCTCCCCGACGTTCAATTTGATCAGCGACAACAACACCCTCCCGCCCGGCGGCATGGCCAAGCTGCGTCTGGTGAACGGAGTCAACGTCGCCACACCCGTCAGCCTCTCGCTCACCGCCGACGTCAACGCGGTGGCGCAAAACGTGGCTTTCGGGACGGCTTCGACCCCGGTAACGCTCGCGCCCGGCGTCAACCCTGCATCGCTGCAGATTACCCCACTGAACGTCAACCCGGCTCCGGCAAATTGGTTCCCGTCGTCCTCGTTGACCCTGCAGTCGCAAGGGATCTACAGCGTGTTCGTGCTGGGCGGAACCACGGCGCCAGACACGCCGATGGCGATCCTGAGGTCCGACCGCTGAGCGAACCGCGCAGACGCGCGCTTCGGTTCTTGAAAAATCGAAAACCCTACCGGGTGCCGCAAGGCATCCGGCCGAGGGCGTTTTTGAGCCACGCGCGAATCGGGGGTTTCCCCTAAGCACCAAGCGCCGCCGCCCGTCTTGCGCTCGCAAGACGCTCGCCAGGAAGAACCGCTCGCAGGAAGACTAGCGCGCCTGGGGCGTTGCTGGCACTCTCTGCCAGCCGGACGGGCAACGCGGAACTGCAGGGTAGTAGCCCGGTGGATCGT
>CAYQWR010000383.1:0-379 GCA_964421235.1 uncultured Thiohalomonas sp. | reverse complement strand
TACCAATATTGCTCGATGGGGGCAGGCGCCGGCGCAACAGCTGCCGGCGGCGACGCCGGTGGATTTGCCGGTACCGCCTGCCAAGTCGTAGCACACTGCGGCACGTACGGATAATAGCCGGCAGGATTGGTGCAGTAGTACCAATACTGCTGTGCGTCGGACAAGGGGGCAACGGCGCCCGGCGGCAGATAGGGATTGGGATAGGGGTATATGGGGGCAGGATAGAAATACCAGGTTCCTCCGACGATCCACCACCACCCGCTGCGACCGTCGTGCCTTCCGTGATGCCACCGGCCGCCACGCCATCGTGCGTAGTCGTGCTCGTGGAAGCGGTGGATATCGCCGCGCCAGTGCTCTTGTCGCTCGTGCCGCTCGTGTT
>CAYQWR010000382.1:0-1720 GCA_964421235.1 uncultured Thiohalomonas sp. | reverse complement strand
CTGAATCTCGCCTACAAGTGGAGCTGCTCGCTGGAGCTGTCCGCCAAGACGGCCTTCATCGCCCACCAGGCGGGAACACTTTGAGAAAGAATTAACAAATCCACCGCAGAGACGCAGAGCGCGCGGAGAATGATTAAATTCTGAAACCCTCTGTGCACTCTGCGTCTCTGCGGTGAACGCCTTTGACTTTGGTTCTATTTCGGGAAAGAACATGACCCAGAACGATATCCCGGTAGTGATGACCTTCGCCGGCAACGACCCCACCGGCGGCGCGGGGATCCAGGCGGACATCGAGACCATCGCCAGCATGGGCTGTCAGGCGGCGCCGGTGATCACCGCGCTGACGGTGCAGGACACGCGCAACGTCATCCGTTTCGAGCCGGTAGGGGTCTCCCTGCTGGTGGAGCAGGCGCGCGCCGTGCTGGAAGACATGCCGGTGGCCTGCTTCAAGCTGGGCATGTTGGGCGGCGTCGAAAACGCCGAGGCGATCCACACCATCCTCAACGACTACCCGGAGATCCCGGTGGTCATCGACCCGATCCTGCGCGCCGGCGGCGGCAGCGAACTGGCCAACAAGGAATTGCTCGACGCCATCATCGAACTGCTGCTGCCACTCGCCACCGTGCTCACCCCCAACAGCGAGGAGGCGCGCCGCCTCGCCCCCGAGGCCGACACCCTCGACGCCTGCGGCCAAGAGCTGCTCGCCGCCGGCTGCGAGCTGGTACTGATCACCGGCACCCACGAAAATACCGCCACCGTGGACAATGCCCTCTACGGCAACATGCGCAAGCTCGAAACCTTCACCTGGGAGCGGCTGCCCCACAGTTACCACGGCTCCGGCTGCACCCTCGCCTCGGCCATCGCCGGTTTATTGGGCCAGGGACTGGAACCGTTCACCGCCATCTACGAGGCGCAGGAATATACCTGGGAATCATTGAAACACGGCTACCGTATCGGCATGGGTCAGCACCTGCCCAACCGTCTGTTCTGGGCGCGCAACGAAGAGACGTAGAAGCCGGCAGAGAAGCAGCTACCAATCGATGTGGGTCGGACTGAAGTCCGACCCACAATTTAATTTGGGATACGCACCGCTCATAAACGGACATCAGTGATGAAACAGATACCACGCGGACTCTACGTCCTCACCGACAACCAGCTGATCGCCGAAGACAAGCTGATCCCGGCAGTCGCCGCTGCCATCGACGGCGGCGCGGTGATGGTCCAATACCGCGACAAGAGCGCCGACGCCGGCAAACGGCGCTGGGAAACGCAGGACCTGGTGAACCTGTGCCGAGCCCTGCGCACGCCGCTGATCATCAACGACGACGCCGCGCTGGCGCGGGCCGTCGGCGCCGACGGCGTCCATCTCGGCAAAGACGACGGCGACATCGCCGCGGCGCGTGCCCTCCTCGGACCCGACGCCATCATCGGCGTCTCCTGTTATAACGACCTGGACCGCGCGCTGGCCGCCCAGGCCGCCGGCGCCGACTACGTCGCCTTCGGCAGCTTCTTCAGCTCCGACATCAAACCCGACGCCGTGCGCGCCACCCCCGCATTGCTGCAGCAGGCCAAGGCGCAACTGCACCTCCCCGTGGTTGCCATCGGCGGCATCACCGCGGACAATGGCGCGCAACTGGTCGCCGCCGGCGCCGACCTGCTCGCCGTCATCAGCGACGTATTCGGCCAGGCCGACATCCGCGCCGCCGCGGCGCGCATCGCC
>CAYQWR010000381.1:0-1734 GCA_964421235.1 uncultured Thiohalomonas sp. | reverse complement strand
GCCCACCTTGATGCCGAGCCGCCGGGCCAGCTTCACCTCCACCGACACCAGCGGCTTGCCGCGATCCGCCGGGCGCCACCAATGGCCGGCGACCACGACGTTGTCGCTCTGCAACGTATCGCTCCAGGTGAGGTTGAGCTCGCGGTGCAGCGCCTCGCTGTTGCCGTCGCCGCTGCGCCGGCGCTGTTCCACCGACTCGCCGTCGATGGCGCTGAGGCGGCCGCGCACCATCGGATAGAGTCTGGCGCTGTGAATGGCGTGGCGTTGCAGGAAGGCGCCGAACGGCGTCACCTTGTCGGGCAGCACGTTGATGACGAAGAAGTTGGGCGCGCGCTGCGGCAGCTGCGCCTGCCAGGTGGTGAGCAGGTCGCCGCGCAGCAGGGCGATCAGCGCCATGGCCATCAGGGTCAGGCCGAAGGCGAGGATCTGGCCCACCGCCGGCAGCGGGCGGCGCCACAGGTTGTTGAAGCCGTAGCGCCAGGCGACGCCGACGCCGCGGTGCAGGGTGCGGCTGGCGCGCAGCAGCAGCCAGGCGACCGCGCCGAGCAGCAGCAGCGCCGCGGCGGTGCCGCCCAGCACGCTGAGGGTGAGGCCGGTGCTGCCGGTGTAGCGCCACAGCAGCAGGGTCATCGCCGCGGCGGCGGCGCCGTAGACCAGCCAGGCGCGCAGCGGCAGCGGCGTCAGCTCGCGGCGCAACACCCGCAGCGCCGGTACCTCGCGCAGCCGCAGCACCGGCGGCAGGGCGAAACCGGCCAGCACCACCAGCCCGGTCGTCATCCCCAGCAGGGCCGGCAACCACCCCGGCGGCGGCAGCTCGGCGGGCAGCAGCCCCTTGAGGGCGGCGAACAGCCCGAACTGCACGGCGAAGCCGAGGCCGACGCCCGCAACGCTGCCGGCCAGGCCGAGCAGCAGCAGTTGCGGCAGGTAGAGTCCGACGATGTCGCGCTGGCTGGCGCCGAGGCAGCGCATCATGGCGCTGACGTCGAAGTGGCGCTCGCTGTAGCGGCGCGCCCCCATGGCGATGGCGACGCCGGCCAGCAGCACCGCCGCCAGGGCCGCGAGGCCCAGGTAACGCTCGGCACGGTCCAGGGCGGTGCCGATGGTGGGCCGGCCCTCGCGCACGTCGGTCAGCCGGTCGGTCGGCGCCAGCCGCGGTTGCAGCCAGCGCTTGTAGCGGGCCAGGGCGGTGTCGCTGCCGGCGAACAGGTACTGCAGCGTCACCCGGCTGCCCGGTTGCAGGATACCGGCGCGATCGGCGTCGGCGCGGTTGACCAGCACCCGCGGCGCCAGGCCGGCGAAATTGCTGCTGCCGCCCGGGTCGAAGGCGAGCAGGCGGGTGACTTTCAGCGGGATGTCGCCGAGGGTGAGGGTGTCGCCGACCTGAATTCCGAGCAGCGGCAGCAGCCGCGCCTCGACCCAGGCGGTGCCCGCGGCGGGGATGCCGACGGCGGTCTGTTCGGCGCCGTAGGGCACGGCGGCGGTGCGCACGCTGCCACGCAGCGGATAGCCGGCGCGCACCGCCTTGATGCCGGCGAGTTGCAGCTTGTCGCCGTGCAGTACCACGCTGGGAAACTCCAGCACCTGATTGCGACGCAGCCCCAGGGTGTCGGCCTCGCGCAGCCAGGCCGCCGCCACCGGCCGCGGACTGCGCAGCACCAGATCGGCGCCGAGCAGCTGTGCCGACTGGTTGGTCATGCCCCGTTGCAGTCGTTCGCCGAAGAAGCCGATGGCGCT
>CAYQWR010000380.1:0-1734 GCA_964421235.1 uncultured Thiohalomonas sp. | reverse complement strand
TCTTCTCCGACTCGCGCTCGCCCTTGATGGTCAGCATGCCGTTTTCGGCATGGATCTCAATGGCCTTGGGGTCGACACCGGGGACGTCGGCCCTGATCACGAAGCCGTCCTTCTCTTCTTTGACGTCCACCGCGGGCGTCCAGTCCGAGGTGGAACTGATGCCGGTCTCTTCGCCGCGCCCTTCGTAGGCGTGGTCGAGTTCGCGGCGCAGTTGGTCCAGCAGATTCCAGGGGTCGTAACGAACCAGACTCATGGCTTATCTCCTTATTGGGCATGTGGTGGTTGTTTGGTTGGATATTCAGCATATAGGCATGCTTCCGTGCCAGATCAAGGCCGCACCCGCACCGGGGTTAATTTCCAATGCCGCCCCACGATGGCCCGTCGTCCGGCGTGAGTGACAGCTTACTGTCGTGGAATGCGCCCCGGAATCGGCTATATTAGGACCACTATATATTGTGGATCCGTGCACCATTTCCTTGCATTTTCTATCTTGCTGAATCTACGAAAGAAATTTTTAATGCATTGTTTTTAAAAATATTTCTTTTTATTGACAGTATGGGCAGTGATGCCTACCCTATTGGCCCATCAACAACATGTAGTGTTGCCGGTTCGTTAGAAATACAACGCCCCGCCGCGTGGCTGTGACGGCGAATTTATGGGGCAATAAAACAATAAAGGGAGATGACTGAGTGACTAAGAGCACTGCACATCTAAAAGCCGTGTCCACCACAGTAACCGAAATTCCGTTCCAGCCCGCGTCCCTCGATATCTGGGACAAGAAATACCGTCTCAAGACCAAGTCCGGCGAGGTCATCGACCACGCCATCGACGACACCTACCAGCGCGTCGCCCGCGCCCTGGCCGACGTCGAGGAGAGCCCGGAGAAGCGCGAGGAGTGGTTCGAGAAGTTCGTCTGGGCCCTGCGCCACGGGGCGATCCCGGCCGGGCGCATCACCTCCAACGCCGGCGCCCTGGCCTACAAGCCCGCCACCTCCACCATCAACTGCACCGTCTCCGGCATCGTGCGCGATTCCATGGACGACATCCTCTCCAAGGTGCACGAGGCGGGGCTGACCCTGAAGGCCGGCTGCGGCATCGGCTACGAATTCTCCACCCTGCGTCCCAAGGGGGCCTTCGTCGCCGGCGCCGGCGCCTACACCTCCGGGCCGCTGTCGTTCATGGATATCTTCGACAAGATGTGTTTCACCGTCTCCTCCGCCGGCGGCCGCCGCGGCGCGCAGATGGCCACCTTCGACGTCGGCCATCCGGACGTCGCCGACTTCATTCGCGCCAAGCGCGAGGACGGCCGCCTGCGCCAGTTCAACCTGTCGCTGCTGGTGACCCGCGACTTCATGGAAGCGGTCAAGGCCGACGCCGACTGGCAGCTCGCCTTCCCGCTCTCCGCCAAGGAGGTGGAGATCGACAAGCTGGACCTGTCCGACAGCGCCGCCATCGTCTGGCGCGAGTGGCCCACCAGCGAGGGCTACATCGCCAACGACGAGGGCCTGGTCGCCTGCCGTATCTACAAGACCATCCGCGCGCGCCGGCTGTGGGACATGATCATGGCCTCCACCTACGACTTCGCGGAGCCGGGCTTCATCCTCATCGACCAGTACAACGAGATGAACAACAACTGGTTCTGCGAGAACGTCCGCGCCACCAACCCGTGCGGCGAACAAGGCCTGCCGCCCTACGGCTCCTGCCTGCTCGGCTCCATCAACCTCACCAAGTTCG
>CAYQWR010000379.1:0-1736 GCA_964421235.1 uncultured Thiohalomonas sp. | reverse complement strand
ACCAGGGTGCAGACGCCGCAGATGCGCTGGGCGAAGGCCCAGGCGTCGCGCGGGTCGCGGCCGCGCAGGATGATCTCGATGCCGCGCACCATGGTGCCGGAACTGTACGCCTGGCGGATGACCCCGCCTTCGGTTTCCGCTTCGATGCGCAGATGCCCCTCGATGCGGGTGATGGGATCGACGACGACTTTTTGATTCATGGATTAATCCTCGCTATCGCATGCGACCGCATCGCCGCTACTCTTCCAGATGGGCGGCCAACAATTCGGTCAGGCCCACGACGTTTACGTTCATGTTGTAGTGCTCCAATCCCTCTTCCAGCACGATGCGGCAATTGGCGCAGGCGGTGACCATGGTATGCACGCCGAGTTCGTCCAGCTGCGACTTCTTGCGTTTGAACGCCTTGAGCCGCAACTCCTCGGCCCGATCGTTGGCGCTGACGCCGCCGCCACCACCGCAGCACCAGTTGATGGTGCCGTGGTCCTTCATGTCGCGGAAATCACTGGCCACGTCGCCGAGCAGCCGACGCGGCTGCGCTACGACGCCGCCGCGCCGCACGATCTGGCACGGGTCGTGGAAGGTAAGCGATTTGTCCTCCTTGCCGTTGGTCTTCAACCGCCCTTCGCTGCGCAGCTGGTCGAGCAATTCCAGAATGTGAATGACCTCGAACTTGTAGCGGCGGCCGATCAGATTCGGACCTTCCCAGCGAATGGCGGTGAAGGCATGGCCGCACTCGGGACTGATGACGTATTTCACGCCCAGCTTCTCCGCCGCATCGACCACACGCTGCACGATCTCGCGGGCGAGATCCGACACGCCGATCTGGATACCGCTGTTGGTGGCCTCGAACGCCTCCGACGACAAGGTCCAGCTCACGCCCGCCTTGTGGAAAATGCGCGCCAGTGAGCCGAGGTACTCCGGGAAGTTGATGATCTCCATCGACGACAGGATCGCCATGTAGTCGGCACCCTGGATATCAATGGGGATAGTGAGACCGGTCTCGGCTTCCTGCGCCCGAATCTGCGCCTGCAGCGCCCCCAGCTTCACCCCCATCGGGCTGCCCAGCTCCACCGTGCGCTTGGTGGCGCCGATGACCCCTTCCGGCGCATGACCCGAGGCCGCCATCCCCTCGCGCATCTTGCGCACCATGTAGGTGATGTCGTTGCCCACCGGGCAGGCCAGCGAACAACGGCCGCACATGGTGCAACTGTCATAGACCAGGGTGCTCCACTGCTCCAGCTCGTCGTCGCTGATCGCTTTCGACAGACCGAGCATTTTGCCGAGCCGGCCGAACAGCGTGTACTCCTGTTTCCACAACCGGCGCAGCGGCTCCAGTTTGTGGATCGGCGTGTACTTCGGCTCGCGCGTCTCGGTAAAGAACAGGCACGCCTCGGAACAGATGCCGCAGTGGACGCAACTGGAAAAGAAACTGGCGATGGGCGCATCCATCACCTCACGAAAGGCCTTGATACCTTTTTGCAATGAAGCGCTCATGACGCCACCCCTCTGCGACCGAACCAGTCACCGTTGTACCAGCGGGAGATGAACAGCGACATCATGTGGGTCAGCTTGGTGAACGGAAAGACGATCAGCAGCAGTTCCACCGACATGATGTGAATCGCCAGCATCCGCGTGTAATCGAACAGCAGGTGGTGATAACTCATGTAGCCGGTGAGCAGCGGCAGGAACGTCACGGTCCAGGCGACATAATCGCCGACACCGGAGAGGAAACGCTT
>CAYQWR010000378.1:0-1741 GCA_964421235.1 uncultured Thiohalomonas sp. | reverse complement strand
TGCTGACTTAGGGTGTCGCCATCATGCGGCGAAGCTATAGCTAGAGTGATCACATTGTTGTCCGGCGTAGTGCCTTTGTCATTAGAACAACTTGCCAGAAGGAACAAACCGATCGAGAGCAGCGCCAACGTGAAGATTTTGACTGCGGAAGTTGTCCGGGGACTGTATACTATCCCTCTATGCCTCTGTTCATCATCCATATCGCAACCATCATGTTACAAGTTAAGTAGATATCTACAAATGGATACTCTCAAGCTACTGCTGATATTTGTTCTAATCTTAATAGCTCTCCGCAAGAAGCTTTCCGTCGGTATCACGCTGTTCGGCGCAGGTGTGCTCACGGCAGTGCTCTATCGCGTTCCTCTTTCGGACCTTTTCCAGGGATATCTCGATCTGATCAGATCGAGAAGATTTATCTCGCTCACTGCCGCCATCTGTTTAATCACTATACTCGGCTCCTTGCTCAAGGATGCAGGCTTTCTCAAGAAATTGACCGATGCCTGCCGCGGCCTTTGGGGTGGACGTAAAACGGCTGTCGTCGTATTGCCACCGCTGGTGGGCATGATGCCGATGCCCGGCGGGTCGTTGATGTCGGCGCCGCTGATCGACGACGTCCTTTCCGAGCCGCGCTACACCCCGGAGTTTAAGTGTGCCGCCAATTACTATTTCCGCCATGTTGTCGAGCATTTCTGGCCGATCTATCCCGGCATGATTGTCACATCCGCAGTCACAGGCCTTCCGGTGGCCACCATAGCCCTGCTGCAATCGCCTTTGGCGGTCACCATGCTCATTCTCGGATTGATCTTCTTTGTCAGACGGGTGAGCAACAAGACAAACGAGAGAAAGGGCATTCTCCAGTCGCTGGGCGGAATTCTCGCCGCCATCTGGCCGATAGCGCTGGCCGTAGCGGTGTACGCCATCTTTCGAATAGAACTCTCGCTGGCAGTAGCAGCGGCAGTCGTTGTGGTGATTATCGTGATCAGGCCAGGCAAGGCAAGTGTGATCGACGCCCTCAAGAAAGGGCTGTCCTACAAGTTGATCTTCCTCGTTTTCGGCATATTATCATTCCAGACTGGGCTTGACCTCTCCGGCGCTGTTTATCTCCTGCAGAAGCTCTCTATCGACTACGGTTTCCCCGATCAGTTGATTATCATGGTGGTGGGCTTTGCGTCAGGGTTGTTAACCGGCATGTTCGCCGCATTTGTTGCGCTGGGCTATACGCTATTAGCGAGCTTCCTCTATCAGCCGCAGATCAACATTGCCAACATCTTCCTGGCCTTCCTGAGCAGCTACATAGGCATGATGCTTTCGCCTGCCCATCTTTGCCTGATAGTAACCAACGACTACTTCAAGAGCGATCTGCTGAAGGTCTATAAGACGATGCTGCCGCCGCTTCTTCTGCTCGGGCTTCTCGGTTATCTGATATTCCTCTCACCCTGGCCTCACTTCATCTACCATTAGAGAACACCCGACGCCCCTGTGGACGCCGGGTGAATTGGAGGATCTGGCCAAGTGATTTCTCTCTTGTTTAGAACCAGGCGGCCCCTGCGACGTCGACCTCCTTGTGCTCACAACAGACAGTGAAGCAGATCACGCCGTTAGGCGGCACGCAGGCGTCATCAAACGTTATCGTAACCGTGTTAGATACTGCGCTCACAGTTGCTGCGCCGCATCCCGGTGACTTCATCGTCACGCGCGGTTTGCTGAGAGGCCCGCCGGTGCCGGTCAGCGTGACGGTCAC
>CAYQWR010000377.1:0-1746 GCA_964421235.1 uncultured Thiohalomonas sp. | reverse complement strand
ATCGACGATTACGACCCTGGCGCCTTGCTCGCTGAAAGCCCGGGCTGTGGATTTCCCTATCCCCCGGGCCCCACCGGTTACTATTACCACATCTCCTTCAAATTCCAGCAAGTTACTTTTAACCATTCTCATCCCTCCGCCCCGAGGTTTGGACCCTATGCGCTCCTGGCTACATGAAAAACCGAGCGCCGTGAGATGCTAAAAAATATTTACCATGATCGTACAATCAGTATCCCCATTAACCGACAATCCTATTGACTTATGACTTAGTGCTGAGTAAGCAGATGAAGAGGTCGTGGTATCGGTTAGGTTACCGCCCAGCGCTAAGGCTCAAGGACTACTTTAATGCCCTCCCGACGCAAGACGGTGTGAAACCCCTCTTCGGCATGTGCTAGAGGAAGGACGTGGGTTATGATTGCTTTGGGGTCAATGACCTTCTGGGCGACCAGATTGATGGCCCTGAACCAGGTGGCTGGCTGCCGCCGAAAAGACCCGAGAATGGATAACTCCTTCTCCACTATGGTATTCGTATCAAAGGCGTTTTCTGGCCCCAACCCCACCAGGCCTATCTCCCCGCCAGGCTTTGTGATACCAACCGCTTCGGAGAGGGTGCCCCTCCCGCCACTGGCGTCTATGGCCAAGTCCACACCCTTTCCGTCGGTCAGATCCATCACCGTGCTCCTCAAATTTTCTTTGTCTATGTTTACGGGAATCGCACCAAGGCCTTTCGCCAGGATCAACCGATCCTTATCTTCCTCCAGCCCGGAGACAACGATGGTAGAGGCACCGCTCATCTTTGCCAACATCACTCCGAGCAACCCGATAGGGCCCGGGCCGATGATGGCCATAACGTCCCCCGGCTTCATGCTGCATCGTTCAAACGTCCGGAGAATAACCCCCAGAGGCTCAAGCACGGAGGCCTCCTGAAAATCGATTTGTTCGGGAATCTTGTATAATCCACTTTCCTTAACCACTACGTACTTTGTCATGCCCCCGTCCACATGTTGACCCAGCCTGGCTTGATGCATACAGTGGTTGAATCTGCCCAATCTACAATAATAGCAATCGCCGCATCCTCCCCAAGTATCCGCTACGACCCTATCTCCCGGCATGAAGTTTTCGATCCTCTCCCCGACTTTGTGCACATGACCGGAGACTTCATGACCTAGGATTCTAGGCAGTCTTATCCAATGCATGAACGGATCCCATTGATAAATATGCAGATCGGATCCACAGATCCCGCAGGCCTTTACCTCGATCATGACCTCGTCTGGCCTTACCTCCGGTTCGGGAACTTCCGCCAGCTCAATCCCCGGGCCCTGTTTTCTCTTCAAGACGGCCAACACTTCGCCCCCCTCCCGATCCTTGTCGACCGTATTCGGTCGCAGGTCTATCCCGCCGCTTCATACATTTCAAGATTCACGAATCATGGCCTGTTGAATTTCTGTCCTGTGAGGATAGCTCTGAGTAACACAGGGTGTCCTCTCTGTCAACACAAATCCTTTTAACCGGCCTAAGGCGAAGCCAACCTTTTGGATCGATCATGATCGAGGATAGATCTATTCCGAAAATTGCATTTTTAGGCAGAAGTGAAACGAGTGTCTTTATCATCCTTTGAGATAGGGTCCTCCTTGCCTCCCCCTTTCCTTCCGGACATGAAAACCACGTCTGTCCCAAGAACCGCGATTGAGGGTATCTCCAAGGCGAAATAAATTGAAAAACCTCGTTGAATCAGGCAGATATATG
>CAYQWR010000376.1:0-1747 GCA_964421235.1 uncultured Thiohalomonas sp. | reverse complement strand
TGCTTCAGCGCTCGCCACAACATAACATCTTCATAATTTTGCGCGTACGAGACAAAAAAATCCATATTTATCCTCGAAATATCTGGAACGCGGAGGAAATCTTCAATTTATCCAGTGAATGAATTCTTCGTCCATGCCCTTATTTTGGAGAAAACGAACGACCGCAGACAATCGTTTTTTAACAGCAGTCTCGGTAAAGCGCTGCAAGTTCTCTCGCTGACCGGTGAGAAGTTCTTCGCGATAAGCGGTATCGTTGTTCAGTTTGAGAACCTTTTCAGCAGCGATTGCGGCATCCCACTCGCTTACCAACACACCCGCGCCGCCCATCGTTTCCGCCACTGCACCGGCGGCATATGCCAGCACCGGGATATCCAGCGCCATCGCCTCGATCAGCGGCACGCCAAAGCCTTCATGCTCCGAGGCACTCACAAACACATCCGCAGCACGAAAGTAGCTATATAGCGCCGCATCACTCACCTTGCCGGTAAAGATAATCCGGTCCTTCTCCGGCGACCGCGCGCGCAGCGCTTCCATTTCTGCGCGGTAGTGCGTATCTCCCTGGTCGCCACCTACCAGGTATAACCAGGCTTTTTCAGTTTTCGAGCTGCATAAGGCTTCCAGAAGTTCGATCAGGCGATCCTGGCGCTTGTTGCGCACAATCCTTCCCACAAAGAGGATCTTCAACCCTGCCTGCTGCTTTAACTGGTCCAACAGCAGCTTGTCATAAGGCTTCGCGCGCACTTCATCCGCTTCAATCACCGGCGGGACAATGATGCCTGGCCTGGGAGCATCCAGATACGGCTTGCAGGTTTCCAGATTGTAGGTTGAGTCGCCGATCAGCAGGTCGAACAGGTTGAGCATGGCAGGCAGCTGCTCGTACCCCCGCGTGGTGGCTTCATAACCTGGCGACCCCGGCGAAAAGAATTCAGGGGGAGTGATGTTATGAAAATGGATCGCCTTGGGACCCGGGGAACTGCGCACAAAACTTTCCAGGTAGCTGAAATTCCAGTAATGAAAAATCAATGCTGCGTTAGATTCGATATCGAATTGGTCCACCGGTCGGCTTTTCCCGGCCAGATCTGGATGTTGGTATTGGCTGAGAATGGTGCCGCCG
Source organism: uncultured Thiohalomonas sp. (assembly GCA_964421235.1). Classification (GTDB taxonomy): domain Bacteria; phylum Pseudomonadota; class Gammaproteobacteria; order Thiohalomonadales; family Thiohalomonadaceae; genus Sulfurivermis. The sequence continues at coordinate 633 of CAYQWR010000376.1, read as the reverse complement.
GCGTGCATCTGCCGCAGGAGTTCCGCGTTGCGCAGCGCTATCGTACTGACTGCGTCACCCACGTCCAGGGCTTCCATCACCTGGAAAACGCGCCGGGGTCTCGATATCCTGGTTCGAGGAGATGCCTCAACCACTTTGCGGTAATAAGCTGCCGTCTCCTCAACCATGCGTGTATCGGTGAAATAACGAATAAAGCGTTCCCGTCCGCATTTTCCAATGGCAAACCGTTTCCGTTCATCCTGAACAAGCGCCTGCACGGCGTTCAGAAAGGCAGGGTTATCTTGTGGTGAAACCAGGACCGCACCGTCTTCCTCGCCATGTGCAAAAATTTCAGAGGCTGCGCCCAACGAAAAAGTAATAACTGGGAGACCGGCGCGCATGGCTTCGATATAAATCAATCCAAACGATTCGTACTGTGAAGGAACCAGCATCAAGTCGGCCTGGTTGTAAATCTCAACCAGACGGCGTTCAGAAACCGACCCCTCGAAGATCACCCGACTGCGCAGCCCGGGATGGTGCTTGTGGAAGTAATCCGGATAGGTTTGCCCGTACTGTTGGTGAAAACCATCCCATAGACTGTTATCCGCGCCAACAAAGCGTACAATCAGACGTCGGTCTAGCCGAAGCATCTCA
>CAYQWR010000375.1:0-1750 GCA_964421235.1 uncultured Thiohalomonas sp. | reverse complement strand
AGAAAGGAGGTCGCCGAGTTTTTCACCTCGGTCGTCAACGAATATCTTCCAGGATCGCACAATGTGTCCATCCTCTATGAAGAAAGTAAACCCGCTTATTTCGCCGAGTTTGCCAGACTGACGAGAGCTACCGATGTTCTCTGGACCAAACCCAGCGAGCTCTCTTTCTATGCCGGACTCGGCATTCCTATCATTGTTGCACCAACAATCGGCAGCCAGGAGGAGTACAACAAGCGCTGGCTCCTCGAGATCCAGGCAGGTATCCCACAGGAAGACCCGAAGTACGCCCATCAGTGGCTCATTGATTTGCACCGCGAGGGACGCCTGGCCGAGGCGGCATGGGACGGGTTTTTAAAAGCACGGAAGTACGGCACGTTCAAGATCAAGGAAGTGCTCGAAACGGGCACGATGAACCGCGAAACTTCGCCGCTGAAGCGATAGTACCGCCGCTGGGGCTTGTTTACCGCACTTGCGGGCCCGTTGGTTTATCAGCATACTCATATTTCATGGATGAAAAGACAAAAAACATACTCGATATCTTTGAACGGTTGAATGCCGTTCCGCGCCGGTCAAAGCATGAAGAGAAAATTTCAAGATGGCTACTCGATCAGGCCACGGCCTTCGGGCTCAAAGGACGGGCGGACAAGTCGGGCAACGTCGTTATCGAAGTGCCAGCGAGCACTGGTAGCGCAAACGCGCCGGTTATTGTGCTGCAGGGCCACATGGACATGGTGTGTGAAAAGGAGCCCGGGTGGGAACACGATTTTGATAAAGACCCGATTGAGCACGTGATAGACGGCGACTGGTTGGCGGCGAAGGGAACGAGCCTTGGTGCCGATAACGGAATTGCCCTCGCCTACGGTCTCGCCATCGCCGGACGCCATGACCTGGTCCACCCGCCTCTCGAGTTGTTGTTCACCGTGGACGAGGAGACGGGCTTGAACGGGGCAAAAGCTCTTGCTCCTGATTTTGTCAGAGGACGGATACTGCTCAATCTCGATTCCGAGGATGAAGGGGTATTCACCATCGGCTGCGCCGGCGGACGCGATACTGTCCTCACCTTCAACCCGGAGCGCTTGGCCCTCGATGAAGGTCTTGCCGGTATTGAAATTACCGTCGGCGGGCTCGCCGGTGGTCATTCGGGAGCCGAAATTCACGAGCACAGGGCAAACGCCCTGAAGCTGCTCGCGAGAACGTTGTATCCGATCATTTTCGAATCCGGCGCCCGGCTGCTGGCCATTGGCGGCGGCTCGGCAAGGAACGCCATCCCACGGAACGCCAGGGCGGCGGTTGCCGTGCCGGGCGAAGATGAACAAAAAATCGTCGAGACCGTTCGAAACCAGGCGGAGATTTTCACCTCGGAATACGCCGGCGTGGAGGCGGATATGCGGATCGAGGCGAAGACCATTCCTCTCGACGGCCTTCGGGCCTTCCCGGACGGGTTCGCCCGCACCTTTGTTCGTCTGCTCCGGATCATTCCGGCGGGCCCCCGGGAATATTCGAGCGTCATCCCCGGTCTGGTTGAGACTTCGTCAAATCTGGCGATCGTGAGCGAGACCGACGGAAAGCTCATGGTGATAACGAGTCAGCGAAGCTCAATCGATTCACGGCTGGCCGAAATATCCGACGATGTGGAAATCGCCGGCTATCTCGCCGGTGCGGAGGTCCAATGCGAGAACTCTTACCCCGCCTGGCCGCCGGATCCTTCGTCGCCGCGAAGCGCGCCCCGTCCGCCTGTGCGACGACCACG
>CAYQWR010000374.1:0-1758 GCA_964421235.1 uncultured Thiohalomonas sp. | reverse complement strand
TCCTCGCTCATCTGCATCACGAAGGACTTGTCGATCTTCAGTTTGTCCACCGGCAGTTGCTTGAGGTACGACAGCGACGAGAAGCCGGTGCCGAAATCGTCGATGGCGATCTGCACGCCGATGTCGTTGAGTTTCTCCAGCGTGGCCTGGGCGCGGGCGGGATTGGCCATCATCGAACTTTCCGTGATCTCCAGCACCAGCAGATAGGGCGGTATGCCCCACTTCTTCAGCAGCCGTGCCACCTCCAGGTAGAGGTCGGCATCCTGCAGATTGTAGGCGGACAGATTGACCGACATGCTGCCGAGCGGCGTCCCCTGGTTGCGCCATGCGGCGCAACGCGCCAAGGCCTGGTCCAACACCCAGTAGGTGAGGTGCCGGATGAGTCCGGTCTGTTCCGCCACCGGGATGAAGTCCTCCGGCGAAATAAAGCCGCGCTGCGGGTGCAGCCAGCGCAGCAGCGCTTCGACACCGATAAAGGTGCGGGTGCGCAGGTCGATCTGCGGCTGGAAGTAGAGCTGCAGGTGTTCGTTGTTGATGGCGCTGCGCAGGTCATTGGCCAGGGCCAGGCGCTGCAGGGTGTAGTGGTCCTGGCGGGTGTCGTAGACGGCGATGCCGTTTTTCTCACGCTTGGCTACATACATGGCGACGTCGGCCCGGCGCGATAACTCCTGCGGTGTCAGGGCGTGGTGCGGATAGATGGCGATGCCGATGCTGCCGGCGACATAGAGGCTCTGGCCCGACACCTCGAACGGTTTCTCCAGCAGGCTCAGGATGCGCGCCGCCTTGCGCTGTCCCTCCGTTTCGTCGGCGTCCTCCAACACGATGGCAAATTCGTCGCCGCCCAGACGCGCCACGGTGTCTCCTTCGCGTACCTCACGCAACAACCGGTCGGACAACTGTTGCAGCAGGCCATCGCCGATCGGGTGACCGAGCGTGTCGTTGATCTCCTTGAAGCCGTCCAGATCCATCACCAGCAGCGCCAGGTAGCCGTAACCGGCGCGCCGCAGATGATGGATCGCCTGTTGCAGCCGGTCTTGCAGCAGCGTACGGTTGGGCAGGCCGGTAAGGGTGTCGTGCAGGGCCTGATGTTCCAGGGCCTGCTGTCGCTCCAGGATCAGGCGTCGCATCTCGGTGAAGGCGTCCACCAGGTGCTGGGTCTCGGCGGTGGTCGCCACCGGCAATACGAGGTCGTGCTTGCCGTGTGCCTCGTCGCGCAGGGCGTGCGCCACCATGCTGATCGGGTTGAGGACATAGCGTTCAAACAGGAAAAAGCCCAGTAGCGTCAGCACCAAGGCCATCCCGGCCAGCAGCCACAGCGTATTGCCGATATTGCGTAAAGCACCGGTCAGCCGCATGACGTCCCCTTGCGAAGAGGTCCGCAGTGCCTGGTCCACGACATGGAGTTGGCGCCATAGCGGCGCGAGCAGGAGGTCGGTGGCGCCATCCGGCACCTTGGACGCCGACCGACCCCGGTCAGCCGGCGGCATCAGTCGCCCCAGCCGGGCCGGCAGATCGTGCAATGCATAATCGAGGGCGTCCAGCTGGGAACCAAAGCCGTTCCGGCGCAGCCAGCCGAGGCCGGCCAAGCCGTGCTCACGCTGATAGGCCACGTCAAGGGCCTGGAATACCGCTTCGCGCCGTTTGGCGGTCGGAGCGGAGAAGTATTGTTGCATCGACCACTCCAGGCTCAGCACGGCATCGCGCAGCAGGTCGTTCTTGAGTGCCGCGGTGCGGCGTTCCTGGATGCTGTGAATGCGT
>CAYQWR010000373.1:0-1762 GCA_964421235.1 uncultured Thiohalomonas sp. | reverse complement strand
GCGCCGGTTACCGGCAGGCGCTGCACGAACAGATCCTGGGCCTGGTGGCGGTGGGCGTCGAGAGCCAGGTGATCGACCGGCCGGGCGGCATCTTCATCCGTTCGGCGGAGCAGATCTCGGAGGAGGATCGCATCCTGTTCAAGAGCGTCGCCCGCGCCATCCTCAGCGACGAGCGCGGCACCCTGGAGGAACAGATCAACCGTCTCGGCCCGGCCCGGGTGCGGGTGCCGCGCCTGGATCCCAGCCGCCCCCGGCGGGAGCCGGCGCCGGCCGCCGCACCGCCGCCGCGCGAGCTGATCCTGGGCAACGGCATCGGCGGCTTCACCCCGGACGGACGCGAGTACGTCATCACCACCGAGCCTGGACAGCTGACGCCGGCGCCGTGGGCCAACGTGCTGGCCAATCCCAACTTCGGCAGCGTCATCTCGGAGAGCGGCCAGGCCTACACCTGGGGCGAGAACGCCCACGAGTTCCGCCTCACGCCCTGGCACAACGACCCGGTGGTCGACGCCGGCGGCGAGGCCTTCTACCTGCGCGACGAGGAGAGCGGCGAGTTCTGGTCGCCGACGCCGCTGCCGGCGCGCGGCGCCACGCCCTACGTCAGCCGCCACGGCTTCGGCTACAGCGTGTTCGAGCATACCGAGGCCGGCATCCGCACCGAGCTGTGGGTCTACGTGGCCATCGACGCGGCGATCAAGTTTTCCGTGCTCAAGGTGCGCAACGTCTCCGGCCGCACGCGGCGGCTCTCCGCCACCGGCTACGTCGAATGGGTGCTGGGCGACCTGCGGCCGAAATCGACCATGCACCTGATCACCGAGGTCGATCCCTACAGCGGCGCGCTCTACGCGCGCAACCGCTACAACACCGAATTCCCCGGCCGGGTCGCCTTCTTCGACGTCGACGATACCCACCGCACCGTCAGCGGCGACCGCGCCGAATTCATCGGCCGCAACCGCAGCCTGGCGGACCCGGCGGCGATGGCGCGCACCCATCTCTCCGGCAAGGTCGGCTGCGGCCTGGACGCCTGCGCCGCGTTGCAGGTGGGCTTCGAGCTGGCCGACGGCCAGGAGCGCGAGATCACCTTTCGCCTGGGGCTGGGAGGCATACCGGGCGGCGACGACGCCAACCGGTTGGTGCACCGCCTGCGCGGCAGCGACGCCGCGCGGCGCGCGCTCGAAGCGGTCTGGCACCACTGGAACCACACCCTCGGCGCGGTCCAGGTGCAGACGCCCGATGCGTCGCTCAACGTGCTCACCAACGGCTGGCTGCTGTACCAGACCATCGCCTGCCGCATGTGGGCGCGCAGCGGCTACTACCAGTCGGGCGGCGCCTTCGGTTTCCGCGACCAGTTGCAGGACGCCATGGCGCTGGTGCACGCCGAGCCGCAGTTGCTGCGTGCCCAACTGCTGCTGTGCGCGGGCCGCCAGTTCCGCGATGGCGACGTCCAGCACTGGTGGCATCCGCCCGCCGGCCGCGGCGTGCGCACCCACTGTTCCGACGACTACCTGTGGCTGGCCCTGGCCACCTGCCGCTACGTGGCCAGCACCGGCGACACCGGCGTGCTGGACGAACCGGTCCGCTTCCTGGAAGGCCGCCCGCTCAATCCGGAAGACGACTCCTACTACGATCTGCCCGGCCGCTCCGAGTCCGTGGAGAGCCTGTACCGCCACTGTGAACAGGCCATCCGCCACGGGCTGCGCTACGGCGCCCACGGCCTGCCGCTGATCGGCTCCGGCGACTGGAACGACGGCATGAACCGGGT
>CAYQWR010000372.1:0-1763 GCA_964421235.1 uncultured Thiohalomonas sp. | reverse complement strand
GCCTCGAAGCGGGTGAAGCGCGGGTAGTAGGCGATGAACAGCATCCGGCAGTAGGCCAAGATCAGGCTGGCACACTGGGCCTTGACCTTTTTCCCTCCCAGGAGGAGGTGGTGCGGCGAGGTGTCGTGCTGCATCTCCTCGCCGGGGCCAAAAGTGTAGGTGCCGCTGCGCTTTTTGGGGGTACGCAGATCGGTGTGCTCGCGGATCAACCGGGTCAGGGTGCTGTAGGCGATCTCGATGCCGTGTGCCTCGTTGAGGACTTCGCCGATGCGCACCGCATTGCCCTTGCAGTCGCGGTAGAGGTCCGGCAACAGTGCCACGATCGCTTGGATGCGGGGATCCTCCGCCGGCGTTTCCGGTCGCTCACGCTCGCGCAGTACCCGGCGCACCGTGTTGCGCGAGAGCTTCAGCGCTCGGCTGATCTCGCGCAGGGGCCGGCCCTGCGCCTTGAGCACCCGGATCGCCTGGCGCAGCTCCTCAGCGATCATGGCCGCCCACCGCCGCCAGGGCCTGCTCGAGGCGCTCAAACTGGGTCTTCGCCGGCGCGAAGGCCTGCGCGAGGCGCTCGCGCTCGGCGCCGTCCTGGGTCGGTGCAAACAGTGTCGGGACCTGCCCGCTCAGGCGCGCGAGGATCGCACCGACCACCCGCAGGTCGTGGTACCAGGCCCCCTCGGGACCGGCGGCCAGGCGCTTCTCGGCGGTCTCTTCCTCGCGGCTCTGCACCGCCCTGAGAAACAGTCCCGGGTTCTCCACCAGGCGTTGGCGTTGGGCCCGGGGGGCTTGCTCGTAGCGCTCGTAGAGGCGCTTGAGCTCCCGGGTCGAGAGGGGCTCCTGCGCGAGCTTCTCGAGCAAGGTACGGGCGTGCTCGGGGTTGGCGCGCGCCAAGGGCACCAGGATGCGGCTGGCCGCCCAGAGTGAAATCCGCCCCGCTCGGACCTGATCGAGCAGATCCTCGGGCAGGGCCTTGATCAGGCTCAAACGCCGGCTCACCCAGCTCACATCACGCCCGAGCTGCGCGGCAATCGCCTGCAGCGAATGGCGCCTGGCCAGCTCCTCGATCAGCGCCGCCTCCTCGATCGCCTCCCAGGCGCGATCCGGCGCGCGCGCCAGACAGACCATCAGCGCCTCGTCCACTGAGCGCTCCCAGGCGGCGACCCAGATCCGGTCCTGGCCGAGCTGTTGGAGTACCTCACGGCGCCGGTAACCGTCGATCAGGACCCAATGGCCCTCATTGTCCACCTCGGGCACGGCCACTGCCGGCACGAGTTGGCCCTGTCGCTCAATGGAGGCCTTCAAGCGCCCAAGCCGGGCGGGATCGTGCAGGCGCAGCGCCGCGAAGCGCGGAATCAGGGCGTGCAGGTCAAGGTGCAGGACGTTCTCCATGGCCCATACGCTACCCGCCCGACCGCCCTTTGCCCATCGAGTCCTCTCTTTGCAATCATCCCAAAATCGACCCTAACCCTCGGAAAGTACGTGCATTTCCACTACGTACGCGTCCATCTTTGCAACCTCCCCGGCCATCACCGGAATAAGCCGGTAAGTCCCTGAGCGAAATGGCTTTTGTGAGCGGTACGCGTCCATGTTTGCAATCGGCGGCGGGGATGGACCCGTGCCCGCCGAACGCCGGCGGCGGTTCCTCGTGCGTTGTCGTTCGCGATTATGCGCGGCGTACTCGGGATGGGTTTGGCGGTAGCGGCGCCAGTAGTCAGGATGGCGCTCGCGCCAGCGCCGTTGCGCCGCCGCCTGGTTGGCCCGGTAGTCGG
>CAYQWR010000371.1:0-1764 GCA_964421235.1 uncultured Thiohalomonas sp. | reverse complement strand
CAAGCCCTTCCAGTCCGTCACCAAGGGTGAGCTGGACCTTGGCAGCCTGGAGGACGAGGCCGAGAAGAAGGAGCAGGAGAAGGCCGCGGAGGATCTCAAGCCGCTGCTGGACAAGGTCAAGGAAACGCTGGGCGACAAGGTGAAGGAGGTGCGCATCACCCATCGCCTCACCAACTCCCCCGCCTGCCTGGTGGCCGGCGAGCACGACATGAGCGGCAATCTGGAACGCATCCTCAAGTCGGTGGGGCAGAACGTCCCCGGCAGCAAGCCGATCCTGGAGCTCAATCCCGAGCACCCGCTGGTGACCAAGCTGAAGGCCGAAGGCGAGGGCGAGCGTTTCGGCGACTGGGTCAACATCCTGTTCGATCAGGCGCTGCTGGCCGAAGGCGGCCAGCTCGACGATCCGGCGTCCTTCGTGCAGCGACTCAACCAACTGCTGTTGGAATTGCGCTAAGGCGCCGATGGGCGGCGGTGACAGCCGCCGCCCTTTCTTTCTTTGGTCGCGGCCGTTCGCCGCTGCCTCAATCCTCCGTTTGTTGCTGCGAGTCCCGCGCACGTATTGCAACTTATCGCAGGCGATCTGCATGCAGCCCCGTCTCTATCACGCCGTTCCCGCAGGTTGCGGAACACGTGGCGCGCGGCACAATATCGATCCGCGGGTGAAGGTGCCGCGCCACGGTGTCGGGCCACCCATGGTCGATTGGGCATGATAGAGTAGGTGTTGAATTTGGCCTGTTCGTACCGAGGATGCAAAGACATGCCTGAACCCATTCGCGCCTGGAGCACCTGTATCGACTGCGGCTATGAAGGGATGCTGGAGTATTTCCAAGTCGCGGGCGAGACCTATGATGATCAGGACTCCTTGGGCGTGATGATGTTGCTGCATTGCCCTGCTTGCGGTAGTGACGAACACACGTTGATCACCATGGAGTACTTCGATGAGATCCGTCGCGAGGCAGAAGACGGAGGGCGATGACCATGGCGAACGCCGACGCACAACAGCTGGTGCGCATCGACAAATGGCTGTGGGCGGCGCGTTTTTTCAAGACCCGGGCGCAGGCGCTGGAGGCGATCAACGGCGGCCACGTGCATGTGAACGGCGTGCGGGTAAAGCCTTCGCGCACGCTGCGCAGCGGCGACGAGCTGGCCATTCGCAAAGCAGGGATGGAATTCATCGTGGTCGTCGTCGCGCTGTCGGAGCAGCGTGGTCCTGCGGTCGTGGCGCAGCAACTCTATCGCGAAACGGACGCAAGCCGGCTGCGCCGTGAGGCGTTGGCCGACGAGCGGCGCTTGCTGACCGCCGCGGCACCGGTGCCCGCGCGCCGTCCCGACAAGAAAGAGCGACGCCAGATCGTCCGCTTTACCGGCAAGGGCGAATAGGTAAATTCTCTTCCATCTGATACCATTTGTTGCAGCAATCAGCAGATTATCGTCACCATGCTGCTGCCGCGACAGCATGTTCTGTCTATCCCAGTTGCAGCACGACACTGCAACGTTACACGTTCAGCAAAGCAGGAGATTTCCCCATGGCCGCCGTGCACATGACCAAAGACTCATTCGAAGAGATCATCAACAATAACGATTTCATCATCATCGATTTCTGGGCGCCGTGGTGTGGTCCCTGTCAGGGGTTCGGGCCGGTATTCGAGGCCGAATCCGATGAGCACGCCGATATCGTTTTTGCCAAGGTCAATACCGAGGATGAGCAGGAGTTGGCCGGCATGTTTCAGATCCGTTCCATCCCGACGCTGATGATTTTCCGTG
>CAYQWR010000370.1:0-1788 GCA_964421235.1 uncultured Thiohalomonas sp. | reverse complement strand
GGGCCATGAGCTCGGCCATGGCGAAGGGCTTTACCAGATAGTCCGTCGCGCCATCGTGCATGGCCTCCACGGCCTTTTGAATGGTGCCGTAGGCGGTCATCAGGATCACCGGCAGTGCGACATGGGTCTTCTTGATTTCCTTGAGGAGGGCATGACCGTCCATGGGCACCATCTGCACGTCGCTGACCACGATATCCATTTTTTCGGCTTCAAGCGCCTTCAATGCCGCAATGCCGTCGGCGACGCTGCATACGGAGTAGCCTGCCAGTTGCAAGGTATCGGACAGGGCTTCGCGCAATGAAACATCGTCTTCAACGATCAGCATCTTCGGTCGGGTCATACTTACTCCTAACTTCCTGACTTGTGTTCTAGCATTTAACTGCATTTACCGACTTGTCGGATGGGGATGAGCCAAGCGCCGCGGCGCCGCGCCAACCGCCGCTGGCCAACTGGTAGTCGCCGAGCAGGCGCGGCAGCTTCAAGGCAAACGTGGTTCCCCGGCCTGGGACCGATCGGACCTGGATATCGCCGCGATGACCTTGGATAACCGCGCGTACCACCGCCAACCCGAGGCCCGTGCCGCCGCTGCGGGTGGTGAAGAAAGGTTCGAAGATCTGATCCTGAATATCCTCGGCGATGCCGGGACCATTGTCCTTGACCAGGACTTCGACGGCATCACTGCCATTGCTACGCACCTCCACCACGAGATCGGCGCCGTTGTCGCAGGCCTGCATGGCGTTGGTCGCGAGATTCAGCAATGCCCCCAGGAGCATGTCGCGGCAACCGTCAACGGCGGCCTCCGGACGGTCGTTGATTATGCGCAAACGACCGCCTTGCTGCTGAAGCTGAGGCTCGAGGGTCAGCCGTAGTTCTTCCAGCAAGGCCTCGATGGACACGGTTTCCGGGGTAAATTCCCCGCCGCGAGCGAAGGCCAGCATATCGTTGACCATGCGCTCCAATTGGTGCAGCCCACCCAGTATCTTCTCGGCGTGACGCACGCGGTCGGCGGTATTGCACTGCGGTTTGCGCAACTGCGAGACATATAACATGGAGGAGGTCAACGGCGTGCGGATCTGGTGGGCCAGCCTCGCCACCATTTCACCCATGGCCGACAGCCGCTGGTGTCGATTCAGCATCTCCTGCAGTCGGCGGGTTTCGGTATCGTCCTTGAGCAGGAGAATCCGCCCCGGCTCCGTCCCCAGGGCGCGGCTGGAAATGCCCACCTGGCGACCGTCATTCAACGTCGCGTAATATCCGTCGCTGCTCATGCCGCTGATGGACTTCTTGACCACGTCCGCCCATTTCTCCCCGAGCAAGGGCTCGCCCAATAATTCCACCGCACCGGGATTGCATTCCTGAATGATGTCCTTGCCGTCCAACACCACCACCGCGCCCGGCAAGGCCTCGAGCAGCTGCTGGAGGCGATTGGCCAGCCGTTCTTTTTCGGCAAGCTGTTGCAAACGTTCGCTGCGAGCGGCCGTCAACTCCTCGGTCAGCACCCCCACCCGCTCTTCCAACAGGCGATAGGATTCTGTCAGGCGCTCCGAGAGCTCGCTAAATGCATGAAAGGCTTCATGCAGATCTTGGGTACGATTGACTGGATTGTGCATCATCCACGCTTCTCGCTTAGATTTTTGTCGCTGTGACGAGCCAAATGCATCGCCACATGATCTAAGCAAAACGCGTGCCTAAGCGTGATTTCTATTAAAACAATGAGTTATAGATTGAGCTAAGAATCAAGGGGGGCAAAGCGCCGAAATTATGTCACTTCGTCGCTGCGCTGCAGGC
>CAYQWR010000369.1:0-1799 GCA_964421235.1 uncultured Thiohalomonas sp. | reverse complement strand
AGGACAACAGCAGGCAGGTCCCGGTCATGCTGCATCGGGCGATCCTCGGCTCCTTGGAGCGCTTCATCGGCATCCTGATCGAGCACTATGCGGGGGCGCTGCCGCTCTGGCTGTCCCCGGTTCAGGCGGTCGTGCTCGACATCACGGACCGCCAGGCAGCCTATGCGCTCGCAGTCGCTAACGCCTTGCGCGAAAAGGGCTTCCGTACGGAATCGGACTTGAGAAACGAAAAGATCGGCTATAAAATCCGCGAGCACACGTTGCGGAAGGTGCCTTACCTGCTGGTAGTCGGCGATCGCGAGGTCGAAAAAGGGACGATCAGCGTCCGCGACCGCAGGGGGCAGGATCTCGGCATTTTCGGTCTCGAGGAGCTCGCCGCCCGTCTCGGCGGCGAGGTAGCGAATCGAACCCACTGACGTCCGGAACGGTGCGGAATGCCTGAACGAGCGAGGCTTCTGCACCTCCGGTCGTTTTGTTTTTTCGTAATTTTAGGAGGAAACATCTATAGCCGCAGCAAAGAGAAACCGCGTCAACAACGAAATAACCGCCTACGAGGTAAGGCTCATCGACGCGGAAGGTAATCAGGTCGGTATCATAGGCTTGACGGATGCCCAGGAGAGGGCGACGGAAGTAGGGCTGGATCTCGTGGAGATCGTCCCAAACGCGGAGCCGCCGGTCTGTCGCCTGATGGATTTCTGAAGGTATCTGTTCGATCAGAAGAAGAAGAAATCCGAGGCACGCAAGAAGCAGAAGCAGGTTCAGGTCAAGGAGGTCAAGTTTCGTCCCGGGACGGACGAAGGAGACTATCAGGTGAAACTGCGCAACCTGACGCGTTTCCTGAACGACGGGGACAAGGCCAAGGTCACCATGCGCTTTCGCGGGCGCGAGCACGCACACCGCGAGCTTGGGCTTCAACTGCTGCGGCGCGTGGAGGCCGATCTCGCAGAGATCAGCGCCATAGAGCAGCAGCCGCAGATGGAAGGCCGGCAGATGGTGATGGTCCTCGGCCCGAAGAAGAAATAGCAAGTCGAAATAGCGGAGTTACTCGAAATGCCCAAGCTCAAGACCAATCGCGGTGCGGCGAAACGCTTCAAGCGCAATGCCTCCGGAGGCTTCAAGCGCAATGCCTCTCATCGGCGACACATATTGACCAAGAAGCCCACCAAGCGGATGCGCCATCTGCGTGGCCCCCAGACACTGCACGAGGCGGATGAGAAGTCCGCCCAGCGGATGCTTCCCTATTCTTGAGGGAGCCTCTAGAAATCCCTTCCTCGGGATTTCTAGAGACGCAATCGGATCGATTTTGGAGAGATTCCCATGCCACGCGTAAAACGCGGCGTTACGGCACACGCCCGTCATAAAAAGGTGCTGAAAGAGGCGAAGGGCTACTACGGTGCCCGCAGCAAGGTCTACCGAGTCGCCAAACAGGCGGTCATCAAGGCCGGACAATACGCCTATCGCGATCGGCGCCAGAAAAAGCGCCAGTTCCGCTCGCTCTGGATCGTGCGTATCAACGCGGCCGCCCGTGAGAACGGACTGTCCTACAGTCGTCTCGTCGACGGCTTGAAGAAGGCCGGTATCGAGATCGACCGCAAGGTGCTGGCCGAGATCGCCTATCACGACCAAGAGGGCTTCGCTGCCCTGGCGGAGCAGGCAAAGGCGGCAATCGCCGGCTGAAACCCCACGCTGCCGCGCTGCGCGGCATCAGCAAGAGGGGAAAGGCCATGGTCTTTCCCTTTTTTCATGCCGCGAAGGCGCCCTTCGCAGCATGAATGGACACGAATATGAGCGACCACACC
>CAYQWR010000368.1:0-1806 GCA_964421235.1 uncultured Thiohalomonas sp. | reverse complement strand
GGTATTACGAGTGGCGAAATCGCCCACCCAGCAAGCGTGCTCAAGAGAATACCCGGTTGATCGGCCTCATTCGTGATATCCACCGGGAATCACACGAGAACTATGGTGAGCGCAAAACCTGGGAGGTCCTGCGCTCGCGCGGTGAGAGCTGCGGACGACACCGAGTGGCCCGGCTGCGGCGACTTGATGGCCTGATCGCCAAACGGGTACGGCGCTTCCGTCAAACCTATGTGGCACGCAGCAACAGCGAGCCAGCAGCGCCCAATTTGCTGGAGCGTAATTTCACGGCAATGCAGCCAAACCGGGTGTGGGTAACGGATATCACTTTTGTGCCGACCCGTCTGGGCTGGCTCTATGTGGCAGCCATTATCGACCTGTTTGCACGCCGGGTTGTTGGCTGGGCCATGAGCCAACGAATCGACCAGCAGTTGGTGATGGATGCCTTGCACATGGCGGTGGAACGCCGACGGCCAAAACCCGGTCTCATCATCCATAGTGACCAGGGGCAGCAATACGCTGGTTCGCTGTATCGTGCCACGCTAAAGAGCCATGGCATTATCCAGAGCATGAGCCGGAAGGGAAACTGTCTGGATAACGCCGTCGCAGAGAGCTTCTTTAGCAACTTGAAGAACGAACTCGTGCATCATGTCGTGTTTGAGAATCGCGATGAGGCGCGAATGGCCATCTTCGAATACATGGAGGTTTTCTATAACCGCCAACGTCTGCATCAGTCGCTGGGCTTCACAACCCCGGTCGATTTCGAGATGATGGCAAATGTCGCTTAACCATGTGTCCGGAAAACACGGGGTGCCTCAGTACCTTTAAATTGAGTTAAAGGGTACTGACCCTGACGGCTCCCCACAAAATAGCGATCCAAAACAAGCAGTTATGAATTAGAGGGTAGACATGCAAGGCGAGAAATGATCTTTTTGTAGTCGCCAAACAAACAAAAGGACTCGCGCCATGCATGCTACCCACATACTGGATAAACATTTAAGGACACACTGTCAAGAAGTACACGAGCGACGTATGGATGCGGTGAGCTCAATGGTCAATGCTCTGTTGCATGGGCGTGTGTTGACGGTTACGGGGCTTGGACGTGCCCTCTGTGGCGAGGTGGCACCGAAGCACCAAATCAAGAAGGCAGACCGACTGATTGGAAATCCGCATCTGCATAGGGAGCGCGGTACGTTCTATCGGGCACTGATTGCATTGACGCTCGGTAACACAAAGCGCCCGGTGATCTTGGTCGACTGGTCGGACGTGAGCGATGACCGTGCCTTTCAGAAGCTGCGAGCTGCGGTGGCCGTCGAGGGACGCGCTCTGACGTTGTACGACGAGGTTCATCCCCAGTCAAAGTCAGCCAATCGGCGGGTACAGAACCGATTCCTGAAGACATTGCAGCGCCTTCTGCCTGAAAAGTGCTGTCCCATCATCGTGACCGACGCCGGTTTCAAGAATCCATGGTTCAAGGCGGTACAGGCCTTGGGCTGGGACTTCGTTGGTCGAGTCGGTGGCCACATTATGCTCCGCGGCGCCGGGAGTGAATCGGCGTGGATGCGGGTGGAGCGTGTGTTTGCGACGGCAACCACCCATGTGCGTTATCACGGCGAGATCGAACTGGCGCGTGCCAACCCGCTTCGCTGTCATGCCTACACCCTCAAACGCCCGCCGGCCGGCAGGATCAAGAAGACCCGTTTTGGTACCAAATGCGCCATGAAACACAGCCTGAAGAATGCCCACCGCGAGCGTACGCCCTGGCTGCTGGTTACCTCGCTGGAAGGTGGTCGAACGATTTCAAAGGCT
>CAYQWR010000367.1:0-1811 GCA_964421235.1 uncultured Thiohalomonas sp. | reverse complement strand
AGCCGACGTCGTTGCAGATGGCGCCGATGTCGCCGAGGTGGTTGGCGATGCGTTCGCGCTCCGCCAGCACGGCGCGCAGCGCCAGGGCGCGCGGCGGCGGTGCCAGGCGGGCGGCTCGTTCCATCGCCATGCAGGCGGCCCAGGCGTGGTGGACCGTGGTGTCGCCGGAGACGCGGCCGGCCAGCCGCGCCAGGCCGAAGGCGTCGCGTCCCTCGGCGATCTTCTCGATCCCCTTGTGGGTGTAGCCGAAGCGCTCTTCCAGGTTGAGCACCGTCTCGCCCACGGCGAGGAAGCGGAAGTGGCCCGGTTCGATGATGCCGGCGTGCACCGGGCCGACCGGGATCTCGTAGGCGCTGGCCCCCTGGACGGGGATGAAGGCGTAATCCTCCTCCGGCTGCGGCGGCAGCGGCGCCTGGTCGGCGGCGAAGCGCTTGCGCAGCGGGTGGGCGTCTTCGGGCCAGCGGTTGTGGCGGCTCCAGCGGCGCGGGTCGGGGTGGTCGGTGAAGACGATGCCGAACAGGTCGCGCATGTGGCGCTCCATGCGGTCGGCGCCGGGGAAGTAGGGGGTGTGCGAGCCGAGGCGCGGCGCCTCGGTCGGGATCGCCGTGCGCAGCACCAGATGGTCGCCGTTGCGCACCAGCACGGCGTTGATCTGCAGCGTCTCGCCCCGCTCCTCGGCCCAGATACCGGCCCAGCGACAGTCGTAGGCGGCGGCGGCCTGGGCGGCGCGACCCCAGTCTTCCGGATCGACGCCCAGCAGGTGCGCCGGCGCCAGGGAAACGGCGGAGCCGCGCCGCACCAGGATGTGCTCGTCCTGGAATCGCGCCAGCAGTTCCGACAGCCAATCGAAGGGATTCATAGTGGGGACCCAGTAACAAGCGATAAGGTGCAAGTGACAAGTACTTGCAGCTTGTTACTTGCAACTTGCAACTGCCTCAACATCACAATAGCCCCTTGCCGGTGATCAGCAGCGTCGCCTGGTTGAACCATTGGGCCAGGAACAGCGGGATCGAGATACCCAACCACAGCACCAGCAGCAGATGCACGATCACCGGCAGCATGTTGGCCTGTACCGGGTGCTGGCCCTCCGGCTGTGCGCCGTAGACCATCGGATGCAGGTGGCGGAACAGGCCGGCGAAGGCGATGGCGAGACCGGCCAGCAGCACCACGGTCAACCACGGCTGGGTTTGCATGGTCGCGGTCAACAGCAGGAATTCGCTGGTGAAGACGCCGAACGGCGGGAAGCCGGCGATGGCGGCGACGCCGAGCAGGAGGCCCCAGCCGACGGCGGGCTGAGTGCGGATCAGGCCGCGGATGTGGTCGATGGCCTGGGTCTTGGCGATGTGGGTGGCGTGGCCCACGGTGACGAAGATGGACGACTTGGTCAGCGAGTGGACGGTCATGTGCAGCAGCGCGCCGAAGGTGGCCAGCGGTCCGCCCAGGCCGAAGGCGAAGGTCATCAGCCCCATGTGTTCGATGGAGGAGTAGCTGAACATGCGCTTGATGTCGCGCTGGCGGTGCAGGAACAGTCCCGCCACCAGGAACGATAGCAGGCCGAAGGCCATCATCAGGTCGCCGGTGAGGTGCGGGTGAGCGAAGGTGGTCGAGTGGTGCAGGGCGCCGTCCACCAGCATCTTGACCCGCACCACGGCGTAGAGCGCGACGTTGAGCAGCAGGCCGGAGAGCACCGCCGACATGGGCGTCGGGCCCTCGGAGTGGGCGTCGGGCAGCCAGTTGTGCAGCGGCACCAGCCCCACCTTGGTGCCGTAGCCCACCAGCAGGAAGACGAAGGCGATGCTCATCACCGTCGG
>CAYQWR010000366.1:0-1812 GCA_964421235.1 uncultured Thiohalomonas sp. | reverse complement strand
GAGGTCATCATCGGGATAGGTGGCCGCATCGCCGGGGGTGCGATCGCCAATCTCCAGATAGACCACGTCCTCGTCGCTGCGGTTGACCAGTTGCTGGCCGTTGCCGGTACCGTGGCGGGCGCCGGTGCACATGCCGGGGGCGAGCTGGGTTTCGCCGGTATCGGTGATCAGCACCGGACGGCCCTGCAGGATGTAGAGAAATTCGTCCTGTTTCGAGTGGGCGTGGCGCAGGGCCGACACGGCGCCGGGGGCGAGGCGGGTCAGGTTGACGCCGAAGTTGGTGAGGCCGAACAGGTCGCCCAGCTGGCGCTTCTCGCGACCGGCCATGCGCGAGGCGAAGGGTTCGGGATAGATGGACGGCTGGGTGCGCGGCGGTGCGTCGGCGGCAGTGATGGCGATGGGATAGCCGGATTGTTCCATGGACTTCTCCTCTATTGGCGACGTCGTGGCACGCGGCCGGCGACTGTCCTACGGAGGAGAGTAGCGCAAGGGAAGCGGAAGTGGCAATCGCCTGCGGCGGCACGGAGTGATGCGCCATCAGCGGGCCGCAACACGGTGGCAGTGCCGTTGCCGGTCGTCGTCCCCTCATCATGAGGGCGGCGCGTGAACCCGGCGGTTTCACTTAAGTCGGACTTAAGTGGGGAGGCGACCTAATATTCGATCATGTCCGGCAAACCTATCCTGTCGTCGCAGCGACGGCAATTCCATGAGGTGGCAATGACCGCAATTCCCCGCCGATTGTTGGGTATCGCGCTGTTGCTGGCTGCCGGCTCGGCCGCCGCCGCGGACAGCGTCGTGGTGCAGATGCGCACCGTCGACGTGTCGCTGGCGGCATACGCGCAGGTGACGCCGGTGGTGCCGTCCCGCTTGCGTGCGCAGGCCACCGGCGAACTGGCCGCCGTCGCGGTGCAGCCCGGCGATCGGGTCGCAGCCGGACAGGTGTTGGCGCGGCTGGCCGGTGCGGAGATTTCCGCCCGCATCGCTGCGCGCCGGGCGGCCGTCCACGCCGCGCAGGCGGCGGTCACCGTGGCGCGTCAGGCGCTGGCGGTAGAGCGGGAAAAATTCACCGGCAAGTTGGCGACGCGGCTGGCGGTCGATAAGGCGCAGGCCGCCTTGACACAGGCGCTGGCGGTTCGCGACCGCGGCCGGGCCGAGCTGAGGGCGGCCCTGGCGGCGGCACAGATCACCGCGCCCAGTGCCGGAACGGTGTTGTCAGTGGATGCCGCCGCCGGCGAACGAGTGACGGCGGGACAGCTGCTGCTGACGTTGCAGAACTCCGGCAGCCTGCGCCTGCGGGCCGTGTTTTACGGCACCGCCGCCGCGACGGTTCGATCGGGCATGGCGGGTCAATTCCAAACAGTGGACGAGGCGGCACCGATAGCGGTGCAGGTGCGTTCGGTGGCGGGACAGTTGCAGCGCGACGGCGGCGAGGTGGTTTGGTTGAAGGCGACGGCGCCGCAGCCCGGCTGGCGCAACGGCGAGGCGGGCAGGGTGCGGTTGCGCGCCGGCAGTCGTAGCGTGGCACGGGTTCCGACACGCGCCCTGATCCTCGACCGCGGTCAGTGGTGGGTGCTGGTACGGCGCGACGGACACGATGTTCGGCAACAGGTCGTGCCGGGCGCCGCCGACGGCAGCGATACCTCGATCCTCCACGGCCTCACCGCCGGTGAGCGGGTGGTGGTGACCAACGCCTACCTGCGCTTTCACCGCGACGTTGCCGCCCGTTTTCAGCCGCCGGATTGATGCCGCCCATGGGTGATTCGCTCGCACGTCTGCTGTCGCGGCCGGTGTTGTGGCTGATGGTCTACGGCG
>CAYQWR010000365.1:0-1818 GCA_964421235.1 uncultured Thiohalomonas sp. | reverse complement strand
TCCCGCTCCCAGCCCTCGTTCTCGAGCTTCAGGGTTTGGATGGCAATGGCGTTGGCGCTGGCGTCGAGGTCCGGGAAGGCCTGAAACTCCGACGGCCAGCAGCGATAGACCTTGTAGGCCAGAGCCAGCTGCCCGGCCTCGTTGTAGACCTCAATGATGATGTCCTTGCGGAAATCCTTGAGGGAAACCTCGGAGCCGAGGCCGGAACCGTAGTTCCACACTCTGTTGGCCCACTGCTCGAAATCCTTGTCGTGGGTGACGCCACGCTCCAAGGTGACCGCGTCGTACTTGGTCTGGCCCGGCGATTTGAGCACCGTCGACGGGTCGCCGCCGGTGCGATGCTCGACGACGTCGGTGGTGCGCTTCATGGCGCCCACCTTGCTCACCCCGGCGACGTAACGCCCGTCCCACTTCACTCGGAACTTGAAGTTCTTGTATGGGTCGAGACGTTGTGCATTGGCCGTGAATCTCATCGACAGTCTCCTCCTACGCCTCGAGCTGGCCGGCCAGCTGCTGGATCTTGATGATCACGAACTCGGCCGGCTTGAGGGGCGCAAAGCCGACCACGATGTTGACGATGCCGCGGTTGATGTCGTTCTGGGTAGTGGTCTCCCGGTCGCACTTGACCAGGTAGGCGTCCTTGGGCGTCGAGCCCTGGAAGGCCCCTTGACGGAAGAGCCCCTGCATGAAGGCGCCGAGGTTGAGCCGGATCTGCGACCACAGGGGCTCGTCGTTGGGCTCGAAGACCACCCATTGGGTGCCCCGGAAGAGGCTCTCCTCGATGAACAGCGCCAGGCGCCGCACGGGGACGTACTTCCACTCCGACGCCTGCTGGTCGCTCCCTACCAGCGTCCGCGCGCCCCAGGCAACGCGGCCGAAGACCGGGAAGGCGCGCAGGCAGTTGATGGCCAGCGGGTTGAGGGTGCCGTTCTCGGCATCGCTCAAGGGGATCTCGAGCTGCTGGATATTGGTCAGGCTGGCCTCGGTGCCCGCCGGCGCCTTCCACACCCCGCGGCTGCCGTCGGTGCGCGCGTAGAGCCCGGCGATGGTGCCGCTGGGGCCGACGGTGCGCAGCCGGAAGTTGTCGAGGGGGTCAGGGATGCGGACACGTGGGAAGTAGAGCGCCGCGTTGCGCCGCCGCAGGTCCCCGTTGGCGTCGAGCCAGTCCTTGACCTCCTGCACGGCGTCGATGCTATTCGGCGGGTCCACCAGGAAGAAGGCGCGGCGCTGCTCGCAGTAGGTGGTGGCGGCGGTGACGATGGCCGCCGACTTGTTGAGGGCGATCTGGGCGTCCACGTCGAGGGCGTCAACGCCGTGGACCACTGAGGCTCGCGGGATGCAAAGGATGTTGAAGAGGTCAACGTCCTCAAGGGCGAAGATGCCGGTCTTGGTCCCCAGGTCGCCGATGATCTCGAGGGCTCCCGGCGGGTCGCCGTCGGCGCCGGCGGCGGCGAGGCCCTGGGCGGTGCCGGCGATGGCGCCGCCAGCGCCCAGTTGGTAGCCCTGGACGTTGGCCTCGGCGTTGGCGATGTCGAGGAGCAGCTCGCCGGCGGTCGTGGCGTCCGCTGGTGCGGCGGCGAAGACCACCGTGTCGCCGGCGGTGCCCGCGAGAACCACCAGCCGGCTTTCGGCGCCGTCGGTGTAGGCGGCGACGCGGGCTCCGGTGAAGCTTGGCGGGTTGGCCGCGTTGGCGGCGCGCACCGCCGCCTGGAGCCCGGTGGCGATGGCGCCGAGGGCCGCCGCGGCGGCACCGAAGGTGGCGTTGTGGGGCCCGTCGGCGCCGAGGATCACTTGCAGGTCCGAACCGCCGGCGACGGC
>CAYQWR010000364.1:0-1828 GCA_964421235.1 uncultured Thiohalomonas sp. | reverse complement strand
GAAAGCGCACCTGCCGCCGGCGTGTTGACCGCCTTCAGCTCCTCCTTGGCCACCGTCGCGTAGGCCTTGACGTGCTGTGCCGGCCACAGGTCGGTGGCCATCCGATCGGCGTCGTGCACCATGCGCCATGCCGCCAGCTGTCTGCCCACCCCCTCGATGGTCAGGCAGGCACGCCAGCCGCCGCCCTTCTCCTCCAGCGGGACCTGGGCCAGCGCCTCGCCCAGAACCTTACGGATCGGCGGCACCAATGCCCTTTCCGCCACACTCTGCTGTTCAGGTTTGTCCTGTTCCGTCGTTAGCCGCGCATCTATCATATCGGCGTAGGCGTGCAAATGAACCGTGTTGCGGCGGATAATCCAGACGCGACGCACACTCAGCAACAGCAGCACGTAGGCAAACCCCAGCAGCAGCGCCAGCAACGGCGCGCCCCATACGGTGCCCAACACTCGGGCACATTCAATAAAGCCGACACACTGCATCTCGGACCTCCTTGTTGCGATCAGCGCCAGGCGGCACGGCAGCGCGGCCGCACATGCGGATGTGGCCAAACGGACCGTTGGCTTATGGTAAAGAGATGGACGCGCGGCGCCGGGCGCCGGTGGAATAACAACGATGAACGGTACGGTATGAACGGTCGATACATAAACGGCTATCCCTGCCTGATGCGCCTGCGGCATCACCCTTCCTGATTGGCCAGCCCTCGGGCGGCCGTGGTTGTCAGGGAAACTATAGGCACGGTCGCGCCGATTCGGCAACAGAAATCTGCAACGGGCCCGCAGATCCGTTTCAAAGGTTGGCTCCGGCCGGTGCGGTGAGACACACTGCGTTTAGATGCTAATTCCAAGAACAGCAATCTCAGTCAGGCTTCATGCCCTGTTGCGCGGCAACATAGCGTCCGGTTGAGGAGGTATGGCGGTGAACGATTCCAGGGCAGGCGCCTATGCGCAACGCTTAAACCGGGTGTTCGATTACATCGATCGGCATCTGGATGGGGATCTTTCCGTCGAACGTTTGAGCCGGGTGGCCAATTTTTCCAAGTTTCATTTCCATCGGCAGTTTTCCGAACATGCCGGCATCAGCGTGGCACGCTACGTTCAGTTGATGCGCTTGAAACGGGCCTCATACCGGCTGGTCTTCAATGGTGACGCGCGGGTCATCGACATTGCCCTGGAGGCCGGTTTCGACAGCCCGGAAGCGTTTGCACGGGCATTCAAGAACGCCTTCGGCCAGACCCCCTCGCAATTCCGGAAACAACCGGCCTGGCGGCCGTGGAGCCAGCGCTATCGGCTCCCCAAACGAGAGAGGACACGGAATATGGAAGTGAAGATCGTCGAATTCAAAGCGACAGCGGTGGCCGCGTTGGAACATCGGGGCCCGATGGAACTGGTCAACGATTCCACCCTGATATTCATCGAGTGGCGCAAGGAAAGCGGGCTGTCGCCGGTGTACAGCAGCCGCACCTTCGGCATCGTCTACGACAACCCGGAGACGACGGAACCTGAGCGTTTCCGCTTCGACATCTGCGGCGAGGTTTCCGCGGCGGTGCCGACGAATGCGCGGGGTGTGGTGAACAAGGTGATCCCCGGCGGACGCTGCGCGGTGGTGCGGCATCCCGGCGCCCATGACCGGCTTGGCGAGAGCATCTACCCGCTGTATCGGGACTGGCTGCCGCACAGCGGCGAGGAGCCGCGCGATTTCCCGCTGTTCTTTCACTACCTGAACCTGATGCCGGGAACGCCGGAACACGAGCTGGTGACCGATATCTATCTGCCGCTGAGGTAGCGAACAGCGGTACCGTCCTGTGCTGGGTTTCGCGGCGCGAAACCCA
>CAYQWR010000363.1:0-1829 GCA_964421235.1 uncultured Thiohalomonas sp. | reverse complement strand
GTATACTCTGACAGCCATGAGCTATGTATCCCTTATGTCTCCTCTGGTGATCGGATATATTTACCTTGCCTGGAAAGCTATTAACAAGAAAAAAATAGATAAGCAGGAGTTGGAAAATGAGACTCACCTGTATTAACCAGAAAATTTGTAATTATGTATATATCAATAATCAGCTCTGATTCGCGAGACGCTAAAAGTATTGAGTGAGGAATACCTTTCTAAATCACTTTCAAGATACGACGCAATACGGATATGCTCTGTGCGGTATCGCACATATGCGGCGTATCGGGATCATTTACCGTTTGATTGCTCAGGCTCGAAGCACATTCGCCTTGATATTAATACGGCGTGACGGGCCTGATATGCCGGTTCTGAGTAACTTGGCGTACTCCTCCGCAACCACCGGGTGGCTGAAGTAGTGGCCCTGCCCCTCGCTTCAACGTTCGGCCCGGAGGAATGCGAGCTGTTCCCTTGTTTCCACACCTTCTGCACTAACCCGTTTGTTGAGGCTATTACCCATGCTGATGACTGCCCTGACAATGGTCGCGTCGTCCGGATCAGTCGTGATGTCGCGTACGAACGACTTATCAATCTTAAGGGTATCGATAGGAATGCGTTTCAGATAGCTTAAACTGGAATAGCCTGTACCGAAATCGTCGATGGCAAGCTGCACCCCCATGGCTTTGAGCGCCTGCAGAACGGCGGTCGTGGACTCGCTATCCTGCATGAGAACGCTTTCGGTCAGTTCGATCTCGAGATAGCCCGGCTCGAGGCGTGTCTCCCTCAGGATGTCGCGAACGCCTCCGAGAAAATCCTTACTGCGTAATTCTACCGCGGAGATGTTGATCGCCACATGGTTTGGCCGAAGGCCCGCCTCCAGCCAGCCACGGAGTTGACGGCAGGCTTCGCGGAGTACCCACCGGCCGATCGGCACAATGAGACCGCACTCTTCGGCGATTGTCACAAATCGCCCGGGATAAAGCAGCCCACGCTGCGGATGCAGCCAGCGGATGAGAGCCTCGGCACCGGTAATTTCGCCTGTCGCAAAATTGATTTTGGGCTGATAGTGCAAGACCAGTTCCTGTCCTCCCAGCGCACGACGCAAGTCGGCTTCGAGAGAATGCCTCTCGACGGCCCGGTCGTTCATGTCTTGCCTGAAGAACTGGTAGTTGTTTCTCCCGCTTTGCTTGGCGTGGTACATTGCCGCGTCGGCGTTTTTTATCAGAATCTCAGCACTCTCGCCGTCAATGGGATAGATGCTGATACCAATACTCATGTTAATATGAAGATTGTATCCCGCAATACTATGATAGTCTTGCATTACCGAGATGATATTTTCCGCACGGCGCGCCGCATCTTCTGAGTGCTCGATATCCGAGAGCAGTACCACAAACTCATCCCCACCCTGGCGGCTGACGGTATCTGAACTGCGCACACATCTCATTAGGCGTTCAGCAACTGACTGTAGCAATCGGTCGCCAATCAGATGTCCCAGCGAATCATTGATGTGCTTAAACAGGTCTAGGTCAAGGAACAGCACCGCCAATTGTTTGCGACGACGGCGGGCAAGGGCGATCGCTTGAATAAGTCGATCATTCAAGAGCACGCGGTTGGGCAAATCAGTTAGAAAATCGTGCTGGGCCAGATGAGACATCTTAAGCGTCATCGCCCGCGCCTCACTGACATCATGAAAGACCATCACGGCGCCGATCACGCGGCCGCTACGGTCATGGATGGGAGCGGCGGAATCCTCTATGGGTAATTCAAACCCGTCGCGCCGGATTATAATACAGTTTGCGCTGAGGCGAACAGGCTTGTTTTGCTGTACT
>CAYQWR010000362.1:0-1831 GCA_964421235.1 uncultured Thiohalomonas sp. | reverse complement strand
TGCCGGCGATCGAAGAGTCGATCTTCGCCGGTGTGCCGGTCAACGTCACTCTGCTCTTTTCGCGCGAACAGTATGCGGCCGCGGCGGCCGCCTATATGCGCGGCATCGAACGACGGCTTGCCGCCGGCCGCGACCCGCACGTCGCATCGGTCGCGTCGGTATTCATCAGCCGCTGGGACGTCGCCGTCAAGGACCAGGTGCCGCGGGACCTGCGCAACCGCCTCGGCATCGCCGTCGCCGCACGCACCTACCAGGCCTACCGTGAACTGCTGGACGCGTCGCGTTGGCGGCAACTCGCCGCCGCCGGCGCCCGGCCGCAACGCCTGTTGTGGGCCAGCACCGGCACCAAGGATCCCGACGCCTCGGACACCTTGTACATCGAGGCGCTCGCGGCGCCGGACACCATCAACACCCTGCCCGAAAAGACGCTGCTCGCCTTCGCCGATCACGGTGAGGCGAAAGGCGTCTTGGCTCCCGACGGCGGCGACGCCGAAGCGCTGCTCGCCGAGTTCGCCCGGGCAGGCGTGGACAATGCGGCACTCGCCGCCCGACTCCAGCGCGAGGGCACGCAATCTTTCGCGGCGTCCTGGAAAGACCTGCTGCAGCGCATTGCCTTGAAAAGCGCCGCACTGGCGCAAGGTGTGCCGGAAGGCGCCGCGCCATGATCAGTGCAACAGAGCTCGACCGGCAGTGCATCGACACCCTGCGCTTTCTGTCGGTGGACATGGTGCAGCAGGCCAACAGCGGCCATCCGGGCCTGCCCCTCGGCGCCGCGCCCATGGCCTATGTGTTGTGGACGCGCTGGCTCAAGTACAACCCGCGCAATCCCCAGTGGTTCGACCGCGACCGCTTCGTGCTCTCGGCCGGACACGGTTCGGCGCTGCTCTACAGCCTGCTCCACCTCACCGGCTACGACCTCTCCCTGGACGACATCCGCGCGTTCCGCCAATGGGACAGCAAGTCACCTGGACATCCCGAGCGTGGCCACACGCCCGGCGTGGAAACCACCACCGGCCCATTGGGGCAGGGCTTCGGTAACGCGGTCGGCATGGCGATCGCGGAGGCGCAACTCGCGGCACGCTATAACCGGCCCGGTCACGCGCTCATCGATCACCATACCTACGCCATGGTCAGCGACGGTGACTTGATGGAAGGCGTGGCCGCCGAGGCTGCCTCCTTGGCAGGCCATCTCAAGCTCGGCAGGCTCACCTGCCTCTACGACGACAACCGCGTCACCCTCGCCGCCGGCACCGACATCAGCTTCTCCGAAGATCGCGCCCGGCGTTTCGAGGCCTACGGCTGGCACACCGTGTCGGTGGCGGACGGCAACGATCTCGCCGCCATCGACGCCGCGCTGGCCGCGGCGCGCGCGGAGACCGCGCGGCCGTCCCTGATCCTGGTGCGCACGCACATCGGCTACGGTTCGCCCGAACAGGACAGTTTCAAGTCACACGGTTCACCGCTCGGCGCGGAAAACGTGCGCAAGACCAAGCAGGCATTGGGCTGGCCGACCGAACCGGCATTCCTGATACCGGATGCGGCGCTGGCGCATTTCCGGACGGCGGCGGAACGCGGCGCGCAAGCCGAGGCTGCGTGGAATTCGTCACTGAGTGCTTACGCCAGCAGGTTTTCGGATCTGGCCGCAGAGTTTCAAACACGTCTGCGCGCCGAATTGCCGCCAGGCTGGGATGCGGACATCCCGGTATTCGCCGCCGATGACAAGGGTCTGGCGACACGTGACGCGTCCGGCCAGGTGATCAACGCCATTGCCCCCAAACTGCCGGCGCTGACCGGCGGCTCGGCCGACCTCGACCCGTCGACGAAAACGGCC
>CAYQWR010000361.1:0-1835 GCA_964421235.1 uncultured Thiohalomonas sp. | reverse complement strand
GAACACGGCGGTCTCGGTATTGCTGTATTTGTACGACAGCACCTCGCCCTGCTCGGTGAACTTGATCTCGCCGTGCACGGTGCCGGCGGGCTGCGCCATGATCGCCTCGTGGGTGGGACCGCCGCCGCGGCCGACGGTGCCGCCGCGGCCGTGGAACAGGCGGCAGTCGATGCCGCGCCCGCCGGTCAGCTCGGTGATCTTTTTCTGTGCCTGGTAGAGGCTCCAGGACGATGCCAGGATGCCGCCGTCCTTGCACGAGTCGGAGTAGCCGAGCATCACTTCCTGGCGCAGGCCGGAGGCCTTGAGCAGCGCAGCGTAGCAGCTGTTATCCAGCAGCGCCGTCATCACCGGTTCGATGTGTTCCAGGTCGACGATGGTTTCGAACAGCGGCGAGATGTGGATATCGCAGAACCATTCGTCGCCGCGGCGGCCGGCGAGGCCCGCCTGGCGCGCCAGGAACATCACCTCCAGCACGTGGCTGGCGGCGTGGGTCATGGAGATGACGTAGTTGCCGAAGACCTTGGGGCTGATCTCCTTGCGCATGCGCGCGATGACCTTGAATACCTCCAGGGTTTCGCGGGTGTTGTCGCTCAGCGTGCTGCGATCGACGCCGGGTTGAGCGTCGTGGCCGATGAGGTCCGACAACAGCGTCAGGCGCTGGTTTTCGTCCAGCGCCGCGTAGTCGACCGGTTCCGTCTGCTGCGCCAGCAGCTCGGCCACCGCTTCGGTGTGGCGGGTCGACTCCTGGCGGACGTCGAGGTGGACCAGGAAGAAGCCGAAGGTTTCGCTGAGGTGGATCAGATCCTTCAGTTCGCCGTCGGCGATGAGCTGGTCGCCGTGGGCGATCAGCGAGTCCCGGATCACATGCAGGTCGTGGAGAAATTCGCCTTCGGTATGGTAGCCGGCGGTGGTGGCCTCCACTTCGGCGCCTTCGAGACGCGCTTCGACGGTGCGCAGGTTCTGCGTCAGGCGGTGACGCATGATGTAGAGCTTGCGGCGGTAGGGCTCCGAGATGAAGCGCTGCGGCTTGTCGCTGAAGGCCTCGTCGGTGAAGGTCGCCTCGTCGCGCTGCAGGCTGGCGAGGAAGGCCTCGCTGGGGGCGCACAGCAGGTGCGAGTGGGTGAGGACATGCGACAGGCGGGTGACGCGGTCGATGTATTCGCGCAGGATCTCGCGGTGCTGCAAGCGCACCGCCATCGCCGTGGTCTCGGCGGTGACGAACGGGTTGCCGTCGCGGTCGCCGCCGATCCAGGAACCGAAACGCAGGAAGCTGGGGACGTCGACCTTGCAGTCGTCGCCGTAGATGCGGCGCACCGCCTTTTCCATGTTGCGGTAGGTGACCGGCACCGCCTGGAACAGGCTTTCGCGGAAATAGAACAGGCCGTTCTTGATCTCGTCCCGCACCTGGGGCCGCTGCGCGCGCACCTCGTCGGTCTTCCACAGGACCTGGATCTCGGCCTTCAGTCCGTCGCGGATTTCGTGTTGCTCCTCTTTGCCGATGCGCGTATCGGCGAGGCGTTCGCTCAGCAGGAAGATGCGGCGCAGGCTCTCCATCAGGGTGCGGCGCTTGGCCTCGGTGGGATGGGCGGTGAAGACCGGCAGATAGAGCAGCCGGCCGAGCAGTTCCTGCAGCTGCTCGGGGGTGAGGCCGTCGCCCTTGAGTTCGCGCAGTGCCTTGTCGAACGAGCCGGTCCACAGCGGTCCGCCGCTGCGCAGGGCGCGGCGCCGGGCGCGGTAAAGGTAGGCCTCCTCGGCGATGTTGGCGAGGCTGAAATAGGTGCTGAAGGCGCGCACCACGTGGTTCATCGTCTGCGGATCGAGGCTGGCGATGAAAC
>CAYQWR010000360.1:0-1845 GCA_964421235.1 uncultured Thiohalomonas sp. | reverse complement strand
GTGGCGGCGATGTTCATCGCACAGGCTTACGGTATCGAGCTGGGATTCGTGCAGCAGTTCACCATCGTGCTGATGGCGCTGGTAACATCGATCGGCGTCGCCGCGATCCCCTCGGCCAGCCTGGTCGCCATCGCCATCATCCTCGCCGCCATCGGCCTGCCGGCCGAAGCGATCGGCCTGATCCTGGCAGTGGACCGCATCCTCGACATGTGCCGCACCGCGGTAAACGTATTCAGCGATTCCTGCGGCACAGTGATCATCGCGCGGCGAACCGGGGAAGAAAACGTACTCGACGAACCGGCGATGCAGCAGCGCTAGCAAACGCACAATTAGGTCCGCTGCTCGGTGCGGTTTCAACCGGTCGATGCAACACACTAGAATCTGCGTAAGCAGAAGGAGTGTTGCAAATGAAACGACGACCTCGCATCCGTTATACGGAATCCCAGAAGGCAGTGATGTGGGATCGCTGGCAGAAAGGCGACTCTCTCCAGCAGATCGCACAGCTGTTTGATCGTTACCACTCTTCGATAGAACGCATCCTGGCCGAGACCGGCGGGATACGGCCGGCTACGCGGCACCGATCCAGACTGGCACTGACGCTGGCCGAACGCGAGGAAATATCGCGTGCGATGGCCGCGGGTCATTCGATTCGTTCGATTGCCACATCCCTTGGGCGTGCGCCTTCAACGATCAGCCGTGAAATCAACCGCAATGGCGGCCTGGAAGCGTATCGTGCCAACCGCGCCGATCAGGCTGCCTGGGAACGGACGCGTCGCCCCAAGACCTGTAAACTGGTTGAGAACCGCGCACTGGCGTACGTCGTGGCAAGCAAGCTCAAAATGCAGTGGGCGCCGGAACAGATTGCCGGCTGGCTGAAATACGCCTACCCCGGCAGAGAGGATTACCAGGTGTCACACGAGACCATCTATCGCAGCCTCTATATCCAGGCCCGGGGGGCGCTGAAGAAGGAACTGGTGGAACACTTGCGCCGTCCGCGGGCCATGCGCCGCTCACGCCATCATACGCAGAAGGTGGAGAATCACGGCAGGATCACTGATGCCGTATCGATCAGCGAGCGTCCGGCCACGGCAGAAGACCGGGCAGTGCCAGGCCACTGGGAGGGCGACCTGCTGTGCGGAACTTTAAGTAGCCAGATTGCGACACTTGTTGAGCGCCAGACCCGCTATGTGATGTTGGTGAAGGTAGCAGGGAAAGATACCGAGACCGTGATCAATGCATTGATCAAACATGCTCACAAGCTGCCGCAGGAACTCTACAAATCGCTGACGTGGGATCGGGGCAAGGAGATGGCAGACCACAAGCGCTTTACCTTGGCGACCGACATCAATGTCTATTTCTGCGACCCTCAGAATCCTTGGCAGCGCGGGACGAATGAAAATACCAATGGGTTGTTGAGACAGTACTTCCCAAAAGGTATGGACATCTCCGGATACACGCAAGCACAGCTAAATGGAGTAGCGAGGAAGCTAAATGAACGCCCAAGGAAGACGCTAAACTATGAAACACCGGCTGAACGATTTAACCAACTTGTTGCATCGACGAGTTGAATCCGCAGGCCATAGCGGACACCGCAATATTTCTGACTGGCGTCCGCTTTGGACGCTATTACGGAGCCGACATTTCCATCTGAGGTGGGGATGGCTGCTTTCCACAAAATTCCGGACATCTCCGTGCTTAAGATACTCGATAGCGGCCGGCAGCGGGGTAACCCGGGCCTCGGCGATCTGGATATGTAATGCCTCCCTTCGGCGGGATATTCAGCTGAGGGAGCGAAAAATGCCTCTTTGTCTGCCAAACTTTGTTTGCAGTCCCAAATCTCCCGCA
>CAYQWR010000359.1:0-1852 GCA_964421235.1 uncultured Thiohalomonas sp. | reverse complement strand
AGGTAAGTCATGGCTTGCAGTATCCAAGGCACTTATTCTACAGGAGCTGTTAGAGGCTGCTGGATTTGAAGATGTGCAGATATTCTTCACACGTAATTGGTCTGAGGTATTAGGGCTTATCGAGCAATACGGGTCACAAGAACGTGGTCCTGATGGTCGAAGACTATTTGCGCAAAAAGGTGATATCATTATCTGTGATGAAGAAACTGATATGTCTGGAGAAGAGAGCGAAACAGAGCGTGCTGCAATGTCAAATGTTCTTCGGTCCTGTCGTATCCTTGGATTCAACCTGTTCTTCTCTGACCCTTCTCCAAAACCAAAGGATAATATAGATGCCTATATCCGTGTTGCTGGATTGATTAAGGATATTTTCACAACCATGTCGATTGTATATGGTGCTGAAAATTCTCTTATTGGACTGGATTTCACTGAGATACCAGTTGATGATCCTTTCTTTGAAGATGTGATGCCACAGTACGAAAAAGATAAGGTTGCATATGCACTTGGTCTTGTACGACGTAGAGGAAGGCTGACTGCTGATCTTTCGGAGCTGCAAGAAGAACAAGCACTTGGTCTAATGAATTATGCTTTGGAACAAGAATCTCTTGGGCACAAGATTACTCGGAATAATCTTGAAGTATGGGCTGATAAATGTACTCCTGTCATTGCTGGCTCTGTTAGCCATCGAAAGAAGGTCATTACTGGTGCTCTTATGTTACTCAAAGACCAAAAAGGCGGTGTGCCTATTGGTACTGGTATGCATAAGGATTTTGATGTTCCTCTTGTATTTAAACGGGATAGGCGTGACCGTGACCTCCCAGAAGGTTTCCATGAACGACTTGTCAAGTACTTGCAGATATGGGAAGATAAATGGGAGGATAAATGCAATTCTCGTGATTTTCAAGCAGCACTTCTCTGGATTGGCGGTATGTCACAGACAGAGGTTGGCAAGAAACTTGGAGTTGCTCAGTCCAGTATCTCTAATTATATTGCTGATGCGCTTGAGCACATAGGTTCTCGTTATTTCGGGTACGCAGTAGAAGATTGTGTTGCAGAGTATCATCCAACATGGACTCATGCTGGATATTCGAGCAATGATCCAGACTTCATCGACCACGAAAACAAGATTGTCTATTCAATCAAAGGATTGATCCGTCAAGAAGGGTTCCGAACTCCGTATGCAGATTGGCTGGCTAAAGAAGAAGTCCGTCTGTTTCTGGAGGAAGGATACCGACTTGATCTGCTCATGTACGAATGTAGGCACAAGAACAAAGTTAGGCGAGTTGCGGTACTACGTGCGGATATGGAGGAGATTGAAGAGTGATGATAGGTAGTGATGATGTGTATAACCATACACAAAGCAATACTCTATTATCTTACAGTATAGTTTGGGGGCGCGATTTGGGGCGGATTTGCGAGGTCTGCGGGGACCCAGAAAACGGACTGTATGTGGGAGAAGTGGGGGTGTAATCTGTGAAGGAGGATGATGTTTCTGTCCACGAGATAGTGGAGGCTAATCCGACAGAACGGATGCTACTGAGGCTTCTGCGCTGTGCAAAAAAGAAAAAGAAAGGGAAAACATAGGGCGCGAAAAAACGCCCTATACTCCCTAGTATTCTCTATGAAAGATGATCTCAATGTCTTTACATTCAGGACATTGTATCAGTGAAACATAGCAACTATCTCTCGTTGGATCTGAGGGCTTAGTGTGTATGATGTGTTTCAGTCGTCTGTGCTTGTCACATATGAGTATCATTGTTCTGCCTCTTTATGTTCTTTGAGTAATTGTTGAGTAATCCAAGCTAAGAAGCCTAGTATCTCACTGGATTCTTGTCCATATTCTGATCCGATA
>CAYQWR010000358.1:0-1859 GCA_964421235.1 uncultured Thiohalomonas sp. | reverse complement strand
GTGCGCCGAAGCGCTGCTTGGTCGACTGCTTCAGATCCTTCATCAGGCTCTGGTAGCCGGGGTTGTAGGAGATCACCAATTGGAAATCGGGATGGGCGTGGATCAGCTCGCCCTTCTTGTCCAGCGGCAGGGTGCGCCGGTGATCGGTCAGCGGATGGATCACCACCGTGGTGTCCTGGCGTGCCTCCACCACCTCGTCCAGATAGCAGACGGCGCCGATGCGCGCGGCGGTGGTGAGCGGTCCGTCCTGCCACTTGGTGCCGTCCTTGTCGAGCAGGAAGCGGCCCACCAGATCGGAGGCGGTCATGTCCTCGTTGCAGGCGACGGTGATCAGCGGCCGCCCCAGTTTCCACGCCATGTATTCGACGAAGCGCGACTTGCCGCAACCGGTGGGGCCCTTGAGCATCACCGGCATGCGCGCACTGTAGGCCGCCTCGTACAGCTCGACCTCGTCGGCTACCGTTCGATAGTAGGGCTCCTTGTCGATCTTGAATTGTTCGCTTGCCATGTTCGTCATATCCCGTACCTCTTGCAAAACAAGAAACCAAAACCACCGGAAGCCAACCACGGGGAACACGGAGGGCACGGGGGTTTGAACGAATGAACCATTGGTTCTCCCTGTGTCCCCGTGTTCCCCGCGGTTCAGTGGTGTTGATTTCGAATTTTGAAGTAGCCTCCAGTACCTGGGCCGCCGTAGGTTGCTACTGCGGCGTACCGCGGTAGATCACCATCTCGGCGCCCTTGGACTGCTTGAAGTTGTCGTAGCCCACCAGACGCACATGGTTGTCCGGATGCGCCTTGTGGCACGCCGCCGCCTCCGCGAGGATGCGTTCGACATCGGTCTCGCCGAACATCGGCAGCTTCCACATGTACCAGTAATAATCGAAGGCGTGCTCCGGCTCGGTGTGTTCGATGGCCGGGTTCCAACCACTGTTGACGATGTACTCCACCTGCTTGCGGATCTCCTCGGCACTCATCGCCGGGAGGTAGGAGAAGGTCTCGAACTTGCGGCTGGACACGTCGGCCAGCGACGATTTGTAATCTTGCATATCGCTCATTGTTGGGTTCCTCGTATTCTTCCAACGCAGTGACGCGTTGAGTGATATCTGTTCGGGTTGTTCGGCGTCGAGTAACAAGTTCCAAGTGACAAGTTGCAGGTTGCGCGCTTGTAACTTGGGGCGGCGGCATAGCCGCCGCCTACTTGCCACTTGCAACTCACCGGTGCGCCACGTCGAGCTTGTCGACGGTGTCGAACTCGAACTTGATCTCCTTCCAGGTCTCCATCGCCATCTTCAGCTCGGGGCTGTGCTTGGCGGCGGCGGTGAGGATCTCCTTGCCCTCCTTCTCCAGCACGCGACCCTCGTTGCGGGCCTCGACGCAGGCCTCCAGCGCGACGCGGTTGGCGGCGGCGCCGGCGGCGTTGCCCCACGGGTGGCCCAGGGTGCCGCCGCCGAACTGCAGCACGGAGTCGTCACCGAAGATGGTCACCAGCGCCGGCATGTGCCAGACGTGGATACCGCCGGAGGCGACGGCGAAGGCGCCGGGCATGGAGCCCCAGTCCTGGTCGAAGAAGATGCCGCGGCTGCGGTCTTCCTTGACGTACCTCTCGCGCAGCAGGTCGATCCAGCCCAGAGTGGCCTCGCGGTCGCCCTCGAGCTTGCCGACCACGGTGCCGGTATGCAGGTGATCACCGCCGGACAACCGCAGGATCTTGGTCAGCACGCGGAAGTGAATGCCGTGATGGGGGTTGCGGTCGAGCACGGCGTGCATGGCGCGGTGAATGTGCAGCAGCATGCCGTTGTCCCGGCACCACTGGGCCAGGCCGGTGTTGGCGCAGAAACCGCCGGTGATGTAGTCGT
>CAYQWR010000357.1:0-1869 GCA_964421235.1 uncultured Thiohalomonas sp. | reverse complement strand
GTTGGACTAAACGGCTTCGCCGTAGAGGGGTATTGGCAGGGGCGCGGGGTTGAGGGATAGAGGTATCCTCCACGGACGTTTGCTCGCGTGTTGCGGGCAGGCTCTTGGAAACCATGGCCGCTGAATGGGCGGCCGCAACGTTCGTGGAGGATACGCAGATGTCGAAGGGGATTAGAGATCAATTTGTGCGGGACATGCAAGTGGCGGGGTTGGCGGCGGGAACGCAAGCGCAGTATCTGTCGTCGGTGGATCTGTTCTTCAAGGCGACGTGGCTGTCGCCTGAGACGGTGACGGAGCAGGATGTACAGACGTTCCTGATCGGGTTGCGGGAGCGGGATGTGGCGCGGGAGACGTTTCGGGGGTATCGGTTCGCGCTGGAATGTTTGTTCGGGAACACGCTGGGGCGGGATTGGCCGCTGTTCACGAAAAAAAACTGCGTGCGCCGTCGAAGCAGCGTCTGCCGCAGGCGCTGACGCACGCCCAGTGTGTCGCGCTGCTGGGGGCGGTTCGCTCGCCGGTGTACCGGGGCACGTTGGCGCTGATGTATGGCTGCGGTCTGCGCATTGGGGAAGCGGCGGCGGTCACGGTGAAGGACATCGATGCCGGGCGTGGGGCCATCCGCGTGGTGGGCAAGGGAAACAAGGAACGGTTGGCGCCGTTGCCGCGCCGGTTGCTCGATGATCTGCGGCGCGTGTGGGCCACCCACCGGCATCCGGTCTGGCTGTTCCCCAACCAGCGGGGCTCAGGCCATGTGGACGCGGGGGAACTGTACAAGGTCTTTGCGCGGGTCCGGCGCGAGCAAGGTCTTGGCGATGCGGTCAAGCCCCATGCACTTCGGCATAGTTTCGCCACACGGCTTCTCGAGCGGGGCGTGCCGGCCGAAACGGTCCGCATCCTGTTGGGCCACGCGAACCTCAAAACGACGCAGACGTATCTACACCTTACCGAACCCCTGCGCCATCAGGTCAACGGCGTCGTCAGCAGCTTTTCCGTTTCGCTGTTCGATTGACGCCCGAGCCTTCTCATGGCGTCACTCGAAGTTGCGGACGTATTCCGCCAATTCGGGCCGTCCTATCTCGAGGCGTTCGGCGACCGGCTCTTGCCTTCGCACCGCCGCGCCCTCGAGGATATCACGGCCTGTCGCACGGCGGCCAGGGGCGGGCATGCCTATGCGTGCGAGGATTGCGGCAAGACGTTCTACGTCTATCACGGCTGCCGCAACCGCTCCTGCCCCGCCTGCCATACTCATCAGACACAACAGTGGCTCGACGCGCGCACGGCCGAGTTACTGCCGTGCCCCTATTACCACGTCACCGTCACCGTGCCCGCGCCCCTGCGCGACACCTTGCGGTCCAACCAGTCCGACGGCTACCGCCTGCTCATGAAGGCCGCGGCCGACGCGGTCATCGCATTGTGCCGCGACAAACGCTATCTGGACGCCACGCCCGCTATCCTTGCCGTGCTGCACACGTGGACCGCCGCCATGGACTACCATCCCCACGTCCATCTGCTCGTCTCCGGCGGCGGCATAGGACACGACGGCGCCACGTGGCGCCAAGCCAGACACCCCTTCCTCGTGCCCGTGCGCGCCTTGTCCAGACTCGTGCGCCGCAAGTTCCACGACGCGCTCAAAAAGGCGCGTCCCGACCTCGAAGCCCAACTGCCCGCGAGCGTATGGACCCGCGAGTGGGTGGCCTGGTGCAAGCCCTGGGGGCAAGGCGAAACCGCCCTCCTCGACTACCTCGCCCGCTACGTCCACCGCATCGCCATCACCAACCGGCGCATCCTCGCCATGGACGAGCCTACCGTGACTTTCCGCTACAAAGATCGAAAAGCCGGCCAGTGGCGTACATGCACGCTGACCGGCCA
>CAYQWR010000356.1:0-1869 GCA_964421235.1 uncultured Thiohalomonas sp. | reverse complement strand
GTACCGCGCCTTCGGCGTGCCCGGACTGGGGCTGAAACGCGGGCTCGCCGACGATCTGGTCGTCGCCCCCGACGCCACGGTGCTGGCGCTGATGGTGGCGCCGCAGGCCGCCTGCCGGAATCTGCAACGGCTCGCCGCCCTCGGGGCGGAGGGGCGGTACGGCTTTCTCGAAGCCCTCGACTACACCCCGGCGCGACAGCGGCGCGGCGAGGAGCACACCCTGGTGCACGCCTACATGGCCCACCACCAGGGCATGAGTCTGCTGGCGCTGGCGTATCGGTTGCTGGACCGCCCGATGCAGCAACGCTTCGTCTCCGACCCGCTGTTCCAGGCCACCCTGCTGCTGTTGCAGGAGCGCATACCGCGGGCCTCGGCGTTCTACGCCCACAACATCGAGCTCGCCGACGTTCAAACCGGCGCCGGCGGCGCGCAGATACCGATCCGCGTGCTCGACACCCCCGACACGCCGGTCCCGGAGGTGCAGTTGCTCTCCAACGGCCGCTATCACGTCATGGTCACCAATGCGGGCGGCGGCTACAGCCGCTGGCAGGATCTCGCCGTCACCCGCTGGCGCGAAGACACCACCCGCGACCACTGGGGCACGTTCTGCTATCTGCGCGACGTGGACAGCGGCGCGATCTGGAACACCGCGCATCAACCGAGTCTGCAGCGCGCGGACCACTACGAGGCGATCTTCTCCGAAGGGCGCGCGGAATTCCGCCGCCGCGACGGCGATTTCGACACCCACACCGAGATCGTCGTATCGCCGGAAGACGACATCGAACTGCGCCGGGTGCGCATCACCAACCGTTCCTCCGCGCGCCGCACCATCGAGGTCACCAGCTACGCCGAGGTGGTGCTGGCGCCACCCGCCGCCGATGCGCTGCACCCGGCGTTCAGCAATCTGTTCGTGCAGACCGAGATCGTCGCGCCGCGCCGGGCCATCCTCTGCACCCGCCGGCCGCGTTCGCACGACGAGGCGGTGCCGTGGATGTTCCATGTGATGGCGGTGCACGACGCGGAGGCCGGCACGCTCTCCTACGAGACCGACCGGGCGCGCTTCATCGGCCGCGGCCGCAGCCTCGCCGCGCCTCTGGCGATGGACGCCGCCGGGGCGTTGTCCGGCAGCCAGGGCTCGGTGCTGGACCCGGTGGTGGCGGTGCGCTGCACACTCACCCTCGAACCGGAGCAGTCGGCCAACGTCGATTTGGTGTACGGCATCGGAGCGAGCCGCGACGCCGCCATGGAGCTGGTCGAGAAGTATCAGGACCGGCGCCTCGCCGACCGCGTGTTCGAACTGGCCTGGACCCACGCCCAGGTGGTGCTGCGCCAGATCAACGCCAACGAGGCGCACGCGCAACTCTACGGCCGTCTGGCCAACTCGATCATCTACACCCATGCCGCGCTGCGCGCCGACAGCAGCGTGCTGCTGCGCAACCGGCGCGGGCAGTCCGGCCTG
Source organism: uncultured Thiohalomonas sp. (assembly GCA_964421235.1). Classification (GTDB taxonomy): domain Bacteria; phylum Pseudomonadota; class Gammaproteobacteria; order Thiohalomonadales; family Thiohalomonadaceae; genus Sulfurivermis. The sequence continues at coordinate 410 of CAYQWR010000356.1, read as the reverse complement.
TGGGGCTACGCCATCTCCGGCGACCTGCCCATCGTCCTGCTGCGCATCGCCGACCTGGCCAACATCGAACTGGCGCGCCAGCTGATCCAGGCCCACGCCTACTGGCGCCTGAAGGGGCTGACGGTGGACCTGGTGATCTGGAACGAGGACCGCGCCGGCTACCGGCAGCTGCTGCAGGATCAAATCCTGGGGCTGGTCGCGGTGGGCGTCGAGAGCCAGGTGATCGACCGGCCGGGCGGCATCTTCATCCGCATGGCGGAGCAGATCTCGGAAGAGGATCGCATCCTGTTCCAGGTCGTTGCCCGCGCCATCCTCAGCGACGACCGGGGTACCCTGGCGGAGCAGATCAATCGCCTCGGTCCGGCCCAGGTGCGCGTACCGCGCCTGGCACCCAGCCAACCCCGACGGGA
>CAYQWR010000355.1:0-1909 GCA_964421235.1 uncultured Thiohalomonas sp. | reverse complement strand
TGAACGCCTGGGAGAACGCGGGCAATTGACACTGATCAGCCATGGCGGGATTCCTGACGAAGCCATCGGTGATCCCTACACCCAATACCTCGACAGCGTCTTCGCCGGCATGGCGGCCGATAGCGAACCTGCGCCCATCAAGGAACGCGCCCACCGCTTCGCCGCACAACATGCCGCGAGTCCCGCCCGGGAACGCTTGCTGGTCTACGCCGCGCCCCATGCCGAGGCCGAGGCGCGCGCCGTGGACATCCAGGTGCGGCGCTGGCTGCTGCAGGGCAAACGCCGCATCGCCATCGTCAGCGACGACCGCAAGCTGGCGCGACGGGTGCGGGCTCTGCTGGAGCGGGCCGACGTCGCCCTGCATGACGCCGCCGGCTGGGCCCTGTCCACCACCGCCGCGGCCTCCGCCCTGGAACGCTGGCTGGAGACCGTGGAGGAAGACTTCGCCTATCGGCCCCTCACCGACCTGCTCAAATCACCGTTCACCTTTCCGCAGCAGGATCGCGATGAATTACTGGCCGCCGTCTATCGCTTCGAGCAGGACTTGGTGATCAACGAGAACATTCCGCGCAACCTGCAGCGCTACCGCAAACACCTCGCCTACCGCCGCGCGCGCTGGCCGCAGGCGGCGGGCACCGCCGTCGAGGCCTTATTGAACGACGTGGAGGAAGCGGCAAAACCACTGCTGCCCCTGGTGCGCGGCGAACGCACCCAGGTACCGCAGCGCTGGCTGGATGCCTTGGAAGAAAGCCTGCAGCGGCTCGGCATGACCGAGACCTTCGCCGAAGACGCCGCGGGCGACCGCATCCTGCAGGAGCTGAAGGTCATGCGCCAGGCCCTTGCCGGGCGTCATCTCAAGATGGGCTGGCGCGAATTCCGTACCTGGCTGGGACGTACCCTGGAACGCTTCAACTTTCAGCCGCCCACGGCCGCGGCGGCGGTACAGTTGCTGGGCCTGGAGCAAAGCGCCCTGGCCCACTACGATGCCTTGATCATCGCCGGCGCCACGGCGCAGCATCTGCCCGGCTCAGGCGAGCCCGCACCGTTCTTCAACGAAGCGGTGCGGCGCGAACTGGGTCTGCCCGGTTTTCAACAACGCTACGACACACGCTTCCATTATTTCCGCGGCCTGCTGCAGGCGGCGCCCCAGGTGCTGGTCACCGCGCGTCGCGAAGAAGCCGGCGAACCGGTGCTGCTCAGCCCCTGGCTGGAGGCGCTGCAGGCCTTTCACCGTTTCGCCTATGATGCGGAACTCAGCGACGACGGCCTGGCGGCCCTGGTGGATCACCCCGCCAACCAGGTGATCCGCAGCGACAGCGATGCGCTTCCCGCACCCAAGGGCATGCCCGCCCCAGCGGCTCCGGCGGCGCTGCTGCCGGACAAGATTTCCGCCAGTACCTATCAACAACTCATGGATTGCCCCTATCAATTTTTCGCCTCGTGCTGCCTGCAGTTGACGGCGCCGGAAGAGGTGCGCGAGGCCCTGGAAAAATCCGACTACGGAAATCGCATCCATACGGCCTTGCGCGCCTTCCACAGTACCGTCGACGGTTATCCCGAGCCCTTTCAACAAGCGATCACCGTCGCCAACCGCGCGGCGGCCATCGCCCGTCTGGAAGAAATCTCCCAGGCAGTGTTCGCCAAGGACCTGGAAGACAACTTCATGCACCGCGGCTGGCTGCAGCGCTGGCGGCAACTGATCCCCGACTACATCGATTGGCAGATCGCCCGCGAACAAAATTGGCGAGTAACCGCCACCGAGGCCAAGATGGAGATACAGCGCCTTGCACTTCACTTGAAGGGACGCATCGATCGCATCGATCACGGCGCGGAGGGCAATGCCATCGTGGACTACAAAACGGGGACCACGCCCGGTAAAGACGAGGTCACGGACGGCGAAGCGGTGCAA
>CAYQWR010000354.1:0-1923 GCA_964421235.1 uncultured Thiohalomonas sp. | reverse complement strand
AGCACCCGCACCCGCACCACCTTCGAGCTGGCCGCCAAGCGCCTCTCCGCCGACGTGCTCAACATCAACATCCAGACCTCGGCCACCACCAAGGGCGAGAGCCTGCTGGATATGCTGCACAACCTGGAGGCGATGCACTGCGACATGTTCGTGGTGCGTCACGCCGATTCCGGTGCCGCCCACTTCATCGCCCGCCACGTGGCGCCGCACGTCACCGTGGTCAATGCCGGCGACGGCCGCCACGCCCATCCGACCCAGGGCATGCTCGACATGTTCACCATCCGCCGCCACAAAGGCGCCGACTTCGGCGCATTGCGGGTGGCCATCGTCGGTGACGTGAAGCACTCGCGGGTGGCGCGCTCGCAGATCCATGCGCTCAATATCCTCGGCGTCGGCGAGCTGCGGGTGGTCGCGCCGAAGACGCTGGTGCCGCCGGCGGTCGACAGCCTCGGCGTGCGCGTGTTCCACGACATGGCGGAGGGGCTGGCGGACGTCGACGTGGTCATCATGCTGCGGTTGCAGCGCGAACGCATGCAGGGGGCATTGATCCCCAGCGGCAACGAATATTTCCAGCTCTACGGCCTGACCGAAGAGAAGCTGGCGCTGGCCAGGCCCGACGCCATCGTGATGCATCCCGGCCCCATCAACCGCGGCATCGAGATCGATTCGGCGGTGGCCGACAGCGGCCGCTCGGTGATCCTGGAGCAGGTGAGCAACGGCATCGCGGTGCGGATGGCGGTGATGTCCATGTGTCTCGGGCGGCAGCCGGACAGCACCGGGGAGGTGGCGTGACATGCATACGGTGATCCGCAACGGCCGCGTCATCGACCCCGCCAACCGCCGCGACGAAGTGGCCGACATCTATATCGCCGCCGGCCGCATCGTCGCCATCGGCGAGGCGCCGGCCAGCTTCCACGTGCAAAAGGAGATCGACGCCCGCGGCAAGATAGTCATCCCCGGCCTGGTGGACCTGCGCGCCCATCTGCGCGAACCGGGACAAAAGCACAAGGGCGACATCGCCAGCGAAACGCGCGCCGCCGCCGCCGGCGGCATCACGACCCTGTGCTGCTCGCCCGATACCCGCCCGGTGGTGGATTCCGCCGCCGTGGTGGAATTGATCCGACGCCGCTCCGACGAGGCGGGTCAGGCCCACGTGGTGCCGGTCGCCGCTCTGACCGCCGGCCTGGCCGGCGAGCAGCTCAGCGAAATGTGGGGGCTCAAACAGGCGGGCTGTATCGCGGTCAGCAACGCGCAACGACCGATGAGCAACACCCTGGTGCTGCGCCGCGCTCTCGAATACGCCGCCAGCGTCGACATGCCGGTGATGCTCTACTCCGAAGACCCGTGGCTCGGCGGCAACGGCTGCGTCCATGAGGGCGTGGTGGCCGCGCGTCTCGGCCTGCCCGGTATCCCGACCTGTGCCGAGGTGATCGCCGTCGGCCGCGACCTGATGCTGGTGGAACAGACCGGCGTGCGCGCCCACTTCTGTCAGCTATCCACCCTTCAGGCCGCCGAGATGATCGCGGCGGCGCAGCAGCGCGGCGTGCCGGTCACCGCCGACGTAACCGCCCACCACCTCTATCTCACCGAGCTCGACGTCGGCCAGTTCGACAGCCTGTGCCACGTGCGGCCGCCGCTGCGCAGTCAGCGCGACCGCGACGGGCTGCGCCGGGCGCTGGCCGACGGCGTCATCGGCGCCGTCTGTTCCGACCACCAGCCGCACGATGCGGATGCAAAGCTGGCCCCGTTTCCCGCCACCGAGCCGGGTATCTCCGCATTGGAGACACTGTTGCCGTTGATGCTGCGGCTGGTGGCGGCGACGGTGGAGGAAGCGGTGTTGCCGTCGAAGGTCGCCGTGCCGCCGGCGACCAGCAGCGTGCCGCCGAACGTGTCGCTCCCACTGAGCTTCAGCGTCCCGGCGCC
>CAYQWR010000353.1:491-1943 GCA_964421235.1 uncultured Thiohalomonas sp. | reverse complement strand
TTTCAAAACGAACTTCAGCAAATTCTTACTCTTCTAGTAAAAGAAACTTCATTGTCCGTACTGAAAAAATCAATACTGACAAAATGCATTAATCTGACCGGCGCCGATGTGGGTCTTATACAAGTAAACGATGATAGCACGGAAGACGGCTTTGAACTTATAGACAAGGCAAATCTAATTGCCGACAAAGAAGAGGTAATAAGAGATATCAAGGTAAGTTCGTCATTTATCAACAAGTGGCTGATCACCAACAAAAGAGCACTGCTTGTTGAAGCCGATCCGAATAATTTCGGTTATAATCTTACGCAATCGCTTCAATGTGATAAGATCGTAATGGCGCCGTGTTTTTTTGAAAAGTCTTTGATAGCATCGATAATAATCGGCAAAAAGAACGGCGTTTTCGGCGATACCGATATTAGCAACACCGAAAAACTGGCGGCGCTGCTTTCGTTCGCCATAAGCAGCAGCAGGACCAGGGAGCTTAATACGGCTCTTGAAAGCAGGCTTCTACAAGCACAGAAGCTGGAGACAATAGGCAAGCTCGCAAGCGGAATGGCACACGACTTCAGCAACCTGCTCTCAAGCATATTCGGAAGCCTCAACCTTCTTAAAAGAAAAATACCCGAAAGGGAAGACATATATAGACTTCTCGATAACATTGAGAGCTGCTCAATACGCGCCAAGGACCTCACAAAAGGCCTTCTTTCATACGGCAAGCCGACACCGAAAAGAAAAGAGCTGATCAAGCCAAATCTTCTTCTTAACGAAATCTCCAAAGTAATTTCACAGACATTCCCAAAGAAAATAAGCTTCGAAAGTAATATCAATGATAATCTTTATGATATACTCGGCAACGGTACGGAAATATACCAGGTGCTTCTTAATCTTTGCGTAAACGCGAAGGAAGCTATAGCAAACACCGGCACTATCACCCTAAAAGCAGAGAATATTACAGTCAACTTAGAGAACACTATTAACTACCGGCTTCTTGAAAAGGGAAACTATGTTTGTTTCTCGGTAAGCGATACGGGCGACGGCATAGAAGAGGAGAACATTCAGCGAATCTTCGATCCCTATTTCTCGACAAAAGGTAAAGAGACCGGCTCGGGATCGGGGCTTGGTCTTTACGTTACCTACGGCATTATTAAGGCACACAACGGGCATATCGATGTTTCAAGCAAAAGGGGGGAAGGTACCTCTTTCGAAGTGTATATACCCTCTTATGAACCGACGAAAGCGGCGAAGTCTAAGAAGACCGAGAAGATTATCGTCCTTGCCGACGACGAAGTAATGCTTCGCGATCTACTTGCGGAACTACTCGAATCGTATGACTATAACGTAATAAGAGTAATTTCCGGAGTTGAACTCCTGAAAGTTTTAACGGAAGAAATTAAGGTGGATCTTGCGGTAGTTGATTTTAACATGCCCGAAATGAACGGCATGGAAAGCATA
>CAYQWR010000353.1:0-481 GCA_964421235.1 uncultured Thiohalomonas sp. | reverse complement strand
CCCTACGAGTTTGAAACGATGCTCGCAACCATCCAAAAATTAATCTGACGCCTTCTCAGGATTCCTATCGAACTCAACCATCTTTATATTCTTAACATAATCGGAAAAGATGGGCTTCTTAATTGCATTAAGCTGATTTAACACGTCGTTGATCTCTTTGACAGCGATCTCAATATAGTTGAGCCTTTTTAATATCGCCTCTTTAGACACTTCGTCTTTTCTCAACTCTCTTTTAATAGCCGCCGAAGAAAGACTCATCAGCGTAAGAGGCTGCTTAATTTTATGGTTGGTGGTTACCACCGTGGCGGCGAATGTATTTCTTTGTTCCGACTCCACAAGCATTTTGTGGGCTTCCGATAGTTTCAGCGCTGAGTTTACCCTGGCAAGCAGTTCAATCCTGTTAAAAGGTTTTTTAATATAGTCGAACGCTCCCGCCTCTAGACCTTCTCTTGTATCCTCGGCGCCGGACTTAGCGGTAACT
>CAYQWR010000352.1:0-1954 GCA_964421235.1 uncultured Thiohalomonas sp. | reverse complement strand
CGCAGCCGCAGCAACTCGATGATCATCTGTTCGAAGCGCTGGGCATTGAACATCACCATCACCAGGAACAGCACCACCATCAGTCCCATCACCGATCCCAGGGCGGCGTGCGTGGTGAGCAGCCGCACGATCAACGGCAGCAGCGCCGGCAACATGAACGCGGCGGCGGCGGAGCGCATGGCCGACAGCGAGGTGACGCTGCCGGCGGCCATACCGGCCAGCACGAAGGCGAGGTACACCTGATGCGTGACGTCGTTGGGCGGGAACAGCAGGTAGCTGGCGGCGCCCCAGGACGCACCGGAAACCAGTGTGCCGATGAGAAAGCGCCGTACCCAGCGCCGATGGTCGATTATCGCCTGGCCGCTGTGGCGGTGCAGCAGCAGCGTCGCGCGGACGGCGGTGATAACCAGGATCGCCGCCATCCACCCAAGCAGGGTGCGGTGGTCGATGAAATTCCACTGCACCGCCACCAGTACCGACGATACGATCAGCACTGTGAGCAGCGTCGACGGCAGGGTGGCGCGCAGCAGTTTGACCTGCTCGGCGAGCAGTACCGCGCGGTGATCTTCTTGGTCGATGTCGGACTCAATCATCAAGGATGCGGGACCGTTTGGAAATTGAAAACAACCTGCCGGCGGTGCCGGAAGGCCGGAGGCGTGTCGGCGGCGCATTTCTTCCGCCGGCCTGGCATCATGCGCCGCTCCTACCGCTGGAGGTGGCCGCGGTGCATGCAGGATACCAGCACTCCGACATCCGCGGCATCAGTGCTTGCGCGGCGTGCCGCGGTCGTCGTTGAGCCAGTTCAGCAGCGGTTGCCACTGCTCCCGGTCGGTAGCGGCGGCCGTCGGCGGCAGCTCGAAGATGCCGATGCCCCGTTGCGCCGCGCGGATATAGTTCTGGCTGTCGCGCAACGTGGCGACGAATGGGATGCCGAGGCTGGCGAGGAAGCGTTGCAGCGCTTGGTAGATCAGGGTCTGCTCCTTGACCCGGTTGGCGACCACGGCGATGCGCGTTTCGGCGCGGGCCACGCGCCCCACCAGCAGCAGCTCTTCGATGAAGCGGGCGGCGGCACGGATGTCGATAGGCGAGGGCAGCACCGGGATCAGCAACGTCTGCGCCTTTTTAACGTGGCGTTTGAGCTCCTTGCCGTGGGTGGCGGCCGGCGCATCCATGACGATGTAGTCCATGCCCAGCGGGATCAGCAGTTTGTCTTTTGTTTCGTCCAGCGCCACTTGGTAGATCGGGGTGCGTTCGGCGGGGCGCTGGGCCAGCCAGTCGCCGCTGCTGCCCTGGGGATCGAAGTCCGCGAGCGCCACCTTCCGGCCGCGGGTGGAGAAATAGCTGGCCAGGTTGGTGGCAAGAGTGGTCTTGCCGCAGCCCCCCTTGGGGTTTAACACCATGATTTTACGCATTGTTCCAAATCGTTTCTGTAGTCCCGCACCTGCCAGCTTACGGAGTTTGTGTGGCAACACAAGCTCAGCACTCCATTTTAATCGCTTGACAGACTAATTCCTGACAAATACGATGTGCCTTAATTCCGCAGCGCATCACTCGGTTTTGTGCCGGGTGGGGTGTTTCGGGATCGATCTCTCCGACGACTGCTCAAGAGCTGATATCGTCACCTCCGTGATCGCGGCAACCGGCTTGGTTGCCGCGTTTTTTTTGCCTTGCTCTCGCGAAGCGTTAACATAGCCTGTCATTGCCTGCAGCCAGGTGGAGGATGTGCCGTGGAGAAAATAGGGTTTCTTGGTCTGGGCGCCATGGGGGTCCCGATGGCCCGCAATGTCCGGCAGGGCGGTTATCCGCTGGCGGTCTACAACCGTAGCGCGGAGCGGGCGCAGCCGCTGCAGGCGGAAGGCGCGGAGCTGTGCGCCACGCCGCGTGAGCTGGCCGGCCGCAGCGACGTGGTGGTGATCATGGTCACCGGCCCCGACGACCTGCTGCAGGTGCTGCG
>CAYQWR010000351.1:0-1978 GCA_964421235.1 uncultured Thiohalomonas sp. | reverse complement strand
CGTAATTGCCGCTGGGGCTGTCCTGCAGCAGTCCCCCGCTCACACCCCACTGATCCGGGCTGCCGCCAAAGGTCCAGCCCTGCACGCCGTTGACGAAGGCGGTGTTACCCAGTCGGTCGAACTGGGGATAGGTACTGATGATGCTCACCCCGGGCGCGGCCAAGTCCACCGACACAGCGCCCCAGCTGGAGAAACTGGCGCGATTGTCGAACTGGTCGGACGCGGCTACCGCAATGATGTTCGGCAGGTCGTAGCTGGAGGGATAACAAGGCGCCGTATCATTATCGACGCCGTTATTACAGGCCGCCGCCACCACCAGCACGCCCTTGCCGTTGGCATAGGCGATGGCGTCGTACTCTGCCTGATCGAAGGTCGTTTCCCCGTAACTCGCGTTGATCACCTTGGCGCCGTTGTCCACGGCATAGCGTATGGCCGAGACGATAGCCGACGAGGTGGTGATGCCGTCGGCATCCACCACCTGCAGCGGCATCAACGTCGTTCGCCAGCTGAGACCGGCTACCGTCGAGCCGTCATTGCCCTGGGCGGCGATGATCCCGGCCACATGGGTGCCATGACCGTTGAGATCGACGGGATCATTGTCGTTATGCACGAAGTCCCAGCCCATGACGTCGTCGACATAGCCGTTGCCATCGTCATCCAGTCCATCATTGGTTTCATTGGGGTTTTGCCACACGTTGCCGGTGAGATCGGGATGGCTGTAGTCGATGCCCGAATCGATGATCGCCACCACCACAGAGGGATCGCCCGTGGTAGCGTCCCATGCGACATTGGCATCGATATCGGCGTCGGCAAAGCCCGATACGTCACTGCCGCCTGAGGACGGCACGGCCTGGGCGTCATTCTTGAGGGCCCATTGCAGATTGAAGCGTGGGTCGTTGGGTATCGCCTGGCTGCGCTTGACGTAATTTGGTTGCGCATATACAACACCAGGTATCGCACCAAGGCGGGCAATGGCCTCTTCAACGGTGATGCCTTGCTTTAAGACAATCCTCTCGAAGCCGCCGCCAAGCTGTCGTCGCGGCGGCTTCGCGGCGATAGACGAGATGATGTTCGAGCTGACCGGCCCCTGATACCTAACCAGCACCTCCCCCGGCACATAGCCGGAGGCGGCGTGCGCACAGGCTGCCAGCAACCCCAGTGTCGCTGACAGGGCTGGAAACAACACATTGGGAGTCGAACTCATGACTTTCAGACCTTCGCTACCTCTATATATATCGGCTTACATCCCGCACCTGTTAGTTCACCTCATTGTGTACCAGGGAGCGGCAGACTGCGCAGAACCCGAGCTGCGCTATCTCCGATAGTGCATTTCGCGATTAATCGGGCTTCCGGTGCGAGTGGCGTTTCCAAGATTAGCGAGGAATGGGCCCCAAGCGAGGCATCACGCCTCGCTTGGGGCAATTTCAAGTTTCCACCAAAGTTCTACTTGGACATGGAGCGTATCAGCTGTACCCGTGCCCTCCTCCTTAGTTCGGCTTATTGGTGGACGTCGTCCAAACGTTGCTGGAATCATTCTTATCGAAGAAAGTCGACCAATCCGTCGAGTTAATGTCAAAATTCCCTTGGTTATAGTTGTAGGTACCGATACTGCCGCCGGGCCCGCTACCCGGCGTGTAGGTATACTGACCGGCATCGATTTGGGTCTGCTGCGCGTCCGTCGCCATGTCCCATTTGAGGGATTGGCCGGGCGCGGGGAAACCCGCTTGACCGCTGAGGGACAAGGTGTTGATCACTGGGGCCACCGTCGTGTTGTCGGAATAGCTGAGGCCACGCATATCCACGCTGAATTCCGACACCATATCGTTGGTCACCACCGACTGAATGATTCTTGGCTTTTTACTAAAATCATCCTTCAGAAAATCGAGCAACATGTCCGAGCTTCTGTTGCGCTGCCAGATGATGATCTTGGAGGGGTTGCCGGTGCCGACGCCTGTACCGCAGGTAAAACCGCACGAAA
>CAYQWR010000350.1:0-1981 GCA_964421235.1 uncultured Thiohalomonas sp. | reverse complement strand
GGCGGTGCGGCCTCGTCGGTGGCCAGCGGCGCCAGCGCCGAAGACTTGGACTTCGCCTCGGTGCAGCGCGGCAATCCCGAGATGGAACGCCGTTGCCAGGAAGTCATCGATCGCTGCTGGCAGCAGGGCGAGAACAATCCCATCGTCTCCATTCACGACGTGGGCGCCGGCGGCCTGTCCAACGCCTTGCCGGAACTGGTCAACGATGCCGGCCGCGGCGCGCGCTTCGAGCTGCGCGCCATCCCCAACGACGAGCCGGGCATGGCGCCGATGGAGATCTGGTGCAACGAGGCGCAGGAGCGTTACGTCCTCGCCGTGCGCGCCGAGGACATGGAACGCTTCGCCGGGATCTGCGAGCGCGAGCGCGCGCCGTTCGCCGTCATCGGCGAGGCCACCGAAGAGCAGCATCTGATCCTGGGCGACGCCCACTTCGACAACACGCCCATCGACCTGCCGCTGGAGGTGTTGCTGGGCAAGCCGCCGAAGATGCTGCGCGACGTGCACCGCAAGCCGTTCCGCAAGTCGGAGATCCTCACCAAACACATCGACCTGAAGGACGCCGCCTATCGCCTGATGCGCCTGCCCACGGTCGCCGCCAAGAACTTCCTCATCACCATCGGCGACCGCACCGTCACCGGCCTGATCAACCGTGATCAGATGGTCGGCCCATGGCAGGTGCCGGTGGCCGACTGCGGCGTCACCGCCACCAGCTTCGACGGCTACACCGGCGAGGCGATGGCCATGGGCGAACGCACCCCGGTCGCGCTGATCGATCATGCGGCCTCGGCGCGCATGGCGGTGGGCGAGGCGCTCACCAACATCGCCGCCGCGCGCATCGACGACATCGCGCGCATCGTGCTCTCCGCCAACTGGATGGCCCCGGCCGGTCATCCGGGCGAGGACGCCGGCCTGTACGAGGCGGTGAAGGCGGTCGGCATGGAGTTGTGCCCGGCGCTCGGCATCGCCATCCCGGTGGGCAAGGATTCCATGTCGATGAAGACGGTGTGGGAGCAGGACGGGGAGAAGCGCAGCGTCACCGCGCCGCTGTCGTTGATCGTCTCCGCCTTCGCGCCGGTCTCCGACGTGCGCAAGAGCCTGACCCCCGAACTGCGCAGCGACCAGGGCGACACCGACCTGATCCTCATCGACCTGGGCAAGGGCAACAATCGCCTCGGCGGCTCCTGCCTGGCGCAGGTCTACAAGCAGATTGGTCACCACGCGCCGGACCTGGACGACCCGCAGCAGTTCAAGAATTTCTTCGCCTGCATCCAGGAGCTCAACGCCAAGGGGCTGCTGCTTGCCTATCACGATCGCTCCGACGGCGGCCTGTTCGCCACGGTCGCCGAGATGGCCTTCGCCGGCCACACCGGCGTCACCATCGAGCTGGACGACCTCGGCAGCGATGCCGCCGCGGCATTGTTCAACGAGGAGCTGGGCGCCGTGATCCAGGTGCGCCACGTCGACACCGACGACGTGCTGGCCTGGCTGCACGATGCCGGTCTCGGCAAGCACAGCGCAGTCATCGGCACGCTCAACGACGACGATCGCATCGTCGTCAGCCGCGACCGCGTCGAACTGCTCGACGAGGCGCGCATCGACCTGCAACGCGCCTGGGCCGAGACCAGCTTCCGCATGCAGTCGCTGCGCGACAATCCCGAGTGCGCCCAGGAAGAGTTCGACACGCTGCTCGACGGCGACGATCCGGGCCTGCACGCGGAGCTGACCTTCGACATCGACGAGGACATCGCCGCGCCCTACATCGCCGGCGGCAAGCGCCCGCGCGTCGCCGTGCTGCGCGAGCAGGGCGTCAACGGCCAGGTGGAGATGGCCGCCGCGTTCGATCGCGCCGGCTTCGCCGCCGTCGACGTGCACATGAGCGACATCATCGCCGGTCGCGTGTCGTTGCAGGATTTCACCGGCATGGTCGCCTGCGGCGGCTTCTCCTACGGCGACGTGCTCGGCGCCGGCGAGGGCTGGGCCA
>CAYQWR010000349.1:0-2004 GCA_964421235.1 uncultured Thiohalomonas sp. | reverse complement strand
GACCACCTGCCCGCCCGTGGGCAGGGCCAAGGCTGCAGCAGGGCTCAGTCCCAGGGCCAGCAGTACCGCGCGGGCCACGGGCGCAAGCCGTGCGGTCAGGGGCCGGCCCAGCTTGCGCTGGCGCGGGCTGCCCGCCTTGCCGCCACTGCCGGCGTTCTCGGCCACGGCCACCAGGGCGTTGAGCGAGCGGTTCCAGACGAGACGGTAGACGTGGTTCATGGCGGTGCTCCGAGCCCGAAGGCGTCGTGGTCTTTTAGTTTTGTGCGCTGCTGTCGGTGATGCTGTTCTGTCGTTCTTGGGCGTTTACGGCTGTGGTCGGCGCTCAGCCGTTGAGCTTGAGGCTGGCCCAGACTTCCCCGGCATGGGCCGGACCGGCGGTGGCCCGATCGGGGCCCACCCTGTGCACGTAGCTCAGGCTCGCGCTCACCCGGTCGCGCCAGTGGTAGTCGAGCCCCACGCCCGCCCCGGCACGGAACAGGCTGGCCTGGCCGCTCGCCCCGGCGTACGGGTGGCGGTTGACCCACACCTTGCCGGCCTGGGCCAGCAGGGCGGCTTCGAGCCGTCCGGGCAGCCGGGCCAGCGGTACGCCGTGGGCCAGACGCGTGCGCAGCAGCACGCCCTCGTCGCCCCCGGCCTCGCCCACCGGGTAGCTCATTACCCCATCGGGTCCGCCGAGGTAGAACTTCTGGTTGCCGTCGAGGTTGCCGGAGGCGAGCTGGCCGCTCAGGTTCACACCGAGCACGAACCGGGCGGGCAGGCGCTGGCGGCGGTCGAGGTTGAGCTGTCCGACCCAGAACACGCCGGCGGTCTGCGGCCCGGCGGCATCGGTGGCGCGCGCCGTGGCGCTGTCGAGCAGGAGCTGGCCGTGGCTGACGCTCAGCCCCGCGGTGTTCATCCCGCCCCAGCGGTCGGCATAGGCGCCGCTCAGGCTCAGTCGGGCCAGATCGATATGCGAGCGGTCCTGGGTGCCGATGCTGGCGGTGGTCTGGGTGAAGTCGTTGCGCAGCACGTCGAGGCTGGCCTGCAGCAGCCGGCCCGGGCGCAGGACCAGCGGATAGCGCAGGCTCGCCCCGTACTGGTTGGCCTGACCGCTTTGCCTCAAGGCGGCGAACTCCCCACCCAGCCGATACACCGTACGCGAGCCGTACACGGCCAGGCGCAGGCCGTCATGCAGGTTGGGCGACAGGGCGCTGAAGCCGCCGGCGTGCAGCAGCCCGCCCTCGGTGCTCAGCCCGTTGACCGCCAGTTGGCTGCCGTAGCCGAAGGGGTTGTCCAGACTCGCCGTGAACGTGCCGCGGGTGCGGCCGGTGTAGGCGCCGCCGTGGTTGTCCACCCCGAGGCTGGCGCGTGCGCGCGACTGATCCTGCAGGTGGACCTGGAGCGAGCTGGTCGCGGGCTGCGCTCCCGGCACCAGGGTGCCCGCCACGCGCACGCCCGGAGTGCGCTCGAGCAGCAGCAGGCCGCGGCTCAAGGGGGCCTCGGCGATGGGCTGGCCGCTGGACACGCTCAGGGTGCGGCGTACGACCGAGGCCTTCAGGCGCGACTTGCCGGTGATCAGGATGCGGTCGTAGCGCGGCTCGATCACGTTGAGGGTGACCAGGCCGCCCTGGATGCGCTGGGCGGGCACGTAGGCATAGGCCAGCGGGTAGCCGGCGGCGTGATAGCGGTCGGTGATGCGTCCGGCCAGCGCGTCCAGATCGCCGAGGGTGACGGTGCGCCCTTCGAGGGTCTTGGCCAGACGAGACAAAGTATCCTCGGGCAGCAGCGTGTTGCCCTGCACATGGATCCGCTTGACCGGAATGCGCACCGCCGATTGGCTGCGCTGCAACTTGGGCGAAGGCAGGCGCAGCACCGGGCCCGGCGCGGTGGGCGCCTGGGGTGCCGGCGTGCTCTGCTGGAGGATCGTGCCGCTCGATGGAGGGGCGGCTGCCAGCGCAGGCATTAGCGGAAGTCCGGCGAGTGCAAGTGCCAGAGCATGGCGCAGTCGGCGTGGCGACACCGTCA
>CAYQWR010000348.1:1334-2031 GCA_964421235.1 uncultured Thiohalomonas sp. | reverse complement strand
GCTCTCGGCACCTACAAAGGCTACCTGATCGCCGTGGTCTTTGGCGCCAACACACCCACCAGCGGCTCCGGAACGATAAAGACCGGCCCGTTCGCCAGCAACGGCGTGCATCTCTCGCAAGGCGGACGCCATGTGCCGCGCGACATCTATCTCTCGCTCGTCGCCACGAGCGGCGGCCCGGCGCCCGGTACAATTGGAAACTTCAGCACCTCCGGATTTATTCTTCCGGTCATCAGCCACGATGGCACGATCGCATTCGGCGATTACTCCGACGGTTTGTGGTTGCAATCCAAGGACAGGGTCCTGTCCCGAGCGATGGACCCGTTCTCCGTGATTTCCGTGATTTACCTCGGCAACAACCGGACGGTCATCTCCCCATGGATAATCAGCACTGCGGGGTCGGCACCGACCCCGTACCTGTCGCTGGATAACCCGCCCGAGTCCGGCTTTTACGCCGATATGCCCGACCCGCGATTTGTGCCGGATCCGCAAGGCGTGGCTCCGCCGAAGATGTATGTTCAGGGCGATGATCTGACGACCGGTAGTATTAGGACGGTGCTCTACAGCTACGCGAACGGCGCCGCGACGGAAATCGCGCGGGACACCGACGTTGCGCCGGGCACCAGCGTCAGCTTCGCGTTCGCGCAAAATCCGTTTCTCAGCTTCGTGGTCTCGCCGCAGGACGTTCTGGTCCTGC
>CAYQWR010000348.1:0-1324 GCA_964421235.1 uncultured Thiohalomonas sp. | reverse complement strand
CACATTCGACAACGACACCGGTATTTACTATGACAAAGGCGACGGCCTGAAGCTGTTGGTGCGCGACGGCGATCCCTTCCCGACCAACATTGCGGCTGGCAAGATTGGCCTGGTCGCGCTGGACGCTATTCGCCCCGAACTGCCCTCTATCAGCACGGCTGGGCGCATCATCTTTAGCGCCGGCCTGCAGGGAAGCTCGCAGACCTTCATCCTGCAGGGCGACACGGACACCGGCGCGCTGACCGCCCTGGTCCGGACCGGCGACACCGTGACGCTCGAAGACGGCAGCGAGGCCACGATCAAATACCTTGGAGGCCGCCGCCCGGTGATCGATAAAGCGGGCGACGTTTTCTCTCAAGTCTCCGAGCTCACGGATACATCTGCAGGATACGTGAACGCCCTCTGGCGCCTTCACGACGGCCAAAACAAGCGGCTGGTGCGCCAGGGCGATCCTGCCCCGGGCACCGGCGGCGCCACGTTCGCTGACTTTCCTTTCTGGGCGGTCAACGCCGAAGGACGTGTCGCCATGATGGCAAAACTGGATTTGTCCAGTCCCGGCGTCACCTTCACCAACGACGTGGGCCTGTGGATGCAGGACGACCTTGGGGGCTGGGCCTTGCTCGCTCGAGAGGGGACGAACCTGATCGTCAACGGCACGGATCTCGGCCTCGTCAAAACCGTTGACTTCAATGGCGGCAACGCGGACCGCGTGAACGACAACGCCCCCGGCGTCACCGGGAACGACGAGGGTATCCTCAGCGGCCTGAGCGACGAGGGCGAGGTCACGTTTCGGGTCACTTTCGACAACGGCAGCCAGGCCATCGTCCGCGCCAGCGCCTTCTCGTCCTTCACGTCCTTCGCTCAATGGCAGCAGGCCGAGTTTACCGCCGCCGAACTCCAGGACACCAGCGTCTCCGGTCCGAATGCCGACCCGGACGGCGACGGCATCGTGAACTTCGCCGAATACACGTTTGGCCTTTCGGCTAAGGTGGCCGATCCAAGTCAGATTCTGCCCGCCGTCCAAACCGATCCCGGCACCGGGGACACCATCCTCACGCTGACGTTCCCTTGGCGTGACAACATGACCGACGCGCAGTATCAGGTGGAGACCTCGCAAGACATGAAGACCTGGCAAACGGTGCCGACCCAGGTGACCGGCACAGTGCCGCTGGATGGGTTAAGCCGGTTGACGATTCGAATTCCCCCGATTTCCGGCGCACGGGCCCTTTTCGCGCGGCTCCTGATTTCCGCCACCGGCCCCTGAACATCCCAGCGAGGCGAAATCGAACCGATTCCCGAAACCCTCAACAACCAAGTGCAAGTG
>CAYQWR010000347.1:0-2034 GCA_964421235.1 uncultured Thiohalomonas sp. | reverse complement strand
ATGGCCGCTTTATCGCACCGACCGGCGCCCAGGTACTGGAGTTCGGCCCGCTCAACGCCACTATTCATCAGATTGACGAGCGGGTAGCGCTGAAGGAATTGGACGATTTGAGCGCCATGTACCAGCGCATCCTGGAAAAACTGCTCCTGACCTGAACGGCGGCTGGGGTCGGCGCCGGCGGCGTACTAACATTGCATCCATGCCGCGTCCGTTCTCACTGCTCTGTTGCGTCCTGCTCGCCGCCGTCACTGCCGGTTGCGGTACGCATACGCCGATGCTGCCGCCGCTATCGCATGACGCCGTCATCGTCGCCTTCGGCGACAGCCTTACCTACGGCAGCGGCGTCCCTGCCGACGACAGCTATCCGGCGCAGTTGCAACGGCTCATCGGTCGCACGGTCGTCAACGCCGGCGTGCCGGGCGAGGTGACCGCCGCCGGCCTGCGCCGTCTGCCCGAGGTGCTCGACGAGTATCATCCGGCACTGCTGATTCTCTGTCACGGCGGCAACGATCTGCTGCGCAAACTCGACCAGGCGCAGACCGTCGCCAACCTGCGTGCGATGATACGCTTGGCGCGCAACCGGCACATCGCGATCATCTTGATCGGCGTTCCGCGCCCGGCGCTGTTCGGACTCAAAGATGCCGGCTTTTATCGGCAACTGGCCGACGAATTCGGGATACCGTTGGAGAACCGGGCGCTGCCGCGTATCGAAGCGGATCGTGCCCTGAAATCGGATGAGGTACACCCCAATCAGGCGGGTTACCGGCTGTTGGCCGAGGCCATCGCAAAACTGCTGCGCAACAGCGGCGCTATCTGATACTGCTGCGGCTTCCGTACCAGCGCTGCCATTGACGATAACTGGGGAAGCGCAATATCAAAGCGAGCAGTGCCATCGCCGCCAGTCCGTAAAAATCCCAGCGCCAACCCGAGCACAGAAACAACAATAAGCCCAACAGTGCGGCTCCTTCGCACATGCCGAAACCGATGACTGCGGCGCGCATCATCGCCAGCGCACGTTGTTGCGGCACCATGGCCTGCGTCACCATGACCTCAAGCGAGTTGCCGATCCCCAGCAACCGCCCGCGTACCCAACCCGCAAGCAACAGCAACGTCACCGCAGCGGCAACAATTATTGGCCGGACATAACGCAGTGCGGCGGGATGCACGTAGCCGCGAAACGCCGGCTGCGACCAGAGCCAGAACTCCACGACCATCCCATACAGCACGACACTGACACCAACCGCACTCCCCAACAGTTTTACGGTGCGGTAAGACTCAAGCAAACGCGGGTTGTCTCTCAATTCCATGGTACGGCTTATCCGGCGTGTTGATGGGTCACCTGATCGCGCAGGTAGACCGGAACGGCGAGTTCTGGCGCCACCATCTCTCCGGCGCAAAAGGCGGCGACGGCGAGACGGGCAACATCCTGGGCGTGAGGCAAAACACCATCGGAGCGCCCGGCGATACAATTATGATGGCGTTCAGCGAGAACCTGGCCGTAGGCGTCCCAACCGCTGCCGACGCCGTGATAGGCGGCATCAGGCAATAGGGGGGTTGCGGCCGGCGCAAACACGCCCTCCTCGATGACGGCCTCCATCACCGCGTCGGCGCCGAATTGGTAACCGCCCCAATAGACCTCATGCATGCGCGCGTCGATCGCCGCGGCCACCCGCTCCCAACCGAACTCGCGCCACGCCCCCTGCGCCAGCGCCGCCAGCGTCGACACCCCGATCACCGGCAGCTCCGCGGCAAACGCCAGCCCCTGGGCGACGCTGGCGGCAATACGCACGCCGGTAAAACTGCCGGGGCCGCGACCGAAGGCGACGGCATCCAGGGCCGACAGCGTCAGACCCGTCGCTGCAAGCAGTTCATCCACCATCGGCAGCACCAACGCCGCGTGTTGGCGCGGCGCCAGGCGATAACGTTCCTGCACGGTACCGTCCAGGTACAAGGCAACGGAACAGGCTTCAGTGGCGGTGTCGATGGCGATAATTTTCATAAATTGATGCCGTATACAAAAACGTCCAACTCATA
>CAYQWR010000346.1:0-2043 GCA_964421235.1 uncultured Thiohalomonas sp. | reverse complement strand
TTACAGATAATTGCGCCAGTGTTCCGGGCGGTCGTCGCGGCAGCCGTGGCGCAGTTTTTCGTAGCGTTGCACGAACACCTTCACCGACTTGGGGGCGGCCTGGCCGTCGAGGCCGAGATTGGCGCGCTGGGTCTCTTCGGTGTAGTAGTAGAGGGCGCGCTTGAGCTTGCACATCAGGTTGTTGGCGAGGTGGAAGCCGAGTTCGCCCAGCACCTCTTCGATCACCCGCAGGGTGATCTCGCTGACGTCGTAACGTACCTGAAGCAGCGTGTCGTTGAGGGGGTGGGCGTGGATGACGCCGTCCATGCCGCTGAGCAGCAGGGTCGCAGTGTGTGCCTGCTTCGGGTCCGGGTTGATGGCGCTGAAGCTCACCTCCCGGATCTTGATGAATTCGCTGGTTTCACTCTGCATACCGTTCCACCTTCGGCATTGCTGCACTGTTGGGACGTATCACACCGCCCGCCTAGTATAACCCTATCTTGACACAGAGGCAGTCGTCACCCGCTGCGCCCGGCGCTGACACGATCGAGCCCAGCATAGTCCTGGTAGGTTAACACGTCACCATAGCCGTTTTGTTGCAGCAGGGCGCGCACCGCCGCGCCCTGGTCGCAGCCGTGCTCCAGCAGCAGCCAGCCGCCCGGCGTCAGGTGGTGGCGGGCGCCGGCGGCGATCAGGCGGATGTCGTCCAGGCCGTCGGCGCCGGCGCTCAGGGCCGTGGGCGGCTCGAAGCGCAGGTCGCCTTGGGCCAGGTGCGGGTCGTCGCTGCGGATGTAGGGCGGATTGCTGACGATGAGCTGGCAGCGTTCGCCGGCCAGCGGCGCCAGCCAGGCGCCGTGGCGGAAGACGACGTTGCCGAGGCCGAGCCGCGCCCCGTTGGCCGCGGCGACGGCGAGGGCGTCGGCGGAGGCGTCGGTGGCGACGACCCGGCAGCGCGGGCGCTCGCGGGCGATGGCCAGGGCGATGGCGCCGCTGCCGGTGCCGAGGTCGGCGACCTGCCACGCCGCGTCGGGGGGGATGCGCTCCAGGGCCAGCTCCACCAGGCGCTCGGTATCGGGCCGCGGGATCAGCGTGGCGGGGGTCACCTGCAGGCGCAGCGACCAGAATTCGCGGCTACCGGTGATATAGGCGATCGGTTCGCCGCGGCGGCGGCGTTCGACCAGCGCCCGGTAGTCCGCCTGTTGCTGCGGGCTCAGTTCGCGCTCGGGCCAGGCGCGCAGGTGGGCGCGGTTGCACTCCAGCAGGTGGCACAGCAACACCTCGGCGTCGAGCCGCGCGTCGTCATTACCTGCCTTTCTCAACTGATCGACGGCAGCGGCCAGCAGTTGTCGCAAGCTCACGGCTTGGCCGGTCGGTCGAGGGGGGCGCACTGTGGCCAGCCGTAGCCCCAGCGCCACGGCAGCGTGCTGCAGGGTACGCCTCCTACCCGCACCGCGGCGTACATCAGATCGGCGGCGCCGACGAAGGCGTCGGCAACGGCGCCGGTCGGCACCTCCATGCGCGCCGCCAGGAGCGGTGCATGTTGCGCCGCGCTGGCGACGACGCAGCGCCGCAGCGCGCGGTCGGCGGCGAGGCGCGCCTGATAGCCGCCATTCCCCCGCCAGTAGGCGTGATCATGCGCGACGCAGCACGCCTCCCATGGCGGCTGTTCGCCCACCGTCGCGCCCAGCCGCGGAAACAGCTGCGCCATGTGTTCCCAGCCGGCGCTCATGCCGCCGCTGCAGCCGTCGGTGGTGAAGGGGACGAGGTGATTGGCCGGCTGTCGCTGCACCTCGGCCAGGTGGGCCATCAACCGCTGTTCCAGCGGTTCGCCGATGGGCTCCGCCGCGGTTACCGCAGTCGCCGGCAGGCAGGCCCAGGCCAGTAGCAGCCACCAGGCTGGCCGACGGCGGGTCGATTGGAATCCTCTGTCTGTTTCCTTCATGTCGCTTGCCTTTCTCCCTGTGGAAGCGAATGCCTTCATGAGCGGCGCACCGCGCAGGGCGGCGGTGTCACTCGGCCATGGCGGCCAGCTGGTCGGCCTGGTATTCGTTGATCAGCGGCTCG
>CAYQWR010000345.1:0-2056 GCA_964421235.1 uncultured Thiohalomonas sp. | reverse complement strand
CGTCAGGCTGCCGATCTGATTCAGCTTGATCAACACGGCGTTGGCGACGTCCTCCTTGATGCCGCGCGCGATACGTTCGACATTGGTAACGAACAGGTCGTCGCCCACCAGTTCGATCTTGTGGCCCAGTTCCCGGTTAAGCAGCTTCCAGCCGGCCCAGTCGTCCTCGGCCAGACCGTCTTCCAGCACCGCAATGGGGTATTTCGCCGCCCATTCGGCGTACATCGCGACCATCTCCTCGGCACCCACTTTGCGGCCTTCCGTACGCAACTGGTAAAGGCCGTCTTCATAGAAACCGCTGGACGCCGGGTCCAGCGCGAGCACTACGTCCACACTGGGTTGATAGCCGGCGCCTTCGATGGCTTTGAGGATCAGTTCCACGGCATCGGCGTTGCGCTTCAAGGCGGGCGCAAAGCCACCCTCGTCGCCCACGCCGGTGGAATAGCCGCCATCCTTGAGCACTCTTTTCAGCCGCTGGTAGATCTCCGATCCCCAGCGCAGCGCTTCGGCGAAACTGGGCGCACCCACCGGCGCGATCATGAATTCCTGCAGGTCGGTGCCCTGCCAGTTGGCATGCACACCGCCATTCAGGATGTTAAACATCGGCACCGGCAGACGGCAGGCCGCCGCGCCACCCAGATAGCGGAACAGCGGCAGCTGACAGGCATCCGCCGCGGCGCGCGCCACCGCCAGGCTTACGCCGAGGATCGCGTTGGCGCCGAGCTTCTCCTTGTGCGCACTGCCATCGATGTCCAGCATCGCCCGGTCCACCACACCCTGGTCCAAAGCATCTAAGTCCCGGATCGCAGGCGCAATATCGACGTTGACGTTCTTGACCGCCTGCTGCACACCTTTACCGCCGTAGCGCCCAGCATCCGCGTCGCGCAGTTCCACCGCTTCATGCGCGCCAGTGGAAGCACCAGAGGGCACTGCTGCCCGTCCAAAGGCTCCGCCGGACAGAATCACATCGACCTCGACCGTCGGATTGCCGCGGGAATCGAGGATTTCGCGGGCGCGAACCGATCGGATGAAGGTTTTCATGCTGTCTCCTAGTAGGATTGCCTGGAAGGGATGACGCCTCACACACCGCCGCGCGCATTGGGGGTGTCACCCTTGAAGCGCGGAATCGAATTGCCGGGTTATGTGTCAGCGATGAATCGGTGCCCGCGCTTTTCCTCCGTTGAGAAGCCTGCAGGCATCATCAGCCGGGTTGGCGGTTATTCACAGGAGGAATGCCATCTCCTGTGATGGTTACTCTAGCGGAGTCGCAATCGGGTTGCAAGCGCCTGGGCCGTGCTTGAACCTCGGCGTGCTTGAACCTCGGCTTGCCGGCCCGCATGAGCACACTTATAATCAATCTCAGGAGATGGCATTCCTCCTCTAACCGCCTTACGGCTGATGATGCCTACCCAGTTGCCGGAGTTTGGCATCGTGGTGTGGGAACGCGATCATCGGTGGTGGCGGTTTCTTATTGCCTGCGCGTCGCTGCGTTGTTCCAAACCGGGATGACCCTGGGCGCGCGATAGCGGGTCGCAGGGTCCGCGCCGCCAAGGATCCTCGCGTTGTCACATCATGACCGGCGCGAGGAGCTGTCATGCACGAACGCGACGCCGAATGTCCTTGCTGCAATTGCAGTCAGCACCATTTCCCGAGGCGCATGGACGATTGAGCGGATTTCCGCAAGCGGGTCACTTTGCGATGAGCTTTCATAGCATCCTGTTCGAACAGGCCGACGTCGACAAGGGGTGGGAAACGCTGGAAGCGCCGGCCTTCTTTCGCGATTTGAATCTCGACCAGATCATAGACTCCATCACCGCCGGCCGGCAGGAATACGATCTAAAGCCGTTCTTCTACTACCCTCTGACCGATCTCGCTGCGATCGACTATCGCCACCAGATCATGCGCGACCTCGAAAATGAGGCCTTGTTCGAAAGCATCAAGTCGTTTTCGCAGCAGATGCGCACTATGCGCCAGCATCTGGCAGCCGCGCAAAAGCTCTACTACAAGTACCATAAGGAAAGATGGTTCCTGAACGCGGTGGAAATCTATTGTGGTG
>CAYQWR010000344.1:0-2060 GCA_964421235.1 uncultured Thiohalomonas sp. | reverse complement strand
TGTTGCCGTAGGGCACCAAACGCAAATATTGGCGCAGCACTGCGGCGCGACCGTAGCGCGCCGTCAAGAACAGCGCGGTGAGACTCTCCACCAACTTGCGGCGGTAGGTGCGCGGGCCGGGATTCTGCATCCGTGCCACTTGCATCGCGATGGTGGAAGCACCGGAGACGCGGTTGCCACTGCGCAGATCCTGCCAAGCAGCCCGCAACACCGCAAGGGGATCGACTCCCGGATGATCCCAGAAACGTTTGTCCTCCAGCGCCAGGGTGGCGGCGACAACGCGAGGGGGAAGTTTGGTAAGCGGCCAGTAACCGTATCCCTGACCGGGACCGCCGTTGGATTCGGCCAGGAAACGGCCATGACGATCAAGCAACAGCAGTGTCGGCTGCGGCGCCGTCATACCGGACAGCGTCAGTGCATAGCCAGCAGTGCCCAGCAATCCAGTGACCAACAGCGACACCATGCAGCGCAACCAGCGACGCCGGCATGCGCGCAGCAGCCAGCCGAACCTGGCGATAGCACCGCGCACCTTCATGACGAACCGTATCGGACGATCCGTCGCCTGCCTGCCTTGCCCACCCCCAGCGACATTGCCGTGAGCGTTACTTGCTCTTCGCCGCAGCGGGATGAATCACCACACGCGCGCCGTCGCTGTTGCCGTAGACCGCGTCCTGATACATCATCTGTGCGTAAGCAGCCGGTTCGGTATAGCGGCCGGGGATGGTGGCACGGGTGCGGAAATAGAAGTCGTAGGTCCCCTTGGGCAGGCTGTTGTAGTAATAGGCCATGTGGTCGTCCAGATAGGACACGTATGACGGTGCCAGCGTCAGCTGTCCCTGCGGCTTGGCTTCGGGCGGCGCGGTCGCCAGTGCGGGGTTGAGCGGCTCCATACCCGCCGCCAGCGGCACCACCACCGCGACGTAATGGCGATCCTCGGGATTGACCAGCACCACGTGCTGCTCAATCACGTCGCCGACAGAAAACTCGAACTGCATACCAGGCTTATCCAGCTTCAGTCGTTCGACGGGTGCAGACTCGTCGGACGGTACCCGCAACAGTTCACGGCTGACCACGAACCCCTGTGCCAACGCCGCCACCTCGCTGCCGGGAGCCTGCGGCAAATAGCGTGTTTCGCCGCGTACCACGATCGGGCGCCCCGCGCCGCCCACGCTCACCTGGATCGGGTCAGGACTGATACCGTTCACCGTCACCAAAGGTGCGCTCCCGCCTACCGCCAGCGACTCCTTCTTGGCACCGATGGTCACCGCCACCGCCTGCGGCGCCTGACCATTGCCCATGCTCAGAAACTCGCTGAGCGCGAGCAGAGCCGCTGCGTTGGCGTTGGTGGTACCCCAGCCGTTGCCCTGGCCTAGCGTGGACAGTGCATCGAGCAACAACTGTTTGTGCTTGGCATTGTCGCTTTCACTGACCTCGACCGCGCGCAGGACCTCGCTCACGGTGCGCGTTTCCGACGGCAGAATTGCCGCCGGTGCAGCCTGCGCGGTTGGTTGCAGGCCACCGTATATCTCGTTGCCGTGATAGAGCCGCACGACGATGCCGCCCCACAGTTTGGCATCGAGCGACTGCGGCTCGGCCGACGTCGACATCGCTAACACCCTGGTCAGCTGCGCCGTACTCTCCAGGTTGAGGTAGTTGGCATGGCGCGCCAGCTCCGCGGCGTAGCCCTGATCAAGCTTGCCTTGCGCCGCCAAGGCGCTCAACGCCCAGACCCGTTCAGCGTAGGCGCCGCCGTCGACGAAATGGTGGTAATCGGAACGCAACGACTGCTGCAACGCATCGTTCATGCGCCCGAGCAATTTGTCGTCGATCTGGAAACCTGCATTGCGCGCCTCGACCATGAACTGTACCGACCACGCGGTCAGTGAGACATAGCCGCGCGACCCGGGCCAGAACCCGGCCAAGCCGTCGTCGCCGACCACGCCGGAGATCCATTGCAATGTTTGATTTACCACCCGCTCGCGTTCCACGTCGTCGGTCGTGCGATGCAACAAGTCGTCCATCTTTTTCGACGCCAGCATAACCCGTGCCCGGCTGATGCG
>CAYQWR010000343.1:0-2065 GCA_964421235.1 uncultured Thiohalomonas sp. | reverse complement strand
TGCTGATGCCGGGCGAGCGGCTGGCGCGGCTCGCCACGCGGCAGCCCCGGGCGTAGTAGTCCCAGCCGCCGCCGCGGTTGACCCGGCACGAGCCCGACGACGGCCCGGTTGGGTCAGTCAACGAGCCGCCCGGGTAGGCGCCGAACCAGTCGAAGCACCACTCCCAGACGTTGCCCGACATGTCGCGCAGGCCCCATGCGTTTGCTGCCTTCGTCCCAACTCGATGTGTACTGTTTCCCGAGTTGTCGCTGTACCAGCCCACAGAACCCAGATCGTTCGATCCCGCGTACTGCTGGCTTCCGCCGGCCCGCGCCGCGTACTCCCACTCAGCTTCCGTCGGCAACCGGTATCCCTTGCAGTCGAGCCCAACGAAGGTCACGTCCTGGCCGTTGATCCTGTAGCACTCCTGCAGCCCCGCCTTGCGCGAGAGCCGGTTTGCATAGTCCACCGCGTCGTTCCAGCTCACCTGCTCCACCGGGCAGTCGTCGCCACACGAGGTGAAGTTGGAGGGGTTCGAGCCCATCACCGCCTTCCACTGACCCTGCGTCACCTCGGTCTCACCCATCCAGTAGCCCCGAGTCAGTGTCACCTGGTGCTGGGCCTCGTCGCTGTCACGCCCCTCCTCGCTCGGCGGGCTCCCCATTGTGAACGTCCCCGCCGGCACGTAGCGGAAGCGCATTCCGACCGCCGGGTCCGTCCAGGAAGCGCCGGCGTGTAGCTCGCCCCCAGACGAAGCGGGCGTCGCTGCCGGCTGAGGCGTTGAGGTCGGCGGCGGCGCTTCGAAAACCCAACCACGGCTTCCCGTCAGCCACAGCCCGACCACGATCAGCGCCAGCACGGCGCCGGCCGCCAGGATCACTATGGGTGGAATGCCGGTCCGATCAGGCTTCTTCGGCCGGGATGCGGGCGCCGCCGCTACAGAGGCTTCAGCTTCGGCCTTCCGCCGCTGCTCCGCCTCCTCAGCCGCCTTCTCCCTCTCGACCCGCTCCCTCAGCTGGGCCTCCTCGCGCTCTCGCCTCTGAGCCTCCGCCTGGGCACGCTCCTCCTCCGCCTGCTTTCGCACCTCCTCTTGCTGGCGTCGCTGGCGCTCGGCCTCCTCGCGCTGCCGCTGCTCCTCGGCGCGCTCCCTGGCGTCCTCTTCCTGGCGCTCCTTCCTCGCAGCCTCCTCTCGCTCCTTTGCCCTCTCCGTGAGCCAGCTCCTGGCCCGCTCGAGGTCGCTGTCGTCGCCACCGTCGGCGCCGAGCTTCTCCTGAAGCGCTGCCGCTGAAGCCTCGACCGCCGTCTCACTGCCTTCGTCCATCGATTGCCTGAGCCGTCCGCGGGCCGCACTCAACTGCACCTCACGCGCCGCCGCCTGAGCGGCCTCGGCTCGCGCCCGCCGGAGATCTGCCAGCACCTCACCGACGGCCGGCCGTTCGGACGGTTCCGGGCGCACGGCCGCCGACACCGCACCATCAAGCGGCGTCGGAACGTCCGGTACGCACTCACCGACGGCCCGGTAGCCCTTGACCGCCGGCACCTCGCGCACCAGCAGCTCGTAGGCCACCGCCCCCGCCCCGAAGACGTCCGCTGCGGAGGTGATTTCGGCGTCGCGGCTCAAGACCTCGGGCGCCAGGTAGGCCGCGGTCCCGAGGACCCGGCTCTTCGCCGAGAGCTCCGTGCGCTCCACGAGCCCCGCGATCCCGAAGTCGACCAGCTTGACCTGTGGGTCGCGATGGGCTTCGGCCAGCAGCTCCGCTGCTGTTCCGCCCGCCAGCAGGATGTTGCCGGGCGTCACATCGCGGTGGATCACGCCTGCTTCGTGCGCCGCGTCGAGCGCTTCGAGAGTCTGCTCGAAGATCGCTTCCACCAGGTCAGGTGACATCTTCTCGCCGGAGCTGTAGGCCAGGTCGAGAAGCTGCCGCACCGAACAGCCCCGCACGAGCTCCATCGAGATCAGGGCGAGGTGCTGGCTCGGGTCCTCGCGGTAGTCGAACACCCGCACGATCCGCGGGTGCGCCAGCTCCCGCATCACACCCACCTCGCGACGAAAACGCCGCAGCAAATCCTCACGCGCCGCCATCGA
>CAYQWR010000342.1:0-2065 GCA_964421235.1 uncultured Thiohalomonas sp. | reverse complement strand
AGCTCGCAGGCCAGCGCCTTGGTCAGCATCACCAGTCCGGCCTTGGCGATGCTGTAGACCGGATAGCCCTTGAGCGGACGGTCGGCGTGGATATCGGCGATGTTGACGATGCAGCCCTTCTCGCGCGCGAGGTAGGGCGCCGCGGCCTGGGAGAGAAAGAACGGCGCCTTGAGGTTGGTGCCGAGCAGGTCGTTCCACTGCTCCTCGTCGACCTTGCCGACGGCGGTGGGATAAAAACTGGAGGCGTTGTTGATCAGGATGTCGAGCCGGCCCCAGGCGCCGTGCGCCTCGCGCGCCAGCGATACCAGCTTCCCGGTGTCGAGCAGATTGGATTGCACCAGCATCACCGACTCGGCGCGGATCATATTGAGTTCGTTTTGCAGCACCTGCGCCCCCTTGCGGGAGTTGCGGTAGTGCAGCACGATGTTGGCGCCGGCGGCATGCAGCGTGCGCGCGGTGACGGCGCCGATGCGGTGGGCGGCGCCGGTGATCAGCGCCACCTTGCCGGCGAGTGGTTCGGTCTGTTGCACGCTTCTGCTCTCGGTCGTCATCTGGCACACTCTACAGAAACTCGTTCACCCCGGAAACTCCATGCCGTTCGATTCCCCCGATCCCCGCGCGGTCGCCGCCAGCCTGCGCGAGCTGCCGCCGCCCGATGCGGTCGCCTCCGCCCACAGCGCCGAATTGGTCGCGCTGATCCGCGCCGCCATCGACGAGGCCGGCGGGGCGATCGGTTTCGACCGCTTCATGCAGCTGGCGCTCTATGCGCCGGGCCTGGGCTACTACAGCGCCGGCAGCCGCAAGTTCGGCGCGGCCGGTGACTTCGTCACCGCGCCGGAACTCTCGCCGCTGTTCTCCCGCTGTGTGGCGCGCCAGTGCGAGCAGGTGCTGCGCCGGCTCGACGGCGGCGAACTGCTGGAGTTCGGTGCCGGCAGCGGCACGATGGCCGCCGATATCCTGCTGGAACTGGAACGGCGCGACGCCCTGCCGGAGCGTTACCTGATCCTGGAGGTGAGCGCCGACCTGCGCCAGCGCCAGCAGCAGACCTTGCAGCAGCGGGCGCCCCAACTGGCGGCGCGGGCGGCGTGGCTGGAGCGCCCGCCCGCCGAATTCAGCGGCGTGGTGCTGGCCAACGAGGTGCTCGATGCCATGCCGGTGCACCGTCTGCGGCTTCACGACGGGACGGTGCAGGAACTGGGCGTCTGCTGGCGCGACGAGGGTTTCGCCTGGCAGACGCTGGATAGGGCGACGCCGGCGGCCGTCGAACGGTTACGGCAGATCATGGCGCAGCAACCGCTGGCGGAGGGCTACGAAACCGAGGTCAATCTGGCGGCGGAGGGGTGGGTGCGCGATCTGGCCGGCTGGTTGCGGCGCGGCATGGCGCTGCTGTTCGATTACGGCTTTCCGCAGCGCGAGTTCTACCACCCGCAGCGCGGCGGCGGCACCCTGATGTGTCACTACCGCCACCGTGCCCATGCCGACCCGCTGATCCTGGCGGGGTTGCAGGACATCACCGCCCACGTGGATTTCACCGCCGTCGCCGAGGCGGCATTGAGCGCCGGTCTCGATGTGGCCGGCTTCGCCAACCAGGCCAACTTCCTGCTCGGCAGCGGCCTGCCGGAGCTGGCGGCGACCGGCGGCGACGCGCGCGCGCAGCTGGAGGCCGCTGCGCAGATGAAGCGGCTGTTGTTGCCGGGGGAGATGGGGGAGCTGTTTAAGGTGCTGGCGCTGACGCGCGGCGTCGCCGGGCCGTGGGACGGATTCGCCGTGCGCGACGATCGCGGCCGGCTGTGAGGGATGGTCAGGCGCTGGCGGTCGTCAGCTCCTGGCGGCGCAGGCCGAGCAGGGCGGTGTAGGTGCGGCCGAGGGCGCGTTCGTAGGCGCAGTCGCCGTCGTTGCGCAGTTGGAACAGCCGCGCCTCCAGGAAGGCGATCTCCTGCAACAGGCGGCTGCGATGCTCGTGGCCGGCCGGCACCGGCTGGGTGTAAAACGCGACTATTTCGCTCATGGTCTGTTTCCTCTCTCTTTTGTCATTTGGGTACGCGGCCAAGCTAGCAACGGTTTG
>CAYQWR010000341.1:0-2068 GCA_964421235.1 uncultured Thiohalomonas sp. | reverse complement strand
TTCACTTCGCGCAGCACCCGTTTGCGCAACTTGTTGTTTTCGATCGGGAAGCAGGTCTCGACCCGTTGCAGCAGGTTGCGTTCCATCCAGTCGGCACTGGAGAGGAATAGCTCCTCCTTGTCGTCGTTCTGAAAGTAGAAGACGCGGGTGTGTTCGAGGAAGCGGCCGACGATGGAGCGGACGCGGATGTTGTCGGAGACGCCGGGGACACCGGCGCGCAGGCAGCAGATGCCGCGCACGATGAGGTCGATCTGGACGCCGGCCTGGGAAGCGGCATAGAGCGCCTTGATCACTTCGCGCTCCACCAGGGCATTCATCTTGGCGATGATGCGTGCCGGTTTGCCGGCGCGGGCGTGGCCGGCCTCGCGTTCGATGCGGTCGAGCAGTCCCTTGTGCAGGGTGAACGGCGATTGCAGCAGTTTGCGCTGTTTGCCGAAGCGGCCGAGGCTGGTCAGCTGCAGGAACAGCTGGTGCACGTCTTCGCCCAGGTCGGGGTCGCAGGTCATCAGGCCGTAGTCGGTGTAGCTGCGCGCGGTGCTGGCGTGGTAGTTGCCGGTGCCGAGGTGGACATAGTGGCGCAGGTGGCCGTTTTCGCGCCGCACCACCAGCAGCATCTTGGCGTGGGTCTTGTAGCCGACCACGCCGTAGACGACGTGGGCGCCGGCTTCCTGCAGACGGTTGGCCAGCTTGATGTTGGCCTCCTCGTCGAAACGGGCGCGCAGTTCCACCACCACCGTCACCTCCTTGCCGCGTCGCGCCGCGTCCACCAGGGTGTCGACCACCAGCGAGCTGGGCCCGGTGCGGTAGAGGGTCTGCTTGATGGCCAGCACCTGCGGGTCGGCGGCGGCCTGGCGCAGCATGTCGATCACCGGCGCGAACGATTCGAACGGATGGTGCAGCAGCAGGTCGCCGTCGCAGATGGCCTGGAAGATGGTGGCGCCGCCGCTCAGCCGCAGCGGCAGGCTGGCGGTGAAGGTGCCGTACTTGAGATCGATGCGATCGATCGCGTCGGGCAGGGCCATCAGGCGGTTGAGGTTCACCGGTCCGTTGACGGTGAACAGGTCCATCTCCTTCAGGTCGAACTGGCGCAGCAGGAAATTGGCGACGTCGGCGGGGCAGTTGTCGGCCACCTCCAGGCGTACCGCGTCGCCGTAGCGGCGCGACAGCAGTTCGCCCTCCATGGCGCGCAACAGGTCGTCGATTTCCTCTTCGTCGACGAACAGGTCGGAGTTGCGGGTGACGCGGAACTGATAACAGCCGGTCACCTTCATGCCGGGGAACAGGTCGTCGACGTGGGCGTGGATGATGGAGGAGAGGAACACGAAGTCGTGTTTGCCGCTGTCGGCGCTCTCCGGCAGCTGGATCAGCCGCGGCAGTGCGCGCGGCGCCTGCACCACGGCCATGCCGCTGGAGCGGCCGAAGGCGTCCTTGCCCTTGAGCGAGACGATGAAGTTCAGGCTCTTGTTGAGGATGCGCGGGAACGGGTGGGCCGGGTCGAGCCCGAGCGGCGACAGCACCGGCAGCAGCTCGTGCTCGAAGTAGTCCTTGACCCAGGCGACCTGATTTTTGTTCCATTCGGTACGGCGCACGAAGCGGATGTTCTGCTGTTCCAGGGCCGGCAACAGCACGTCGTTGAGTACCCGGTACTGTTCCGCCACCAGTTCGTGGCCGCGCAGGCTGATCTGGTTGAGGATCTCCTGCGGCGACATGTTGTCGGGACCGGTCTGGACGCTGCGCGACACCTCTTTCTGTTTCAGGCCGGCGACACGGATCTCGAAGAATTCGTCCAGGTTGCTGCTGGAGATGCAGAGGAAGCGCAGCCGCTCCAGCAGCGGGACGGACTCGTCCTTGGCCTGTTCCAACACGCGGCGGTTGAACTCCAGCAGCGAGAGCTCGCGGTTGATGTAGAACTCGGATTGACTCAGATCGATGCTCATCGGTGGGTTCGGCTTTGTCACGAAAAATTCATCCTACGGGCGTTACGTTAACAGAATGTGACGGTGTCTGTGGCGTCGTCGGTGCCGCGCCCGGCGCTTTGGGCGGCGTTTTCGCGGCGGGCGGCGCGGGC
>CAYQWR010000340.1:0-2081 GCA_964421235.1 uncultured Thiohalomonas sp. | reverse complement strand
CTCCCCGAAGCACGCGGTCGAGGGATTGGTACCACCCTGACCCTGGCCCCGCTATTGGATGCGCGCCGGGTCGGCTATCGTGTCGGCATTCTGCAGTCATCGGACATGGGCTTTGGCGTTTACAAGAAAATGGGCTTCCGGCATCTCTGCCAGATCGAAAATTTCTATCTCAATCGCTGATCCCCAACGAAAAATGCCGGAAGATGACATTTTTTGATTCTGGCAGCTTTCGTTTTTCCAGTATACTAAAATCCTATGGACATCTCTCACACCATTCATTTGCTGGGTGATCTGCTTGGCAAAGTCATCTCGGAATTAGAGTCACCCGAAATCTTCGACACCGAGGAACGTATCCGCACACACGCCAAAGCCCGCCGCGCCGGGAAACAAGAAGCTGGAAAAAAACTTCAGGAAGAAGTGGCAGCGCTCGATCTCGATAAGGGACGCGCTGTGGCAACTGCCTTTACAACTTATTTCGATCTGGTCAACCTGGCGGAGGAGCTTTACCGCGTCAGCATGCTGCACAAAACCGAAGATGAAAGCTATCCGGAGCCGCTCAAAGGCTCGATCAGCGAAGCGGTGGCTACCCTGAAAACGCAGGGAGTCACCCCAGAGCAGATGTCCGCCCTGCTGAAAAATCTTTCCATTGAACTGGTGTTGACCGCCCATCCCACTGAGGCGCGTCGTCGTACCATCCTGTCAAAAATCCAGCGTATCTACAACCTGGTCGAACAGATCGACAAGAATCCCTACTCGCTGCAAAAACGCGAATCGATTAATGCCTCTCTATACGCGGAAATCTCCAATTTATGGCTGACGGAACGCGAACGCGCCGTGAAGCTGGCTGTGACCGACGAAGTGCGTACCGGGCTGTATTTTGTCGATTCGGTCTTTTGGGATACCCTGCCCGTGCTGTACGATAACCTGGACCAGGCCATCAAGCAAAACTACCCTGGTTTAAAAGCGGACCATCCCTGGTTGAGACTGGCTTCCTGGATCGGTGGCGACCGGGATGGCAACCCGTTCGTCACCAGCGAAGTCACTGCTGAAACCCTGCGCCTGCACCGTGGTCTGGCCGTCGAGAAACATCGTGACATGCTGCATGAACTATCTCGCCACTTGAGCATCAGTTCCCAACGCCTCCCGCCGCCGCCCGCATTGACAGATTGGATCGAAAGCCATCGTCCGTTTCCCGCTCGCGCCGCTTATATCGAGGAACGTTACGTTGTAGAGTCATACCGTCTGGTATTGTCCCTGTTATCTGCCTATCTGGCAGAAGCTTCGCGCGAGGATATGAAATCGCGTTTGCTCGAAAGTGAGCCGCATCAGGCGCATATTTATCTACAAGATCTGCTCGAGCCGATTGACATTATTGCCAATGCTTTACCCGCAGCCTTGCTCTACGGGGAATTTGTCACCGCCCAGAATAAACTGCGCATATTTGGCCTGCATAGCGTCCGGTTGGACATCCGTGAAAATTCCAGCAACCTGAACCATGCCCTGGGCGAGATCTTGCGCGCGCTCGAAATTGCTCCCGATTTTGAAGGCTTGAGCGCAACCGAGCGCACCACCATGCTCACCCGTCTGCTCAAAGAACCCATCCCGCAGCTATCCACACATGTTGGCATCACCCCTGCCACCGCCGAGACCTGGGCCCTGTTCAAACTGATCGGGCGCGCCAGGGACATCTACGGGGAAGAACTGATTGGCCCCTTCATCATCTCCATGACTCGTTCCGCCGCGGACGTGCTGACCGTCTTGCTGCTAGCCCGCTGGGCTGGATGCGAGCGCGGCTTACAGATTACACCACTGTTCGAATCAGTCGAGGACCTGGGTGCTGCTCCCGATAACCTGGCAGCCTTGTTCACATCCGAAGTCTACCGCCCGCACCTGAAAAGCTGCGAGGACCATCAAATGGTCATGATAGGTTACTCCGATAGCAACAAGGACGGTGGCTTCCTGAGCGCCAATTGGTCGCTCTACCAGGCCCAGGAGCAAATTGCTCGCGTTGCCCAGGAGCAAAATGTCACCCTGACTATCTTCCACGGTCGCGGCGGCACCATCGCGCGTGGGGGTGGTCC
>CAYQWR010000339.1:0-2087 GCA_964421235.1 uncultured Thiohalomonas sp. | reverse complement strand
AGCCGTAGGCGTTGTGCAGGCGATCGCCGGGGCCGAGTCCGGCGGCGCCGAGGGAACGGGCCATCAGTGCCGCCCAGCTGTGCACGTCGCGCTTGGTGTAGCCGACCACGGTGGGCTTGCCGGTGGTGCCGGAGGAGGCGTGGATGCGCACCACCTGATCGGTCGGCACCGAAAACATGCCGAAGGGATAGTTCTCGCGCAGATGCGCCTTGGTGGTGAAGGGCAGCAGATTCACATCCGCCAACCGCTTGATGTGCTGCGGCTTCACACCCAGCTCATCCATCGCCTCGTGATAGAAATTGACGGTGGCATAACAGCGTTCCACCGTGCGCTGCAAGCGATCCAGCTGCAGCGCCTGCAGCGCATCGCGCGGCAGCGTTTCGTTATGGCGATCGTACATCATCGCATTGCCTCACCTTTTTCCATCAAATCATGGAGCAGCTCGTCGCGCCGAAACACGGTGCCGGAGAAGAGTCCCACCAGAGTGCCGTCGCCGCGACGGACGCTCACCTGATAGACGCCGGTGCTGCGCCCCAGCGACGCCTCCTCCGCCTCGGCGGTCAACACGTCGCCGCTGCGGCTGGCGGCCGGGTACTGCATCGACGCACTCAGCCCGACGGCGAGACGGCCGTGACTGTTGCTGGCCACCGCGAAGGCGAAATCGGCCAACGTGAAGGTGACGCCGCCATGGGTGGCGCCCGCAGCGTTGAGCATGTCGGGCGAGACCGTCATCGAGACGCGGCACGCACCGGGCCGCACACTCTCCAGACGCATGCCGAATTGCTGCGCCATGCGATCGTTGGCCGCCAGGTAGCGGCCGACGCGTTCGGCGATGCGGTGCGGTTGTTCCTCTTCTTCGAGCATCGGAAGTCGTGCGGAGCCCTGAAATATATCGCGGAGACGATACCCGCGGCGCCGGGCGGCACACGGCGGGCTGTTGACGAACTATTGACGTTTCGCCCCGCCCCAAAGGGCGAGGTTCGATGTTACCAGAGCGCGCGGGGGCTAAACCACTATTCACCGGGATGTCGTAAACCATTATTCACCGCAGAGACGCAGAGGACGCGGAGAAAACCTATTCGTGTTCTCGACAACCGCTCCTTGCCTTGTCACTCTTTCCGCGACCATACAGATGCGCGGGACTTAAAGCACCGTTCACCGGGGTGTCGCAAATCATATTCACCGCAGAGGCGCAGAGATCGCGGAGAAAACCCAATTAATCCTCTGCGTCCTCTGCGCCTCTGCGGTGAATGATTTTTGGTGAACGATTTTTGCGGTGAATAGTTCCTACCGCCGCTCGGCGACGATGCGGGCGAAGCGCCCTTCCTTGGCGATCTCGGTGTGGATCACGGCGAAGCCGGCGTGGTTCAGCAGGTAGATCAGATCCTCGCGCGAGAAGCGGTTGTGCTCGCCGAAGTGGACGAAGAAATCCTCCAGCTCGGCGCTGGTGATGTCGGCGCCGAAGATGGTCGCCTCGTCGCTCTGCTGGCGCACGTACACCTCCAGCGGCGCACGCACCCAGTCGGTGACGTAGAAACGACCGCCCGGCCGGATCACCCGGTGCATCTCCTGCAGGGCGCGCAGCGGCTGCTCCATCTCGTGCAGCACGATGGAGGCCATCGCCGCATCGACCGAGGCATCGGCCAGGGGCAGGTGCGGGTCGTGCAGATCCTCCTCGATGATCTCGCAGCCGGCGGGCAGTTCATCAATGGCCGCCAGCATATAGGGAGCCACCTCGACGCCGATGGCGCGGATCCCCGGAGTGCGCTTGGCCAGGGCGCGCACCAGCAGGCCGGGACCGGCGCCGAGGTCGAGCACCACCGGCGTATCGGAATAGACCGGCTCGATCCACTGCCGCCACGAGTCCCAGAACAGCTCGTCGAAACGGCTTTCGAACGACTCCTTCATCATCTGCGCCATGCGGCCGCCGTCGCGGTGGTGCTTGGCCAGCATGTCGCGGGTCTGCTGCTTTCGATCCGACATTACATCACTCCTGAACAGGGTTTGACCGAGCGCGGGGCTCGGAAAACGGATTCGCCATGATACCCCGTCAGGCGACGGGCCGCACAGGCGGCGCCAAACCATCA
>CAYQWR010000338.1:0-2118 GCA_964421235.1 uncultured Thiohalomonas sp. | reverse complement strand
ACTGGTGCATCTCGCGCCAGCGCACCTGGGGCGTGCCCATCGCCCTGTTCGTGCACAAGCAGAGCGGCGAGCTGCATCCGCACACCGCGCGGCTGATCGAAGAGGTGGCCGTTCGGGTCGAGCAAAAGGGGATCGACGCCTGGTTCGATCTCGACGCGGCCGAACTGCTCGGCGCCGAGGCGGCCGATTACGACAAGGTGACCGACACCCTCGACGTCTGGTTCGACTCGGGCGTCACCCACGCCTGCGTGCTGGAGCGCCGCGACGGACTGCGCTGGCCCGCCGACCTCTACCTGGAGGGTTCCGACCAGCACCGCGGCTGGTTCCAGTCGTCGCTGCTCACCTCGGTGGCGATCCACGGCCGCGCTCCGTATAAGCAGGTGCTCACTCACGGCTTCACCGTCGACGCCAAGGGACACAAGATGTCCAAGTCGCGCGGCAACGGCGTGGAGCCGCAGAAGGTGGCGGGCACCCTCGGCGCCGACATCCTGCGCCTGTGGATCGCGGCCACCGACTACCGCAGCGAGATGACCTATGCGGACGAGGTGCTCAAGCGCACCGCCGACGCCTACCGCCGCATCCGCAACACCGCGCGCTTCCTGCTCGCCAACCTGGCCGGTTTCGACCCCGCCCGGGACTGCGTGCCGGCAGCGGAACTGCTCTCCCTCGACCGCTGGGCGGTGGCGCGCGCCCAGCAGTTGCAGGAGGAGATCGTCCAGGCCTACGACGTCTACGAGTTCCATCAGATCTACCAAAAGGTCCACAACTTCTGCTCGGTGGACATGGGCGCCTTCTATCTCGACGTCATCAAGGACCGCCAGTACACCACCCAGCGCGACTCCAAGGCGCGCCGCTCGGCCCAGACCGCGCTCTACCACATCGTCGAGGCGCTGGCCCGTTGGCTCGCGCCGATCCTCAGCTTTACCGCCGAGGAGATCTACGGCCTGATCCCCGGCCCGCGCGACGAGTCGGTGTTCCTGCAGACCTGGTACCGGTTCCCGGAACTGGGCGACGCCGAGGGCATGGGATTGGAGTATTGGGGCCGGGTGATGGAGGTGCGCGAACTGGTCAACAAGGAGCTGGAGCAGGTACGCGTCGCCGGCGGCATCGGCTCCGGCCTGGAGGCGGAGGTGGACCTGCACTGCGGCAGCGAGCTGTACGACCTGCTGGCCCGGCTCGGCGACGAGCTGCGCTTCGCGTTGATCACCTCCTATGCCCGTATCCACCCGGTGGGCGAGCCGCCGCAGGACGCCGTCCACTGCACCCTCAGCAGCAAGGACGAAATGTGGGTGCAGGTGAATCCCTCGGCCCACCGCAAGTGTGCGCGTTGCTGGCATCTGCGCGAGGACGTGGGCAGCCACGCCGACCATCCGGAGCTGTGCGGCCGTTGCGTCAGTAACGTCGACGGTGATGGTGAACCGCGGCAGTTTGCCTAGATGGCGGCTGGGAGCGCGTCAATGCTGAAATGGTTGTGGTTGTCGGTGGTGGTCATCGCGCTGGATCAACTGACCAAGGCGCTGGCCAGCGCCCATTTGGTGCTGCAGAAGCCGGTGGCGGTCATTCCTTTCCTCAACCTGACGCTGATGCACAACACGGGGGCGGCGTTCAGCTTTCTCGGCACCGAGGGTGGCTGGCAGCGCTGGCTGTTTGTCGTCATCGCCTTGGCGGTGAGCGGCGGCCTGCTGTGGTGGCTGCACCGACTGCCCAAGGGCGAGACCTGGCTGGCGGTGGCGCTGGCCCTGGTGCTGGGCGGCGCCCTGGGTAATGTCTGGGACCGGATCGCGCTTGGCTATGTGGTCGACTTCATCGACGTCTATTATGGTCAGTGGCACTGGCCGGCCTTCAATGTGGCCGACTCGGCCATCACCCTCGGTGCGGTATTGTTGCTGTTGGATGCATTCGGGGGGCGGCGGAGAGAATCCGATTGATGTGGTAAACTTTTGGCGCCCGTTGCCGTCGCCCGTTTCCGCCCATAGTGGGTCGTGGACTGTACGCAATGGGAGGAGCGATGCATGACCACTGCGGTAATTTCCCCGGGTAGCCGGGTCACCCTCCACTTCACCCTGGCCCTGGAAGACGGCCGCGAGGTGGACAGCAGCCGTGACGGTGAGGCGATGG
>CAYQWR010000337.1:0-2139 GCA_964421235.1 uncultured Thiohalomonas sp. | reverse complement strand
TGGCGCAGGTGCCGCGCGCCGGCATCGTCCATCGCCTCGACAAGGAGACCTCCGGACTGCTGGTGGTGGCGCGCACCCTGGAGGCGCAGAACGCCCTGGTGCAGCAGCTGCAGGCGCGCGCCTTCACCCGCGAATACGACTGCGTGGTGGTCGGCGAGATGACCGGCGGCGGCGTCGTGGACGCCCCCATCGGCCGCCACCCGGTGGATCGCAAACGCCAGGCCATCGTGGCCTCGGGCAAGCCCGCGGTCACCCACTACCGGGTGGCCGAGCGCTTCCGTGCGCATACGCGCCTGACGGTGCAGCTCGAAACCGGTCGCACTCACCAGATCCGCGTCCACATGGCCCACATTCACCATCCCATCGTCGGCGACCCGGTCTACGGCGGCCGCCTGCGCATCCCCGCCGGTTGCAGCGAGGCGCTGCGCGAGATGCTGCAGCACTTCCGGCGTCAGGCGCTGCACGCGCGCCGACTGGGTTTTGTCCACCCCGCCAGCGGTGAGACGCTGGAGTGGAGCGTGGAGGCGCCGGCCGACATGCAGGCGCTCATCGCCGTGCTGCGGGAGGATACAAACGCTGCCGATTGATTTACCGCGGGGGCACGGGGGGATATTTTTCGGCATATCTTTGAATAAGCGGAAAAGCGCCCCGTGTGCCCCCGTGGTTGGTCTTTGACTTGGAATTTTGCCGCGACCCGCAGGAGCTCGGAACCCTCCATGGACATCCTTCATCCCGATTGGCCCGCTCCGGCAAATGTGCGCGCGGCGATCACCACCCGCCACGGCGGCGTCAGCGTCGGGCCATACGCCAGCCTCAACCTGGCGACCCATGTGGGCGACGAACCGGCGGCGGTGGCGGAGAATCGCGCGCGGCTGCGCAGCGAACTGGCCTTGCCGTCCGAACCGGCATGGCTCAACCAGGTGCACGGCACCGCTGTGGCCGATGCGGCCGACGGCGGCGAATGCGATGCCGACGCCAGCGTCGCGACGCGGCCCGGTACGGTGTGCGCGGTGCTGACCGCCGACTGCCTGCCGCTGTTGCTGTGCGATCGCGCCGGGAGCCGGGTGGCGGCGGTGCATGCCGGCTGGCGCGGTCTGCTGGGCGGTGTCATCGAGTCGGCGCTGGCGCAGCTGGGCGGCGACGCCGACCAACTGATGGTCTGGCTTGGACCGGCGATCGGAGCGGATGCCTTTGAGGTGGGCGACGAAGTGCGCAGCGCCTTCATTGCCGTCGACGATGCCGCCGCGACGGCCTTCCGTCCCTCGCCCGCCGGGCGTTGGCTGGCCGACCTCTACGCCCTGGCGCGCCTGCGCCTGAACCGCTGCGGCGTCGCCACCGTCCACGGCGGCGGCCTCTGCACTTTCCACGACGCCCGCCGTTTCTACTCCTATCGCCGCGACGGCGTCACCGGGCGCATGGCGAGCCTGATCTGGTTGGTCTGATTGCGCATACGTGAGAAAATTGCAAATGTGAAATGAATGGATCTCGCCAAGACGCCAAGTTTGCCAAGGAAAACAAGGGTGGTTGTGGAACTGGAATGTGTCGAGAGACTTACCAACGCTCGTAAGAAACGACTGCTCGCCTATTTACCGAATTCCGGTGAGACGCCGATGAAGGACAGAGTAACGCGCAGAGTTGGCCGACGCTTATATTTCGTTGGCTGGCAACATTGGAGAATAGGATTATGAATCGCTGGTACATGCTGACCCTGGTGGGCAAGGACCGCGCCGGCATCGTCGCCAAGGTGACGGCGGCACTGTTTGAAGGCGGCTGCAACCTGGGCGAGGCATCGATGATCCGTCTGGGCGGCAACTTCACCATCATGTTGATGGTGCAGTTCGAGCGCTCCTCCAAGGCGCTGGGAGATCTGATCCGCCCCGTGGCCGATTCGTTGGGACTGCATTTCCATCTCGACCGTATCGAAGGCAGGCTGCACCAGCACATCGAGCCCGACGTGCATATCAATATCTACGGCGCCGACCGTGCCGGCATCGTCGCCAGGGCCACCGCGGCGCTGGCCGAGGCGGGGCTGCACATCACCGATCTGGAATCGACCGTGGGCGGCAGTACGGACAAGCCCATCTACATCATGTACATCGAAGGGCATGCGGCGGAGGGCGTCGACGCCCTTCGTTCCGC
>CAYQWR010000336.1:0-2150 GCA_964421235.1 uncultured Thiohalomonas sp. | reverse complement strand
CATGAGTGGGAGACAGATGATGGAAGACCGTTGGCTCTCTGCGGGTAAAATTGCGGCCCATCTTGGCATAAAGCGGGATACGGTTTACAAGTGGATCAGTGGAAAAAATGCCTGGACATAGAATCGGACGCCTGTGGAAATTTCGCAAAGAAGAGGTTAATGAGTGGGTTAAGTCGGGGGGAGCGGCAGAACCTGATTCGCAGAATTCAACAGCAGGGAAGAAATGATGGATGTTCTTCTAACATTCACAGGATTTCATGACCCCTATTTCAAGGGACTGGTTGACCAGGAGGAGCAGCCTGGGCCCATCCTTTCCCTGCTGAGTATGCGCTCTTTCGATCACATCTTTCTCTTCGATACACCCACCACCCGAAAGGGAACATTCTTTACCCGGATCTCCTTGCCGATGGGAAACTCCCCCTGAAACAACTCCCGCGCCAGGGTCTGTCCGAGCACGCAAACCTTGCCGGCGGTGAGAACGTCGCGATCGCTGAACATCTCGCCTTCGGCCAGGTTGTTCCATTCCCGTATTTCCAGAAAAGACGGGGTCGTGCCGTAAATGGACGAAGGCACCCAGTTGCGGCTGCCGTAAACCACCTGGGTACGGGCACGCACAACTGGGGCAGCGCTGCGAACGGATGGACACTCGCGCAGGATCGCCTCGTAGTCCTGAGGTGTCAGGGTGGTGACGGTACCGGCACCGAAGCTGATGCCTCCGCTGGCGGCCGTACCGGGTCTGATCATCATGACGTTGGCACCCATGCTGGCTATAGTTTTCTGCAGGGCCGACGAGGATCCGGCGCCGATTTCCATCATGGCGATCACAGCCGCCACCCCGATGACGATCCCGAGCGTTGTCAGCATGGCGCGCATCGGGTTGCGCTGCAAGGCTTTCATGGCTGTTCGGACGATGCGGTAGGCCGTCATCGCACACCTCCCGCTGCCGCTGCGACGGGCAGGACGTCTACCTGCAAATCGTCCGCTTTTGCGTGCACGCCGAAGCTTCCGTCGCTGATCACGCCGTCGTGGATATTGATGACGCGCCTGGCATAGCGAGCCACATTGGCGTCGTGGGTGACCAGAATGATGGTGATGCGCTCCTCTTCGTTGAGCTGCTGAAACATGTGCAGGACGTCTGCGCTGGTGCGCGAGTCCAGGTTGCCCGTGGGCTCGTC
The DNA here is from genome assembly GCA_964421235.1 of uncultured Thiohalomonas sp. Taxonomy (GTDB): domain Bacteria; phylum Pseudomonadota; class Gammaproteobacteria; order Thiohalomonadales; family Thiohalomonadaceae; genus Sulfurivermis. Next base: position 975 of record CAYQWR010000336.1, on the reverse strand, counting down.
GGCAAAGAGCACCGCCGGACGGTTCACGAGCGCCCGTGCAATGGCCACGCGCTGCTGCTGGCCGCCGGAAAGTTGAGAAGGCTGGTGATCCAGCCGCTCTTGCAGTCCGACCCGGCAGAGCATTTCCGCGGCCCGGCGCTGGGTCTCGCGGTCCGATAAGCGGGCGGCCCCATAGGCAAGCGGCATGGCCACGTTCTCCAGGGCACTTGTGCGCGGCAGCAGGTTGAAGTTCTGGAAAACGAAGCCGATCTTGTGATTGCGTGCTAGGGCACGCTGATCGGAGGACAGTCGGGACATTTCCTGCCCGTCGAGCCAGTATTCACCGGAACTCGGCCGGTCCAGGCACCCGAGGATATTCATCAGCGTGCTCTTGCCGGAGCCGGAAGCACCCATCAGGGCCACCAGCTCTCCCCGGCCCACGACCAGCGACACTCCTTTGAGCACCGGAACATCGAGGTCCCCCATCTGATAGGTTTTGCAAATATGACGCAGTTCAATCAGTTCCATGACTAAGTTTCCTCCTAAGAACCGGACTTCCGTCCGGAACTGCCGCTGCCGCGCCGCGGAATCTTCGGAGCGAACGGGTTGGTCGTATCGCTGCCTTCGGCGGCCCGGCTCTGCTGTCCGATGATAATTTCAAGTCCTTCCGTGAGATGATCGCCCTCGACTTCGGTCATGCCGCCGTCGGTCAGCCCGAGGCGCACCCGCGCAGGCCGCACCTGTTCACCGTCCGGAATCCAGAGGATTCCCCCCTTCGCCGCATCGCCGGAAGTCCCGTCCGTTGTTGAGGAATTCGGCCGGGTGCCGTCGGATTTACCAGCTTGCACGGCCTTGGTCATCAATGTCTCTTGAAATTGCGGTGCGACTTGCGCCTGTGACGGCTGCCACCGCAGGGCGGCGGTCGGAACGAGCAGGACGTCGCGGCGGCGGTTCAACTCAAACTGTACGTTGGCGCGCAAGTAAGGCAGCAGGCGC
>CAYQWR010000335.1:1814-2160 GCA_964421235.1 uncultured Thiohalomonas sp. | reverse complement strand
CGACAGCAGTGCCGGCACCAGATAGGCGAAGGTCTTGCCGGTGCCGGTGCCCGCCTCGGCGATGAACACTTCGTGCCCGGCCAGCGCCGCCGCCACCGCCTCCGCCAGCTCCTGCTGCTGAGACCGCGGCGCAAAACCGGGGATCAGGGCGGCAAACGGTCCGTCGGCACCGAGAATGGCGGAGATGTCTTGCATGGAAAGAGTGTTCCGAGTTCCGAGTCGAGGTTCGTGCCACGACCGTCAAATTGTCACTGTATGCGTTTCGATTCCCGACTCTGTCGTTCGGCAGGCACGGCACCGCTCCATCGCCGCCGCGCGCCTACTATAGTACCAATCAACTGACCGG
>CAYQWR010000335.1:970-1804 GCA_964421235.1 uncultured Thiohalomonas sp. | reverse complement strand
GGTACGGGAAAAATATGCGACACTTAACCCCGTTTCCACGCCCGAAGACTCTTTGCGCCGCCCTGGCATTCGACAACGGTGCGGCGCGGGACCCGCATGTTAATAAACGCACGCCCAAAATCCTATGGCCGACGCCTACAGCGAACAACATCGTCTGATCGGGCAGCTGCTGCGCCCCGACGCCTTCGGCCATGCGGTAGGCGAGTTGCAGCTGCTGGAGACCCATATCTCCTGGATCGTGCTGACCGGCGACTACGCCTACAAGATCAAGAAGCCGCTCGACCTCGGCTTTCTCGACTACACCACCCTGGCGCTGCGCCGCCGCTACTGCGGCGAGGAGCTGCGCCTCAACCGCCGCACCGCGCCGCAGCTCTATCTCGACACCGTGGCCATCACCGGCACCGCGGATAAACCCTATGTCGGCGGTGCCGGGCCGGTGCTTGAATACGCGGTGCGGATGCGCCAGTTCGACCAGTCGCAGCTGCTCGACCGAATGCTGCACGACGGCACGTTGCCACCCGCCCTCATCGATATTCTGGCCCGCCAGGTGGCGCGCTTTCACCACGACGCGGCCGTCGCCCCGGCCGGCTCACCCCGGCACCTCCCGGCGACGATCCATCAACCGGTACGCGAGAACTTCAGCCAAACCCTGGCGCGCACGGACGATGCCGCGTTGCGCGCGCGGCTGGAGGCGCTGGCCCGCTGGGCCGAGGAGCGCTACCGGGTGCTGGAGCCGCTGCTGACCCGGCGTGCCGCGCAGGGCTTCATCCGCGAATGCCACGGCGACCTGCACCTGGGCAACATCGTCCTCTACCAGGGCCAGCCGCTGCTGTT
>CAYQWR010000335.1:0-960 GCA_964421235.1 uncultured Thiohalomonas sp. | reverse complement strand
AGCGATGCCGCCTTCCTGGTGATGGACCTCCAGGCGCGCGGCCGCGACGATTACGCCTGGCGTTTCCTCAACGCCTACCTGGAGCAGAGCGGCGACTACGCGGGGCTGGCGCTGCTCCCCTATTACCTGGGCTACCGCGCCATGGTGCGGGCCAAGGTGGCCGCGATCCGGCTGCAACAGGAAGAGGACGACACCGCGCGGCGCCACAGCCGGGAAGACCTCGCCGCCTACGTTGCGCTGGCGCAGCGCTACACGCGACCCGCGGCGCCCTGCCTGATCATCACCTGCGGTCCCTCCGGCTCCGGCAAGACCTGGTACACCCAGCCGCTGCTGGAGCGGCTCGGCCTCATCCGCCTGCGTTCCGATGTGGAGCGCAAACGGCTGTTCGGCCTGGCGCCCGAGGAATCAAGTCACTCGCGCCTTGCGCAAGGGATCTACGGCGAGGCCGCAGGCGAACGCACCTATGCCCACCTGGCGCAACTGGCGCAGACACTGCTTCGAGCGGAGTATCCGGTGCTGGTCGACGCCACCTTCCTGCACGGCGCGCAACGCGCCCCGTTCCTGGCACTGGCGCAACAGCTCGGCGTGCCCTGCCTGATCCTGCAATTCAACGCCGCGCCCGCCACGCTGCGCCGACGCATCGAACAGCGCGGCCGCCACGGCGGCGACGCCTCGGAGGCGGACCTCGCGGTACTGGAACGACAGCTGGCCCAAGCGGAGACACTATCGGAGGTGGAGCGCTCTCACACGCTTGAGGTGGACACCGACTCCACGGCGGCGGATGACGCCTTCGTCGCCGCCGTGTCCCGGCGGCTGGAACGTTCTGCTTAGTAGATCGAGGGGTATTGGTGCAACCAAACGCACCCGACAAACCCTTGCAGTGAGTTCTCCGCTGCGATTTCGCTGCGTGCAGTGTCCACGCCAGCCGTCGCGTCCACTAGTGCGCCAAACGCACCGCCA
>CAYQWR010000334.1:0-2164 GCA_964421235.1 uncultured Thiohalomonas sp. | reverse complement strand
GACACCAATCCGCACAAGGAGAACCAGGAGTTCGTCTCGGCGATCCAGGAGGACGTGCGCTGGCTCGGTTTCAGCTGGGGCGACAAGGTCTACTACGCCTCCGACTACTTCGATCAGCTCTACCGCTTCGCCGTCGAGCTGATCGAAAAGGGACTGGCCTACGTCTGCGACCTGTCGGCGGAGGAGACCCGTGCCTACCGCGGCACCCTCACCGAACCCGGCAGGGAGAGCCCCTACCGCAACCGCAGCGTGGCGGAGAATCTCGATCTGTTCCAGCGCATGCGCGCCGGCGAGTTCCCGGACGGCGCCCGCGTGCTGCGCGCCAAGATTGACATGGCGTCGCCCAACATCAATCTGCGCGACCCGACGCTCTATCGCATCCGTCACGGCGTCATCCATCACCAGACCGGCGCCGAGTGGTGCATCTATCCGATGTACGACTACACCCATCCCATCTCCGATGCCCTGGAGGGGGTCACCCACTCCATCTGCACCCTGGAGTTCGAGGATCACCGTCCGCTCTACGACTGGGTGCTGGACAACATCAGCGTCCCCTGCCATCCGCAGCAGATCGAGTTCTCGCGCCTCAATCTGCAATACACCGTGATGAGCAAGCGCAAGTTGACGCAGCTGGTTGACGAGGGTTACGTGGAGGGCTGGGACGACCCGCGCATGCCCACCATCGCCGGCATGCGCCGCCGCGGCTATCCCCCCGCCGCGGTGCGCCAGTTCTGCGATCGCATCGGTATCACCAAGTCCGACAACACGGTGGAGATGAGCCTGCTGGAGAACTGCGTGCGCGACGACCTCAATGTCCACGCGCCGCGGCGCATGGCGGTGTTGCGCCCGCTCAAGGTGGTGATCGAGAACTACCCGGAAGGGCAGGTGGAGGAACTCGATGCCGCCAACCATCCGCAGGACCCGGCGCTGGGCGAGCGCCGCATCCCGTTCTGCCGCGAGATCTATATCGATGCCGAGGATTTTCGCGAGGAGGCGCCGGCCAAGTTCAAGCGGTTGGTGGCCGGTGGCGAGGTACGGCTGCGCTACGCCTATGTGATCCGTTGCGACCAGGTGATCAAGGATGCCCAGGGCGAGGTGATCGAACTGCGTTGCAGCTATGACCCCGATACCCTCGGCGTCAATCCCGAGGGGCGCAAGATCAAGGGCGTAATCCACTGGGTCTCGGCGCAGCACGGCGTCGAGGCGGAGGTGCGTCTCTACGATCGCCTGTTCGGCGTGGCGAGCCCCGACGCCGCCGCGGCGCAGCAGGGAGCGGACTACAAGAGCTTCCTCAACCCCGATTCGCTGCGCACCCTCACCGCCTGCGTGCTGGAGCCGGCGTTGGGCGGGGCGCAGAGCGGCGAGCTGTTCCAGTTCGAGCGCGAAGGCTACTTCTGCCTCGACCCGGCACAGGGCGCCGGCGGCCAACCGATCTGGAATCGCACGGTCACGCTGCGGGACTCCTGGGCCAAGATCGAACAGCAGGGCGGCTAGTTTTTTCGTGGATGCGGCCGGTGGGAGCGGCCCGGATATTCGGCTCGCTCCGTGTGCTCCATGTCTCTGCGGCGTATGGGTTTTTCCTCTGACCGATTTCCGGCATTGCGTGGGGTATTGAAACTTGACAGCGGCGGTTCCGTGTGTAGAATAGCGCTCTCTTTCGGGGCTATAGCTCAGCTGGGAGAGCACTTGCATGGCATGCAAGGGGTCGGCGGTTCGATCCCGCCTAGCTCCACCAAGATATCCCGGGACTGAAGTCGCTTCAGTCCCGGTTTTTTCAGGACAACCAGTTTTGTCCCCTTCGTCTAGAGGCCTAGGACACCGCCCTTTCACGGCGGCGACAGGGGTTCGACTCCCCTAGGGGACGCCACTATCTTGGTAAGTCCCTGATTTTTCATTGTACTAAGGAAAAATCAGGGTGCTTACAGTGCCAACCGGTACACAATAGTGGTACACCCGAAGCCCAAACCGGGCATGCATACACGTCTCTTTCTTCGCGGTTCCACCTAATACACGTGCGCTTGCGCGTACCCGCCGATCGTGCCGCTCACCACGGCAAAGCCGACATCAAATTCAGTACTGAAGCGATGGCAGTCTGTTGCCGAACGTCGGCCGTGCATCCGTGCCGAAGTGGCGTCTCTTGTGCGGCGGTTCGAAGCCTATTCTG
>CAYQWR010000333.1:0-2183 GCA_964421235.1 uncultured Thiohalomonas sp. | reverse complement strand
ATACGGAGATCAAGCGCGCGCAATTGGCCGGCCTGCCGGGCTATCCCGTTTACACCCGTAAGATCGCCACGGATGTTTCCTATCTCGCCTGCGCCAGAAAAATGCTCCATGCCGCGGACGCCGTCTTTCCCCAATTCGCCACCCATAATGCCCACACCCTGGCCGCCATCGTCGAGTTTGCCGGCGACAACCGCGAATTCGAATTCCAGCGCCTGCACGGCATGGGCGAGGCCTTCTATCACCAAGTGCTACACGACGCCGAGTTGCGGCATCCCTGTCGCGTCTACGCCCCTGTAGGCAACCACGAGGACCTGCTGCCGTATCTGGTGCGCCGCCTCCTGGAAAACGGTGCCAACACCTCCTTCGTCAATCGCGTCGAAGACGAACACACGCCCGTCGATGAAGTAATCGCCGATCCCGTCGCCCAATTACAAGCGGCGGCCCCCAAACCTCATCCACATATCCCGTTGCCCGTCGACCTCTATCCGGACCGCCGCAATGCCCTGGGCCTCAATTTTGCCGATCCAATGGCTCTGCAAAATCTTGCCGACGCCATGACGGAGGCGTCCGAACGGCATTGGCAGGCCGCCCCGCTCATCAGCGGCAAGTTCTTCGCCGGCAGCGAACATCCCGCCACCGACCCCGCTGACCGCAGCCGCCATATCGGCACCGTGGTGCATGCCGACGCCAAGGCGGTTGAGCGTGCCCTCTCCATCGCATCCGAGGCCGCCCCGCAATGGGATGCCACGCCGGCGGAGCAACGCGCGGAGGTCCTGGAGCGCGCTGCGACGCTGTTCGAGCAGCATGCCCCGGAACTGATGGCCATGTGCGTGCGGGAAGGGGGAAAGACCGTGCCCGACGCCTTGGCAGAGGTACGGGAGGCCGCGGACTTCTGCCGCTACTACGCCGTACTCGCCCGTCGCGACTTTGCGGCGCCGGATGTGCTGATCGGGCCCACCGGCGAACACAACGAACTGCAATACCACGGCCGTGGTATCTTCGCCTGTATCAGTCCCTGGAATTTTCCCTTGGCGATCTTTGCCGGCCAAGTCACCGCGGCGCTGGCCGCCGGCAATGCCGTGATCGCCAAGCCCGCCGGGCAAACGCCGCTGGTCGCGCACAGTGCCGTGCAACTGCTGCACGAAGCGGGCATCCCCGTGGACGTGCTGCATTACCTCCCCGGCGAAGGCCGCGTCATCGGCGCGCTGCTGGCCGGCGACGAACGGATCAGCGGTATCGCCTTCACCGGCTCCACCGAAACCGCCCGCACCCTGCAACGCGCCCTCGCCGCGCGGGAAGGGCCCATCGTGCCGCTCATCGCCGAGACCGGCGGCCTCAATGCCATGATCGTCGACAGCTCCGCATTGGCGGAACAGGTAGTCAAGGACGCCATGCGCTCTGCGTTCAACAGCGCCGGACAACGCTGTTCGGCGCTGCGCGTGCTGTTTGTGCAACAGGAAATCTGCGCTAAAGTCCTCGATCTCCTGGCGGGCGCCATGGACGAACTGCAAATCGGCGACCCGTCCCTGCTCACCACCGACGTCGGTCCGGTGATCGATGAAGACGCGCGCCAAAAACTGCTCGAGCATGCCGAGCGCATGGAACAGGAAGCCCGTCTCATCCACCAAGTGGATATGTCCGCCGAAACCGCGCATGGCAGCTTTTTCGCCCCTCGCGCCTTCCAGATCGAGAGACTCGAGCAGCTGACTCATGAAGTGTTCGGCCCCATCCTCCACGTCATCCCCTACCGGGCATCGCGCCTAGACGAGGTGGTCGACGCCATTAATCGCAGCCGTTACGGTCTGACCCTGGGCATCCACAGCCGCGTCGATGACACCGTCCGTCGCATTCAGCAACGGGCCCGGGTCGGCAATTGCTATGTGAACCGCGACATGATCGGCGCGGTGGTGGGTGTGCAGCCCTTCGGCGGCGAAGGCCTGTCCGGTACAGGGCCCAAGGCCGGAGGGCCGGATTATCTATTGCGTTTCACGGTGGAGCGCACGCTTACCGTCAATACCGCGGCGGTGGGGGGAAATACTTCCCTGTTATCGTTGGGGGAAGAATAGCGATTACCGAATCTACTTCGGCGATGTTAATTGATTACTCGAATCGCCTACGGCGATGATCAATTTGAATCGCGGTCTCGTCCGCGAACACGAAATACTTTTCTTTGCTTGTCCAAA
>CAYQWR010000332.1:0-2217 GCA_964421235.1 uncultured Thiohalomonas sp. | reverse complement strand
CGCGTCGAGTACCATATCGTGCGCAGTCGCTACGGTCAGCGCCACGGCGGCGGAACAACCGTCCCAATGTACCATCCAGATAACTTGGACCGCGAAGGTTGCGGCGGCACTCAATGCCGGGACGGCACGGTCGGCGGCGACTAATACCTCACGCTATACGCTGGTGGAGGCGTTGTGATTATGGGCCGCTTTCCAAGACAGATGGGCATCAGCTTGGTGTCGATGATGATAGCGATGGCGATTGGTCTGTTTTTGTTGGCCGTGCTGTTCGATATCTGGTATTCGACCCAAGCCACCCTCGGCAATGAACAGAAGCTGACGAAGCTGCAGAATCGTGGGCGGCTGGCGCTGACCATTATGGCAAACACGGTGCGCTCCGCCGGTTACTATCCGAATTATCTCAACTACAAGATACCTCCGCCTAATCCGACATACTCACCCGATTCGTTTACGGCGTCCGGCGCCTTCGCGCTCGATCAATTTCTGTCTGGTACCCACGGCACTTCGGATACCTTGTCGGTCCGCTTTGTCGCCGATACCGGCACCAGCACCCTGGACTGCCTGGGACAGCAGGAGGCGACGGGCACTGTGGTCGTCAATACGTTTAGCGTCAATAACGGCGACTTGCAGTGCTCGGTCAATGGCGCTACCGCCCAGACCATCGTGTCCGGTGTAAACAACCTGTTGGTTCTCTATGGCGTGGACCCGCAGCAAACGGGTAGCCCGGTGCAGTATGTCACGGCCAATAAAGTACAGAATTGGCTGTTGGTGCGTTCGGTTGATATCGAGTTGACGTTTGACAATCCGTTAAGCGGACCCGGCCAGGCGGCGACCATAACACCCATCAACCGGGTCGTAGCGCTGATGCAACAGGCGAGCTGAGAGGCAGTGAACGATGATGGATGGCATACGCCGACGATCTGAGCAAGGTTTCATTCTGGTTGCCAGTCTGGTGATCCTGCTGGTGTTGACCATGCTGGGGGTGACGATGTTCCGCGGCTCGGGGTTGAATGAGAAGATCGCGAACAACATGAAGGAGAAGGGGCGTGCGTTGCAGATGGCGCAGAGCGCGCTTCACCATGCCGAATATCTGCTGTTGACGAATGGCGCGCAGATGGTCACGAGTGTCAATTGCAGCGGCGTGATGACGGCGCCGACCATCTGCCAGGCGCCGGCCGTGACGATCCAGGACAGTGCCACCGGGCCGAGCCTCTCGAATGGCTATGCGGATACCAATGCGCCGGGTTACAGCAGCTCAACCTATTATGCGGCGCCGCAATTCTATATCCGATTTCTCGGTCCGACGGCCACTGGCAACGGCATGATCTACGACATCACCGCGCTCGGCTATGGCGGCAATCCCTCTGCGGTCGCAGTTGTGGAGAATACATATCAAATAACGAGCAAGGTTAATGCCCTTAATCCGTAATGGCGTGGTGCGAAGAGTGTCGCGGGCAGCCGTGTGTCAAGCGGGACAGTGCGTAAGGAGTGTCTCATGAAAACAATAAGCAAACTTATCGTCTCTGTTCTGTTGTCGGGGCTGGCGGCCGGTAGCGCTTGGGCCCAATCGACTACGGTGTTGCAGGATAATTTCACCGGGACATCGGCGAATCTGGACTGGACCGCGTTAAGCGGCGCCTGTCTCACGGCGGGTGACAATACCGGTTCAATTCCTGCCTGCAAGGGGCTGGCCTATTACGGGTCGCAGACACAGACAGGGCTGTCGGGTAACGCGGATCCGGTGGGATCGGGCGCCCTGCGCCTGACCAACGGTTGCGCGAACGGCACCTGTTACCTTCACGAAGCGGGAGCGATCATCACAAACACCACTTATCCGACCGATCAGGGGGTGCAGGTGACGTTCACCACCTATACCTATGGCGGCGACAACAACGGCGGGCACGGTGCGGACGGTATCGGTTTCTATCTCATCAACGGCGCCCAGGCCGCCAATCTCGGTTCCTGGGGTGGTAGCCTCGGTTATAGCTGCTCCAACTCGAACTCACCGTACACGGGTATGGTCGGCGCTTACCTTGGTCTCGGCATGGACGAATATGGAAACTTCCTCAACGCCTCCGATAATACTGCCACCGGTTACGGCTATCAGCCGGGACGCATCGGTCTGCGCGGCTACGGCAATATCGCCTGGTCGTGGCTGAACAGTAACTATTCGGGCGATTATCCCTCCACCCTGTCATCCAGCCAGCAGCAGGCGGC
>CAYQWR010000331.1:0-2217 GCA_964421235.1 uncultured Thiohalomonas sp. | reverse complement strand
GCACGGATGGCGTTGGCTAGTTCTCTACGACTCGACATGTGCTTCTCCTACGATAAGTTTGAATTTCGAAACCTTGTAAAACTCTCTCGGACCTCGGCGGTCCCGCCGCACCCAACAGGGGGCATGTTGCAACCGGCCACGGGCGCGGGCCCGCGTTTCGATGTGTCGTGGTAAGAGGGACGGAGACGGACAAGGCACAGCAACGGCACATGCCAGGTAGGCAAATACCGCCGCTTTGTTCTGTATTTCGTCGTTCCTCGCAGCGGCGTATGTTTGTAACGCAGCGCTGCGACGCTCCCAGCGAGACATCAAATTTTTGTGTTACAACGGCGCCCCATTCGTGGCCGCGCCGCATGCAGGATGGCCGCTTTTCGCGTTTTCTTCACCCTGCGTCCACTATCCAAGCTGCCGATTTTTACCCATTAGTACGCCGCGCGGCAATATCTCTCTTTCTTATTACTTCTGGTTTTATGCCCATAACCTGAGCTTTCGGCAGCCTCCAGGGGCCGGAATTCACCCCCAAAGGCATGCCCCGCGGGCGGCCCGGCGGCGCCGAACCGCCGCCAAACACGGCTTAACAATTCACCGTAAATGCTTATAATGCGCGGTTCAACACCTATGGGTTCCACCCGGTCACGGCAGCCGATGTGCCGACAGCCAAAGGAAATATAATGTCTCACACCTACCTGTTTACCTCCGAATCGGTTTCCGAGGGCCACCCGGACAAGGTCGCCGACCAGATCTCCGACGCCGTGCTGGACGCCATCCTGACCCAGGACCCGATGGCGCGCGTGGCCTGCGAGACCCTGATCAAGACCGGCATGGCGCTGGTGGCCGGCGAGATTACCACCCACGCGGTGGTGGACTACGAGGCCGTGGCCCGCGGTGTCATCAAGGATATCGGCTACAACAGCTCCGAAATGGGCTTCGACTGGGAGACCTGCGCCGTGCTCAACGCCGTGGGCAAGCAGTCGGCCGACATCGCCATGGGGGTGGACGAGAGCGAGAACCACGAGCAGGGCGCCGGCGACCAGGGGCTGATGTTCGGCTACGCCAGCAACGAGACCGACGTGCTGATGCCGGCCCCCATCTGCTACGCCCATAACCTGGTCGCGCGCCAGGCCGAGGTGCGCAAGAACGGCGCGCTGTCGTGGCTGCGCCCGGATGCCAAGAGCCAGGTCACCTTCCGCTACGAAGGCGCCAAGCCGGTGGCCATCGACGCGGTGGTGCTCTCCACCCAGCACAGCGCCGAGATCGACCAGAAAACGCTGCACGAGGCGGTAATGGACGAGATCATCCTGCCGGTGCTGCCCAAGGAGTGGATCACCAAGGAGACCCGTTTCTTCATCAACCCCACCGGCCGCTTCGTCATCGGCGGCCCGATGGGCGACTGCGGCCTGACCGGGCGCAAGATCATCGTCGACACCTACGGCGGCATGGCCCGCCACGGCGGCGGCGCCTTCTCCGGCAAGGACCCCTCCAAGGTCGACCGCTCCGCCGCCTACGCCGCCCGCTACGTGGCCAAGAACATCGTCGCCGCCGGCCTGGCCGAGCGCTGCGAGGTGCAGGTCTCCTACGCCATCGGCGTGGCCGAGCCCACCTCCATCAGCGTCGACACCTTCGGCACCGGCACGGTCGCCTCCGAGCGCCTGGTGGAGCTGGTGCGCGAGCACTTCGACCTGCGCCCGCGCGGCCTGATCACCATGCTCGACCTGCGCCGTCCCATCTACCGCAAGACCGCCTCCTACGGCCACTTCGGCCGCACCGACGCGGACTTCACCTGGGAGCGCACCGACAAGGCCGAGGCCCTGCGCGCGGCGGCTGGGCTGTAAAAAAGAGGACCGAATCCAACGCAAAGACGCAAAGGACGCGAAGACACGCAAAGGAAAACCGCGTAAATACATGTGCCATTGCGGACCGGCTGTGGTCGCATCAATAACTTTGCGATCTTTGCGCCCTTCGCGCCTTTGCGTTGAAATCTTTTTTGGTTTTTGCCGTTCGCCTGAGGAGCGCTGCAGCGGGTTAACGACCCGTCAGGCTCAGGTGGGGCGGTTCTTCATGAAACGGCGCTCGTTCATTTTTTGGAGTATTGAATGAACGCTGTGACCAATTTTACCGACTACAAAGTCGCCGATATCTCCCTGGCCGCCTGGGGCCGCAAGGAGATCCAGATCGCCGAGACCGAGATGCCGGGCCTGATGGCCCTGCGCGAGGAGT
>CAYQWR010000330.1:0-2223 GCA_964421235.1 uncultured Thiohalomonas sp. | reverse complement strand
GGCAGGAGATGTTAATAATGATGGCTATGATGATGTCATCATCGGTGCCTGGGCCTATGACGATATAGCCAACGGTTTAGTCAATGCAGGCGCGGCGTTCGTGTTTTACGGTTCGGCTGGCGGCTTGGCCGGTACGGGGAGTGCACCCGTGCTGGCGACGCCGGCCGACGCCGATTGGTATGTCTACGGGGAGAATAGTACCGACGCCTTTGGAACCTCGGTGGCCGGTGTTGGTGATGTCAATGGCGACGGCTACGCCGACGTGATTGTGGGCGCGGACAGTTATGATTATAACGTCGGACAAACGGTTCCCGGCGGATTTGAAGGACGGGCTTACCTTTTCTACGGTTCGGCGATCGGCTTTTCATCCACCACCGCGGATTGGAGTTTTTCACCCTCAGGTGACGGCGCCATAGGAGCGCACTATGGCGCCTGGGTGCGGCCCGCGGGTGATATCGACGGCGACGGACGGGATGATTATGCGGTGTCCGCCTATGGTTATCCAGTGTCGGGAGATATTTCCAATCCGGAAGGCTCGGTGTTTATCTATCTGAGCCGTCCCGCTCCCGCGGTGGTTGCCAGTCCAGCAGGCGGACTCACCACCACCGAGGCGGGCGGGACAGCCACCTTTACCCTGGCATTAAACGTCGACCCCAGCGCCGACGTCACAGTCCATGTGGCGACCGATGATGCCACCGAGGGGACGGTGTCCACGGGTACGTTAGCCAATAACCTAACCTTTACCGGCGGGCCGGGCGGCAACTGGGCCGTGCCGCGGACCGTCACCATAACCGGCAAGGATGACTCCGTCGACGATGGCGACGTGCCCTACAACATTACCTTTACCGTCAGTAGCAGCGATACCAATTACAATGGCCTTAGCGTCGCTCCCGTGACGGTAACCAACAGCGACGACGATACGGTCGGTGTGACCGTGACGCCCGCCTCGGGGGTAGTGACGGAATTCGGTGCCACCGCCACCTTCACCATCGTGCTCGACAGTCAACCGACCGCCGATGTGACCATTCCCATCAGCAGCAGTGATACCAATCAAGGCACAGTATTGCCGGCCAGCGTGACCTTCACATCGCTCAATTGGAATGTCCCGAAGACAGTCACGGTTACAGGAACCAACTCCAGTCCGGCCAATAACGCCTACACCATCATCCTCGGCACCGCTGCCGGCGGTGATTATAATGGCATTGATCCCACGGATGTCCCGGCGGTGAATCGTTACTCCACGGTGACCGTCGCCGCCACGGATGCCAGCGCCTCGGAGCCCGGTACCGATACCGGCACCTTTACCGTGAGCCGCGACGGCAATACCAGTTACGACTTGTTGGTGAATTACACGGTGAGCAGCGCCAGTACCGCCACCAGCGGCGTCGACTATACTGCCTTGAGCGGCAGCGTGACCATTGCCACCGGCCAGAGCAGCGCCACCGTCATGGTGACGCCGATCAACGACAACATCATCGAGCCCGATGAGACGGTTGTAATTGGTATTGCCCCTAATCCGGGAGTTTACGTAGCGGACAGTGCGAGCGCAGCGGTGACCATCGTCGACGACGATACTCCGCCGACCGCGTCTTTTTCCGCCGATCAGGTCGTGGCGGAGGGCAGTACCGTGACGGTGAGCGTTACCTTGAGCCACGCGGCCATCAGTTATCCGGTGGTGATTCCCTATACCGTCAGCGGCACGGCCGTCAATCCGGACGACCACAATGCGGCAGACGGTACCCTCACCATCAATTCGGGAACGTCGGGTTCGCTGACGTTCACCACGGTCAGCGACAATATCAGTGAAAGTGATGAAACCGTGATCTTTACCATGGGTACACCCAGCAATGCCACCGCGGGGACGCAGTCCACCACGATAATCACGATTACCGAGGGCAACGGCGCCGCGCCGTCCGGCGGCGGAGGAAGCGGCGCCATGGGGATATGGCTGTGGCTGGCGATGCTGGTCCGGAATTGCCTGAGGAGACGATCACGCATTGTTTCCTTGCTTCGCTCCTTCGCCGTGCTGGCGATGGTCGGCTTGGAACTGAGCGCTTGCGGCGGCGGTGGCTCGAGTGGGAACAACGTTCCCTTGCCGGGTGCCCCCGGTAGCTCGGGCGGTTCCGCTCTCTACGCCATTCGCGGTTTCGTTACGGGCCTGGCCGGCGCCCTAGTGCTGCAAAACAACGGCGGAGACAACCTGACTCTGACAAGCAACGGCGG
>CAYQWR010000329.1:0-2262 GCA_964421235.1 uncultured Thiohalomonas sp. | reverse complement strand
TGGCGTAGCCGCAGCGCGCCAGATCCTCGTCGCTGTTCTCGCCGTAGACACCGGCCATCAGCTGGCTGTGGGCGACACCCACTTCGATCTCGCCGCGCGCCACCAGCGCCTTCAGGTCGCCGATGAAGCCGGCCTCGGTGACGGAGAACTTTTCGTAGAGATCGGGATGAAGAATGGTACCGTCGTTGCCCTTGAGCAGCGGGAACGGGTTGGCCCAGTAGCTGGACTCCTTGGCGCCGCGATGGGTGGAGGTGGAACCGGCCGCGACACGCTCGCCGAGACGGAAGTGTTCGATCGCCTGTTCGACACTCATGTCGGTGTCGATGGTGCAGGCGTCCTGGTCGATGAGCGTGAAGTTGTTCATATAGAGAAGTACGTCGAGCACATCGCCGCGGAACACCTCGCCGTCATCGGTGACCGGCACGATCTGCCGTGCGTTGGAGCCGGTCTCCTTGTTGTAACCCACCTCACGGCCGAGCATCTGCATCTTGGCCTGTTCGCTGAAGCCGTCGAGGCAGGCGAAGGCGCCGGTCTCGGTGCCGTAGAAGATCGGACGGGCGAGGCCGTCGGTGCCGCGGATCAACACCACGCGTCCCATGTCGTCGGCCTTCACGCTCATCTCGGCGATGTAGGGCTCGCTGTCGTCGAAGCGCACCATGTAACGGGTGCAGCCGCAGTGCAGCGGGATTTCGCCGTTGCGGATGGCGAGGACGTTGTGCAGGGTGAGGATCGGCTTCTTGCAGTAACCGAAGTACTTCAGCTCGTCGCGGTTGGGCACCATGCCCACCAGCACCTGATTGGCGGCGTCCCACCAGTAGCCGAGGTCCTTGGGGTCGGCGTTGGGATCGCCGAAGATGAAGATCCCGTCGGGCCGACGCCCCGCCTGGATGTCGGCGATGCGGGCGAAGGGAAACAGGTTGAGCAGGCCCGGTTCCATCTCGATGGAACCGCGCGACTTGTGCAGATAGGTGACGATCAGCGAACTGCCCACCTGCAGCGGCACCGAGACCCAATCGTCCGGCTCGAACCGATCGCCGTCGAAGGGGCTGTGGTCCAGCGCGTAGAACGGCTCGGCCCGCTTGTTGGAGGGGGTCGCGTAATCGATGCCGGTGAGGATGTCGGCGGCGATGGTGAGCGGCACATGCGACAGCGCCACGTAGTCGCCCGGCAGGTTGAGATAGTGGCCGGAGATCTCGCCGGCGGTGACGTTGGGGGAAGGGTCGAGGCCGGGGGTACGGCGCACGCCGTGCTCCAAATCGACCTTGGTCAGCAGCTCGCGGCGCGTCTCCAGGATCAGGTCGGCCAGGCTCTGCGCCTTGGCCGTCACCTTGTCCTTCACCGATTCCGGCGTCTCATCGCCGGTGGCGATCACCTCGTTCTGCAGCCGCACCAGCCGCTTGTAACCGCTGGCGCGATAGTGGTGAAAGGCGCCATCGAGAAAACGCACCACGGCGCGGGCCCGCTCCAGCTCATCGGCGGCACTCGGGCGCGGCCCTTCGAGAATGCCCACCACCTCACGCGCCGAGAGATCCTTGAACAGCGCCGCGCGATGCTGCGCCTCGTTGCGCTGCCGTCCCTCGCGCGCGCCCAGCTCTTCGATGAACTCTTTCTTGTAGATAGTCAGATAACGGGAGAACGCTCGGCTCTTCAGCAATTGTTCCGGGGTGGTGCAACCGTCGCGAATCTCGAGTATTTGTTCCATGGCTAGCTCAACAGTCGGGGTGATGGGCCGGGGAAAAAGCGGCCGTGATCCTACTCCTCCGGCTTTCAACTGGAAACAGACATGCAGGAGATGACTGCGAGGAGGAGCGTGGGATCGGGTAACGGATGAAACCCATTTTACCGGAACAGACGCGGCAGCTCGTCAAAAAATGCCAAAATGTGGGCGCAAGTATATTTGCTGGGCCTATTTAAAAAAATGATGCCATTATCGTTTCCATAAGCAACGATCGTCGCGACAACATCACCCGACATCGATCACCCACTCCGGGCGAAAACCGGGCACACGTTCACCCGGATAGCCGCGCTGATTGGCGACGATCCGGCATTTGCCGTGATGGGCGTCGACGTTGCTGTGGGTGTGGCCGAAGCACCACAGGTCGGCCTGCCCGACCAGATCGGACAGATCGCTCCAGAACGCCGTGCCGAACAGATCGAGCTGGAAGTTGGGATGCTGACATACCGGATGCGGGCCGTGATGGGTGATCACCACCGACTTGCCGGCAAAGGGCTCGCCCAGTTTCTCCGTCAGCCACGCCCGCG
>CAYQWR010000328.1:0-2276 GCA_964421235.1 uncultured Thiohalomonas sp. | reverse complement strand
TGGCCGGCTGCCGTCTATCTCTTCACGACCCGGAGTGGAGTGCAACGAGAAACCGTGATCTGTTTCCGATTGCTTTTCGCGGTCTCGCTACGGAGAGTAAGTCCGCCGACGACTCGGTGGTCGATCGCTTGGCGGATCTATGCAGTGGCCTGTCGCGGCCAGCCACTTGCTGCTGGTCTTGGCGCTGCGCACGCCGCTGATTACGTGCACGCGATTCTGTTGCGACCCGCTTCACGAGCCCAGCAGTGCCATGGCTTTCAATAACTGGTTGTCCTTGCTCGCCTTAAGTTCTGCGGCGGTCATGTGCTTGAGCCCCGCGGGATACAGCGGCTGAACATTAGCCTTAAGCCCAAGCACTACGTCGGGCTTGATGCCCTCGTGCCAGATCGTCTTCCCTTTTGGCGTCAACCATTCCTCCACCGCCAGTAACATGGCCGAGCCATCGCTCAATGGAAATTGCTTCAGCACGGTGCCGGTTCCAAATGTGGTTTCGCCGACCAATTTGGCGCGGTTGTTATCGCGCAGGGCACCGGCGACAATTTCGGCGGAGCTCGCCGTGCCTGCATTGGTGAGCACAACCATCGGCAGGCTGATTGCCGGCAACGTGTGCTCAACGGCAAACGACCGGATTTGGCCGTGCACGTTTTTCTCCAGCAATACGTTGCCGGTGGAGAGAAATCGGCTTGCCACGTCGACCGCTTCGTACAACAATCCCCCGGGGTTGTTGCGTAGATCGAGGATGATTGCCCGCGCCCCTTTGGCGCGCAGCCCGGCAAACGCATGATTCAACGACTTGTCGATGCCTTTGCTGAACGAAGCGATACGCACATCCGCAATCCGCGTACCGGGCAGCATGTGCCAAGTTACCGACTGCAAGTGAATCACCGCCCGTTTAATTGTCACGGTGCGGATGATATCGTCGCCGGCCTTGCGTATCCCTAACGTTACCGTCGTGCCCGCCGGCCCTCGGATCCACTGTACCACTTGCCTCAGGCTTACTCCCACCGTAAGCCGGTTATCCACCTTGAAGATCACATCGCCTGGCCGCAAGCCAGCGTGTTGGGCGGGAGAGTTATCGAGGGGGGCGACGACCACCACCTCCTTGCCCAGCATGCGGACTTCGGCGCCGATGCCGGGAAATTTCCCGGACAGTTCCTCGCGCTGTTCCTTGACCATTGCCGGTGTTAGAAATGTACTGTGACCGGTATCGCCCAAGCCGTCGACCATCCCGGAGATCGCGGCGTAGGTTAGGGGTTTGGAACGCACGGCGCTGCGATCGACATAGTAATCATCGATCAAGTGCCAAGCCTGGCCAATGAGCTGGTAGTTGGGGCCCGAGCCCCGGCCGAAATTATCCGCCTGGATTTGGCGGTCAAGAATCATGCCTATGAAAATTCCTGCGGCGAGCCATAACAGGAATGCCCACGCCAGCCGACGGGTCACAGGCTGTGGTTTCTTGTGCGATTGCATAGAGTGTCTTCCGGGAATACAACAACCGAATAAATTTGGTGCAAAGCTTAACAGATCGGTGCCTGTTCGTGGATGCCCCGTACTGCCGACGGCACAACGAACGATTCCGGCTGGAATTTCCAGGCCCGCGAGAAAGAACATATGATATGACGAACGGTTGGACACCAGAACGGAGAGCGAAGCAGGTCGAGGCCATCGGACGCTGGAGGTGGTCGCAGCGGTCTACAGGGCCAAGAACGGATGAAGGCTGCCTTCGGCCCAATCCGGCCGTTGCAGGGCCTTATCTCTACCGACAGCTTCTCGGCCGAAGCCACCGGCAACTTTGGCCGATGAATGGACATTGCTCCTCGCATTCTCGAATGTCAGCTGCTGGGCGGAAGCGCGTTTTAGTTAGCTCCGTTCAATATCCGCCTTTCTCCTCCGGGCCGTGAATGAGCATATTCGTTGAGCGGCAATAGCCAGCGTTACCGCTCATGTGTCATGGGGCAGCATACGGAGAAACGCATCTTCCGGTACTGGTTGCCCGAACAGAAACCCTTGAAAAGAAGGACAGCCAAGACTGCTTAGCAGTTCATACTGCTTTTCCGTTTCAACGCCCTCGGCCACCACCTCAAGCCCCAAATTCTTCGCAAGATACATGATGGTATCGACCACGGCCATGTTTTGATCCGTCGCTTCCATGTTGCTAATAAACGACTGGTCGATTTTGATCTGTTCGAAAGGCATATTGACCAAATAGGAGAGAGAAGAAAATCCGGTGCCAAAATCGTACATTGCCAATCCGACACCGAGCTCTTTAAGAGCCT
>CAYQWR010000327.1:0-2288 GCA_964421235.1 uncultured Thiohalomonas sp. | reverse complement strand
GAACAGATCGCCGCGCAGTTGGACGAGACCCTCGAAGCGGAGTTCACCTTCATCCGCAGCGAGGAGCTGGTGCCGCTGCTGCTGCCGTTGAGCGAGGAGGAGCAGCTGTTTGTCCTCGACTGGATGCGGCGCATCGCCAGCACCAATACCGAGATCGCCCATCAGTTCCTGCGCCGCGCGCCGCAGGCGCTGGCCGCGCTGGAGCCGCGGGTGCTGGAGGCGTGGGCGCTGCACGCCATGGACGTCTACGACCGCGGCGGCTTGCGGCCGGCGCTGGAGGTGATCCGCGACGTCGACAGCTTCATGCGCCTGGCCCACGAGCGCACCGCCGGTGTGCTGTTCGACGAGGTGAGCGGTGTGCTGCTGCCCTTTGTCCGTGGTCTGTCGGGACGGCGGCTGCAGCTCGATCAGGCCGACGCGCCCTACACCGACAGCGAGACCCTGTTCCTGCCGGCGCTGATGGCGCGCCTCGCCGGCCGCGAGGAGAACTTCCGCCTCTATAAAGCCACGGTGGCGCTGCTCTGGGCGCAGACCCGCTACGGCACCTTCCGCCAACCGTTGCAACCGGCGCTGGCCGGCTACGCCGACCCGCAGCGGGCGCTTGAGCTGTTCAACGCCCTGGAGACGCGGCGGCTGGAGGCGTGCATCGCGCGCGATCTGCCGGGGCTGCACCGTGAGATGGGCGCGTTGCGGCGGCAACTGGGCGAGGCGGAGGAGCCGGCCCCGTGGCGCGAGGCGCTGGTCGCTTTGGCGAGCCCGACGGCGAGCGCCGCCGACACCCTGGCCCAGGTGGCCCGGCTCTACGACGGCCCGCTGCCGCCGCCGCGCGGCTATCAGGGCGCCTTGCAGCCCGAGGCGGTGGCGGCCTGCATGGAGGCGCGCATCGAAAAGGAGAAGATGCTGTTCCGGGTGCGCATGGCCCAGCTGCTGGAGGAGCACAAGGCGAAACGGCGCGAGCCGGAGGGACCGACCCAGCGGCCCGGTGTGCGCGAGACGGCCGACCCGCAGCAGCCCGAGGGGCGCAGCTTCGAGCTGACCCTGGACGAGGTGCCCATTGCGCCCCCCGAACCGATCAAAGAGCTGATGACCTCGATCATCCTCGACCTGGGCGAGATCCCCGACGAATACCTGGTGCCCGCCGGCCCCGGCGAGTACGACCCCACCCTTTACCAGGAGCAGCCGCCCGATCCGGAAGCGGTGTGGCAGGGCACCTACCACGAGATCGGCGCCACCTTCTACAACGAGTGGGACCACGGCCGGCAGCACTACCGCAAGGGCTGGTGCGTGATGCGCGAGAAGGAGGTGGTGCCGGTGTACGACGGCTTCGTCGCCGAAACGCTGGCGCGCTACGGCGGCCTGGTGAAGCACCTGCGGCGCAGCTTCGAGGCGATGCGCGACGAGGAGCGGCTGCTCAAGCGCCAGACCTTCGGCGACGACATCGACATCGACGCCCTGGTGGAGGCGCTGGCCGACGCCCGCGACGGCCGCGAGATGAGCAACCAGCTGTTCACCCGCCTGCACCGGGTGGAGCGCAACATCGCGGTGGCCTTCATGGTGGACATGAGCGGTTCGACCCGCGGCTGGGTCAACGACGCCCAGCGCGAGGCGCTGCTGCTGCTGTGCGAGGCGCTGGAGGCGCTGGGTGATCGCTACGCCATCTACGGTTTCTCGGGGATGACCCGCAAGCGCTGTGAGCTGTACCGGGTGAAGCGCTTCGACGAACCCTATGACGATGAGGTGAAGGCGCGCATCAGCGGCATCCGCGCCCAGGACTACACCCGCATGGGTTTCGCCATCCGTCACCTCAGCCGGCTGCTGCAGGAGACCGAAGCGCGCACCCGCATCCTCATCACCCTCTCCGACGGCAAGCCCGACGACTACAGCGACTACCGCGGCGTCTACGGCATCGAGGACACCCGGCGCGCGCTGATCGAGGCCAAGCGCGGCGGCATCCATCCCTTCTGCATCACCATCGACAGCGCCGGCCCCGACTATCTGCCGCACATGTACGGCCCGGTGAACTACGCGGTGATCGACGAGGTGCGCACGCTGCCCTACAAGGTGGCCGAGATCTACCGGCGGCTCACCTGCTGACCGCGCCGCAGGCATGCCGACCAGGACGTTGCACCGCAAAGGCGCAAAGGACGCGAAGGGATGCACGGCATAAGAGCCGCATTGGTCGTACAGTACATGTTACCGGTAGCACAGCCGGTGATTGATATGCGGATAGTGCTGCTTACGATGCACACCAAATCTTACTTGGCGCAGAACCGTAGGATGTGGTGAGG
>CAYQWR010000326.1:0-2292 GCA_964421235.1 uncultured Thiohalomonas sp. | reverse complement strand
CCGGTCTACATGCACGTCAAGGAGGCCTTTCCCGATGCGCCGGTGCTGAAGCTGGGGCTGAGCCACCCGCTGCCGCTGACCCATGTGCGCGAACTGGCCGCCATCGTCGACCGCCTGGTGGTGGCCGAGGAGTCCGAGCCGCTGCTGGAGCAGGAGATCCGCGCCGCCGGCATCCCGGTCCACGGCAAGGACATCCTGCCGCGCTGCGGCGAGCTGTCGCCCTCGGTGCTGCACCCTGCCGTCAGCGCGCTGTTGGCGGGCAATCCGGTACCGCCGCTCAACTGCTATAGCGCGCCGCCGGGTCACGACGAGGTGTTCCCGCGGCCACCCACCATGTGTGTCGCCTGCCCCCACCTGGGGCCGTTCTACGCCCTGTCGCGGCTGCGCAACGTCAACGTCGCCGGCGACATCGGCTGCTACACCCTGGGCTCCGGCCAGCCGTGGGACGCCATGGATACCTGCATCTCCATGGGCGCCTCCATGGGCGTCGCCCTGGGGATGGACAAGGGACGGGCGCCGCACGACGCCGGCAAGAGCATCGTCGGCGTCATCGGCGACTCCACCTTCCTGCACATGGGCATGCAGGGGCTGCTCAACATCGTCTACAACCGCGGCAACGTCACCGTGCTGCTGCTGGACAACCGCGCCGTCGGCATGACCGGCGGCCAGGACAATCCGGGCACCGGCCGCGACATCCACGGCGACCCGGCGCCGCGCGTCGATTTCCCGCGGCTGGTGGAGGCCCTCGGCGTCGAGCCCGAACACATCCGGGTGGTCGACCCCTATGAGCTGCCCACCGTCTACAAGGCGCTGCGCGAGGAGACCAAGCACAACGGGCCGTCGGTGATCGTCACCAACCGCCCCTGCGTGCTGATCGAACACTACGAGCCGCACCCGCCGTACAGGGTGGAGGCCGAGGCCTGTACCGGCTGCGGCAACTGTATCGAGGTGGGCTGTCCGGCGATCTTCGTCAGCCGCCGCGAGCAGGCGGTGAAGCCCAGCGGCAAGACGGTGGAACTCGCCTTCACCCGCATCGAGAGTGCCGTCTGCACCGGCTGCGAGCTGTGCCTCAAGACCTGCGGCCCCAGCGCCATCGTGCCCGTGTCCGGGGAGGTGTGAGATGAGCGCCACGGAGATAACCAATATTCTGGTGGTGGGGATCGGCGGCCAGGGGGTGATGACCGCCGCCGAGGTTCTGGCCGAGGCGGCGATCCACCAGGGCTACGATGTGAAGAAGACCGAGGTGGCGGGGATGTCGCAGCGCGGCGGGGTGGTCTCCTCCCACGTGCGCTTCGGGCAGCGCGTCTTCTCGCCGCAGATCGGACCCGGCGAGGCCCATGTGCTGGTGGGGTTCGAGGCGGCCGAGGCACTGCGCTGGCGCGGCCAGTTGCGTCCCGACGGCGTGGCCATGGTCAACACCCTGCGGCTGGAGCCGCCGGTGGTGTCGCTGGGGTTGCACGACTACCCGGACGACCCGGTGACCGCGCTGCGCGCCGCAGGCGTCGCGGTCCACGACTTCGACGCCGGTGCCATCGCCCGCGAACTGGGCGACCTGCGGTTGGTGAATACCATCATGCTCGGCGCCATCGCCGGCCGTCTGCCGTTCCCGCCGGAGGTGCTGGAGGCATGCATCGTCGAACGCTTCCGTGCCCGCAAGCCCCATCTGGTGGAGGCCAACAAGCGCGCCTTCGCCGCCGGACGAGCCCACGGCGGCGATTAATTGCAGGAGCGGCTGCGCCGCGATGGACGGTTGGAAAGATCGCCCGCCCGGCAGGAGCGGCCGCCCCGCGATAAGGCCCATCACGACGGGATGACCGGCGAATGTGCCGACCCATAGACGACAGCGCCGGGCTTGGGCCCGGCGGACATGTCGATACTGTTGCGGTGGACGGCTAGGCGACGTTGTCGTGCCGGTGCTGGAGACGTAAGCCCTCGGCCCGCAGCTCTTCGAGCAACAGTCGCTGCTTCATTTCGTGTTCCAGTTCTGCAAGGTCGTTGTTGCGGGCAACATCGCCGGCGCCGTAGAACAGCAACCGGATGACATCGCTGACTTCCTTTTCCTGAGACGCCTGCAACTCCTGCAGCACGTAGTAGACATCTTCGTCCACCAAGAGTGGGATCTTCCTGCCCATGATGACCTCCGCACCATTGCGGTGTATGCGTTCGCGTTTGCGGTTCGATTACACCTAATAACATCTAGACGGTGCCGGCCGAAATGACAAGACGGCCGGTACACTATGTGACAGCGATGTATTGGAACAGTTCTTTGTTGCAAATAATCGTGCGTGGTCG
>CAYQWR010000325.1:0-2308 GCA_964421235.1 uncultured Thiohalomonas sp. | reverse complement strand
ACGGGATGGAGGTGGCCGCCACGCAGTTCGCGCATCCAGGTATTGATGGCCAGGATACGCTCATCGCGGTGTTGCAGCCGGGTTGCGGCGGGCTGCGTGGCAACATGGAGGGCGACCTTCTCGACCCGCGGTGCCGCCGGCTGCGGCTGCGGGTGCGGATGAGTGCCGAGAAAGCCGATGGTGAACAGTGCCGCGATGATGTGTTCCATATCCAAGCCCCCCTTCCGGATAGCTGAGGGTAACGATAGGCGTTCTTCGGGTGACGAGCGGTGACCCCGGTCACGTTGTGGGAAAAGGACAGGGGCGCGCGGGATGGAGTATTCTTATGCCCATTCGGTCACACATTGAATTGCCAAATACCTTTAAATTTATTTGTTAGGGTGTTGAAATGCTTGAAGATTACAGAGTTCACGTAGAAGAGCGCGCGGCCCAGGGGCTACCGCCTCTGCCGCTCGACGCGAAGCAGGTTTCCGCCCTGGTGGAGCTGCTGAAGAGCCCGCCCACGGGCGAGGAGCAGGCGCTGCTCGATCTGCTGACCCACCGCGTCCCGCCCGGCGTCGACGACGCCGCCTATGTGAAGGCCGCCTTCCTCACCGCGCTCGCCAAGGGCGAGGCCAAGTCGCCGGTCATCGATCGCAGGCACGCCACCGAACTGCTCGGCACCATGCTGGGCGGCTACAACGTCCGCTCCCTGATCGAGCTGCTGGATGACGACGACATGGCGCCCATCGCCGCCCACGCCCTCTCCAAGACGCTGCTGGTGTTCGATGCCTACCACGATGTGCTGCACAAGGCGAAGACCAACAACTGGGCCAAGGAGGTGATAGACGCCTGGGCCGAGGCGGAGTGGTTCACCCGCCGCAACCAGCTGGCCGACGCCATCACCCTCACCGTATTCAAGGTCCCCGGCGAGACCAACACCGACGACTTCTCCCCGGCCTCCGAGGCCTGGAGCCGCCCCGACATCCCGCTGCACGCCAAGGCGATGCTGGTCAGCAAGATGCCCGACGGGCTGGCCACCATCGAGAAGCTGAAGGCCGAGGGCCGTCCGCTCGCCTTCGTCGGCGACGTGGTCGGCACCGGCTCCTCGCGCAAGTCCGCCATCAACTCGGTGCTGTGGCACCTGGGCGAGGACATCCCCTACGTGCCCAACAAGCGCCAGGGCGGCGTGATCCTGGGCGGCAAGATCGCCCCCATCTTCTTCAACACCGCCGAGGACTCCGGCGCGCTGCCCATCGAGTGCGACGTGAGCAAGCTCAACACCGGCGACGTCATCACCATCAAGCCCTATGAAGGCAAGATCGTGAACGCGGCGGGCGAGGTGCTCTCCACCTTCGAACTGAAGCCCACCACCATCGCCGACGAGGTGCGCGCCGGCGGCCGCATCCCGCTGATCATCGGCCGCTCCCTCACCGACAAGACCCGCGAGGCCCTCGGCCTGGAACCGTCGGAGATCTTCAAGCGCCCCGTGGCCCCGGCCGACACCGGCAAGGGCTACACCCTGGCGCAGAAGATGGTCGGCAAGGCCTGCGGCGTCGAGGGCGTGCGCCCCGGCACCTACTGCGAGCCGCGCATGACCACCGTCGGCTCCCAGGACACCACCGGCGCCATGACCCGCGACGAACTGAAGGAGCTGGCCTGCCTCGGCTTCTCCGCCGATCTGGTGATGCAGTCCTTCTGCCACACCGCCGCCTATCCCAAGCCGGTGGACATCAAGCTGCACCACTCGCTGCCCGAGTTCATCACCACCCGCGGCGGCGTGAGCCTGCGTCCCGGCGACGGCGTGATCCACTCCTGGCTCAACCGCATGCTGATGCCCGACACCGTCGGCACCGGCGGCGACTCCCACACCCGTTTCCCCATCGGCATTTCGTTCCCCGCCGGCTCCGGCCTGGTCGCCTTCGCCGCGGCCCTGGGCGTGATGCCGCTGGACATGCCCGAGTCGGTGCTGGTGCGCTTCAAGGGGCAGATGCAGCCCGGCGTCACCCTGCGCGACCTGGTCAACGCCATTCCCTACGTGGCGATCCAGCAGGGGCTGATGACGGTGGCGAAGGAGGGCAAGAAGAACGTCTTCAACGGCCGCATCCTCGAGATCGAGGGGCTGCCGGACCTGAAGGTGGAACAGGCGTTCGAACTGAGTGACGCCAGCGCCGAGCGCTCCGCCGCCGCCTGCACGGTGCGCCTGAACAAGGAACCGATCATCGAATATCTGCAGAGCAACGTCACCCTGCTCAAGTGGATGATCGCCAACGGCTACGAAGACCAGCGCACCCTCGGCCGCCGCATCGAGGCGATGGAGGCGTGGATC
>CAYQWR010000324.1:0-2330 GCA_964421235.1 uncultured Thiohalomonas sp. | reverse complement strand
TACGGTGGCACCTTAGTAGCACCGAAAAAATTCACCAAAGTTAATGGGGCTGTTAAAATTGTTAACTAATTTAATATTATGAATTATATGGTGCTGGCGACAGGAGTCGAACCCGTGGCCTGCTGATTACAAATCAGCTGCTCTACCAACTGAGCTACGCCAGCGTTGTTTCTGCAAGGAAATGATTAACTTCGCGATTGTAGGTAATCGCTCCCGCAAAGGCAATTCTATAGGGAATCAGGGGGTTTCCGCGGGCAGCGGTTCGGGCAGCGTGTCCTGGGCCGCGTCGGCGGGCGGCGGTGTCGGCGTTGCCTGGGCGGCGCCGGGAGGAAGCTCGCTCAACAGGGTGAGGGTCTTGGCACCGGGCGCTACCGCCAGCGGGCCGCTGGGCAACTGCCGGGGCTCGCCCTGTTGTTGCCACTCCCACACCATGTAGCCCAGATTGAGCAGCACCAGAAATAGAAATAAGACTCTCATAGCTTCTCCGCGATGACCGCCAGTCCTTCCAGGACCAGCTCGGGTACGTGATGATAATCGCCCGCCAGCAGCGGCAGCAAGTCGGCGGCGTTGCCGCCGCTGATGAAACGGGCCGGTTCGCCGCCCAGTTCCGCTGAGACATCGGCAGTTACCCGATCGATCACCGCCACCAGTGTATATAAAGTGCCGCCGTCGACGCCATCCCGGGTGTCGCGGGCCAGCAGGGCGCGGTTGCCGTGCGCCGGTTCGGCGCTGGCGGGTTGAATGTCCTGAGTGCGTTCCAGCAGAGCGCGGCGCATCATGTCCAGGCCGGGGATGATGAGTCCGCCCTGGTGCGCGCCGTCGGCGGCGAGGACGTCGATGGTCACCGCGGTGCCGGCGTCGACGATGCAGGCCGCGCCGTCACTGCGGCGGCGCGCGGCGATCAGCGCCGCCCAGCGGTCGGGTCCGAGCCGCTCCGGGACGGTGTAGGCGTTGGTGACGCCGAACGCGGTCTGCTCAGAGACTACGAAGTGCGGCTGCACTTCCCAGTAGGCCTCGATCCACTCGCCCAGTGACGCGGCGAAGGCGAGGCCCGCCACGTTGCTGACCACCACGCTTTTGGGTTTCTTGACGTCTTCCCACAGTTGCGCGGCGCAGGCGGCGACGGCGTTTTCGTCCGCCGGGCGCGGGGCGTCGCCGCCGGGGTGGAGTTTGCCTCTCACCAGGGTCGCCCACTTGATGCGGCTGTTGCCGATATCGATTAGCAGTTTCACGAATGCATCCCTTCTTTTCGGCTTTTATGCGGCCGGACGCCCTTGCCGCGTTACAGTCGCACGCTCACTTCGCCGGCCATGTAGCTGCTGGTCGTTCCTTTGCTCTGCAACAGCAAGGCGCCGTTTTGATCCACGCCCTTGGCGATGCCGGTGAGGGTGTCGTGGGGCAATTGCAGGTGCACGGTCTTGCCGGTGATCATGTCCCATTGCCGCCATTCCTCGAGAAACGGCGCCAGGCCCGCGGCCTGAAATTGTTGCAGGGTCAGCAGCAGGTGATGCAGCAGCAGTCCCGCCATGGCGTTGCGCGACACCGTATTCCCCAGGGCCGTTTCCATGTCCACCCAGGCCTGATCGATATGCGCGCCGGCGGGCGAGGGCATGCGCACATTGAGTCCGATGCCGATCACCACCTTGATGGGGCCGAAGGATTCGCCGGCCACTTCCAGCAGGGTGCCCGCCAGTTTGCGGCCGCGCCACATCACGTCGTTGGGCCACTTGAGGCCGATCTCCCCCAGCCCGGCCTGGCGCAGGGCGCGGGCCACGGCGACGCCGCTCACCAGGCCCAGGCCGCCGACGGCGGCGGGGCTGAGGGTGAAGCGCCATAACAGGGAGAGATAGACGTTGGCGGCGTAGGGCGATACCCAGGCGCGGCCGCGCCGGCCCCGTCCCGCGGTTTGATGCTCGGCCAGGCAGGCGTGGCCGGAAGGCAGGCCCGCCGCCGCTTTGGCGCTCAGATAGGTATTGGTGGAGTCCAGGGAGGGATGCAGCTCCAGCGCCGCGAGCAGGGCGCGGGACTCTTCCGTGAGGGCGGCGAGCACCGCGTCGCGCTGCAGCAGCTCCAGGGGCGCGGCCAGGCGGTAACCCTTGCCGCGCACGGCGTAGATGTCCAGGCCCAGTTCGCCCAGGGCCTGGAGGTGTTTCCACACCGCGGTGCGGCTGACGCCCAGGGCGGCACCCAACTGCTCGCCGGAGTGAAAGCGGCCGTCGCCCAGGGTGTTGAGTATTTCGAATCGCTTGGACATCGGCGGATTTTACCAGTCCGGCCGGGCCGCGCCCATGGCAAGCCTGCTTTAAATCAGCGATTTCTTTCCCCGGAGC
>CAYQWR010000323.1:0-2335 GCA_964421235.1 uncultured Thiohalomonas sp. | reverse complement strand
TGCCGGCAAAAGCGCCGCCGGTAAGCATGGCCAGCAACACGGCAAGCTTCGCCACCGTGAAGCTGAACAGTTCGTGCGCCAGCAGGCCGATCCCGGCCACCGCGCTGATGGCACCGAAGATCAGGAACCAGCGGCCGAGGGAGCGCCAATCCCAGCGCTCCAGCGGATAACGCGCAGCGAGGGCGGCATGACCCGTTGCGTCGAGCACACCCTCGCGGCGCAGTTCGTCCAGTTCACGGCGGACGCGGCGATGGAACCGGGCCGGGCTCATGCGCTTGCCCCCACGGCGCGGCGTTCGAACAGGACGCCGAGTATCACTGCGATAACGCCTGCGATCAGGAAGAACAGACCGGCGGAGAGGCGATCCCAGAAGTGCTCGAACAGCCGGGTGTAGAGATCGATGGAGAGAAACACGATACCGAAACCGGTGAAGCGCGCATCCTTCAGGCGGGCACCGGCGACGATCTGGGCGATGCAGGCGGCGGTGAACCAGAGCACCCAGACCAGGGCGCCGTGACCCAACGAGAGGATCCACAACGACAGGTTGAAATAGAGCAGGCCGAAGACGATGTAGAGATGGCCGAAACCCACCTGGCGCCGTAGCGGCCCCGCCTCCCCCGCCAGCTCATGCCAGACGCCGAAACCGCAGGCGGCGAGCGCAGCCACCGCCATGGTGCGCTCGTCCTGGATATCGAGAAAGTAGGCGCCGCCGCCCATATAGCCGCTGCTGCTGCCCACCGCATGGAACAGCAACAGCAGGCCGAGGAACAGCGGCCAGCGCAGGCTGAAGCGGTAGGCGGTGGCGAAGGCCGCGGCGGAGGTGATGAACATGAACGAGGGGAAGATATCGGAATAGCGGCTGCCGCCGCCGGCCAGATAGATCAGCGACAATCCGGCATAGGCGGCCACCAGGCCGAAGGTGAGCAGCACGCTGCCGGTGACCCCATGGCGCTGAGTGGCATCACTCGCCATGCGCGCCCCCGGGTACCAGGCGGCGACGCCCAGGGCCAACACCATAATGCCGCCGAGCAGCGGCGACGCCGCGTCGACGAACCAGCCGACCGCCGACAACACCGACAGCGACAGCAGCAACAGCGCCAGCAGTCCCAGCCCGCGCAACAGCATCTGTCCCACGCCGGGCTGCGGCGCATAGCGTTGCTGCAACAATCCCGCCAGGCCGTCGTCGATCAACCCCCCATGACGCCATGCGGCCGCCTCCGCGGCCATCCGCTCACGCATTCCCATTGCCATCACCTCTCCCTTTCCTCGTCACAGACGCACTCTTGATCGACGTTGTAACGCCCAAACGTGGGCGTGTACAGAACAGAGTGCGAAAAAATTGTGGATCGGACGTCAGTCCGACTATTGCAGTAAGCCAAGCGATGTCGTCGTTCTGAGACCGAGCCGCACCAGGCATTCAAAAAACCGAAAGGTTGTTAGAGCCTGCCACGCGCCAGTATTCACAACCGCTGTATGTTTGTCTTTATGCCAAATTATCGGCGCGCGTTTCCCGCATCAGAAACACCGCCAGCAGGCTGATCGCCGCCGCCACCGAGATATAACCACCGACCCAGGCGAGGCCGCCGTGCAACACCAGCTTCTGCGCGATGTAAGGCGCGAGCGAGGCGCCGAGGATGCCGCCGATATTGTAGGCCGCGCCCGCGCCGGTATAGCGCACCTCAGTCGGAAACAGCTCGGGCAGCAGCGCACCCATCGGCGCATAGGTCGCGCCCATGATGAACAACTCCAGCGACAGGAAGATCGTAATCAGCAGCGGCGATCCGCTCGCCATCATCGGCGCCAACAGAAAGCCGGAGAGCAGCGCCGCAGCGCCCGCCACCAGCAACACCGGCCGGCGGCCGTGGCGGTCGCTTGCCATCGCCGCCAACGGCGTCGCCAACGCCATGAAGAAGATGGCGATGCAGAGCATCCCGAGAAATTGCGAACGCGGGATGCCCAGGGTGCCGACGCCGTAGCTCAGGGTGAACACGGTGGAGATGTAGAACATCGCATAGCAGACCACCATGGAGAGCGCGCCGAGGATCAGCGGCCACGAATGGTGTGCCAGCAGTTGTGCCAGCGGCAACCGCACCGGCTGATGCGTGGCCAGCGCCTTGGCGAATACCGGTGTCTCGGTCAGCTTCAGCCGCACATAGAGTCCGATCATTACCAGCACCGCGCTGGCCAGAAACGGAATGCGCCAGCCCCAGGCGCGGAACTGCGCGTCGTCGAGCACATTAGCCAACAGCATGAAGCCGCCGACGGCGAACAGGAAACCAACCGACGGCCCGAGCTGCGGAAACATGCCGAACCAGCCGCGTTTTCCTTCCGGCGC
>CAYQWR010000322.1:553-2347 GCA_964421235.1 uncultured Thiohalomonas sp. | reverse complement strand
ACTTGGCTCGGATTGGAGGCCACCGGCCGCCAACAAGTCCGGACCTTCCGGAAAGCCCCGAAAATCGCTGCCATCCGCCCCATGTTGGGCGTTCATCTGGAGAATTCGGGTTAATAGGTATGATGATAAAGGCGCCAAGCCAAAAAGGCCGGCGGGCACATACGGCACTTTCAATTATCCGGCACTTTCAATTATCAACGAACCGTTGCTTTTAGGATTCTTGTGCATTTCTAAAAACTTAATAAACTTGTTAATTTACCATCGCCGGAAAGGGCCTTGACCCGATATTAAAGAAGTGGATACCCTTAAATTTGGCTTAAGGCGGGGGAAGAACCGTAAAAAGGTGTCGGAGAATTACCAAAAAAGTTGCTTATTATGTTCGGTAAAACTCTGGGCTTGGCGAGCGCTATCACCCTGTTTGCGGCCGTGAGTAGCGCAAATGCGGTCGTAATCGATTTCACCAGGGCCAGCTTGGGCGACATCAATACGACCCCTTCTGGGGTGGATGGTGGAATTGGCTGGACGCTTTCCGTTGTTAGTGGCACCAATTTAAACAACTCACAACTCGACGCCGGTTCGACCTGTGGGTCGTCGCTGGGGCTCGCATGCCAACGTGACGGTATTGGTATCGATGACGACGAGATCTCGGTCTTTGCGTCCGGTGGGCCCGCGCAGGTTCTCAAGCTGCAGTTCGATAAAGCCGTTAACGTGTCACAGCTGATGTTCCTCGATCTGTTCGCGATCGCGGGCGAAACGATTGAACAGGCATCCGTGGGCACCGACGGAGCGACCTACCCGTTCACGTTTGTCGGTACCGAAGGCGCCGGCACCAGCGGTGCGTTGCTGGTGGACGTGCTTGGACTTACGAATATCACGGCGCTCTATTTCACGGCGGTCCTGCCTAATCTAGACGACAATACCAACGACTACGCACTTGCGGGCGTAAACGTGAGTGCGGTTCCGCTTCCGGCATCGCTGCCGCTGTTCGCCTCCGGCCTCGGTGTTTTGGGCTACGCCCGCTGGCGCAAGCGCAAAAAGGCAAAACGCGCTTAGCAGACCAAAAATCGGTGTGATTTATTAGAATATAATACTTTATCTCAATACTTGCGGATGGCTGGCCAATATTTGTTCGACCAGTGTCGAAGCCGAGCGCGGCATTTCAACAATAAAAACGGAACGTGAGGACGGGTGGCCGTGCCTTGCGATTTCTGGATCATCTCGGCGGTGTAGGTCGAACGCACGTGGTCCAATTCTGCGAGCGTAGCAGCTTCATCATAGTCGATCTGCTGTCGTTTCAGTGCGTTGCCTTCGAGCCATTCCTGGAATGCATCCGCGTAACTTCCGGCATCGTCATACGCCTTGCCTAATGCGAAATGCATTTCGATCTGGTCCTTGATCGAGCGCGTGGAGCTGTTCTTAGCAAATCGCTCGAGTTCCCCCAATTGTTGCTCTCCCGCACTGAAACGCGTGAGAATATTGAGACCCCGCCCGAACCTGGCCCTGCAAAGCAGGTTCGCCGACTTGCCGAGGTCGCGATTCCCCGGCAAATGTTCCACGAAATATTGCGGCTGATTGCAGAGCTGCAGCCGAAGCCGCCGCCCGCACCAGCATGAGACGCCGCGAAGCTCATGCGTTCAAAACCGACCGACGGGATAAGTGCGTCCAGATGCCAGCGAAAAATGGCCAGATCAGACCTTCTACCGCCGTTCCGGGTACCAGGTGGCGGCAGTCATTCGCGCCGTCAGTCCTGGCTTGCCAGAACGCATAACAAGCGCATAAGTTTACAAAAATCCG
>CAYQWR010000322.1:0-543 GCA_964421235.1 uncultured Thiohalomonas sp. | reverse complement strand
AAGTTATCTGGAGAATCCCGGATTAGCGGGCGTGAGGAGCGTTCGAACGATGTCCGGATCCTTCCAAAATGCTGGTGCGACTATTCGCAATCCGGACGTGAAGCGCCTGGCTATCTTCACTTCCCTAGCTCATGACCATCCGGCTACTTTTGTTCGTTCGCATTTCGCTGGCCTGCGTGATGCGTTCGAAATGACACCGTTTTATGATAATGTTGATTGGTCGTTGTCGGGTGCCGACGGGCATTATGTATGGCCTAGGCTGCGGTACCTCGGAGCGTCTGGGCACCGCCTGGTACCGCATATTGACCACGTTGTTTTCTCCTGGCTGCTTGCACGGCGGCTCCGGCAAACCAGCACGAACGCCGTGCTTGCCGAATTTGGACCCGTCGGCGCAGCCTTGGTGGAAGCGACGCAGCAGGCGGACGTGCCGTTGTTCGTCTTCTTCCGGGGCTATGACATAACGAATCGAGAGGTGCTCGAGGCTTATGCCGATAGTTATCGGCGACTGTTCCAGCACGCCGCCGGTCTCATCGGCGTTTCGCG
>CAYQWR010000321.1:0-2360 GCA_964421235.1 uncultured Thiohalomonas sp. | reverse complement strand
CGACGCCGGGGGCGGTTCGCTACCTTCACGAACAACTTGTCGCAAAGGCGACAAGGAGAAAGCCGTTCACCGCAGAGACGCAGAGGACGCTGAGAAAAGGGAATATTCGGACGGTTGCATAAAGGTCACAAGGCCATGAGGCAACACATTAGGGTCTTTTTGCCATGAAATCCTTCGTGTCCTCTGCGCCTCTGCGGTAATAGTGATGTCTTTAACGCCGTCCCTTGTACTGCGGCGGCGGGCGGCTGCAGCAGGCGCCCTGGAGGTGGAGATTGGAGCGGGCGTTTTCGTCCATGAACTGGTAGAGCGAGCCCCGCCACCGCTGCCCGAAGGACGAAGCGACCGAGGCGTCATTGGTAGTCAGAACCGCGCACAGGGTGCGGTAATCGAGGCGTTCGACGTTGTAGAGCACCACCAGGCGATTGCCGCTGCGCTCCACCGATTCGACACCTTCCGTGGCCATGAGTGTGGCGGTCAGGGCATCCCAGCCGGCAGCGGGCGCGGCGGCCAAGGTCACCTTGCGCTTGAGCAGATTGGCGGAGGGTGTTGCGCTACTCATGACAGATCGCTCCTGAAGACCGATTAACCGCGCGCCATGGCGAACGGTTAAGATCTTCGGCTGTTGAATTGAGAGACAATGGCCAAATTCTAGCGCATCACGCCCGAACCCATGCATATCGTCAAAGCAAACAATCTCACCTGTCCGCTCGACGGCGCCCCGTTCGGCCCGTTTACGCCCCCGTTGGTCTGTCCCAACGGCCACAACTTCGACGTGGCGCGGCAGGGCTACGTCCACCTGCTGCCGGTGCAGAACAAGAAATCGCGCGAACCGGGCGACAGTCAGGCGATGATCGAGGCGCGCACGCGCTTCCTCAATGCCGGCATCTACGCGCCCATCTCGGAACGGCTAAACGCCGTGGCCCTGAACAATCTGACCGCGACCGACACGTTTTGTGCCGTCGATGCCGGCTGCGGCGAGGGCTACTATCTCGACCGCTTCGCCGCCGCCCTGTCCGCCGACGGCCGCGTCGCCACGGCGACGCTGATCGGCCTCGATATCGCCAAGCCCGCGGTAATCGCCGCAACGCGACGCAACAAGGCGATCACCTGGCTGGTGGCATCCAACAACAACCCGGCGCTGCTGCCGCAGTCGGTCGACATGGTGTTGTGCATGTTCGGCTTCCCGATCTACGACGTGTTCCAGCGCATCCTCAAGCCGGACGGCCGGCTGATCCTGGTCGACCCGGGACCGGACCACCTGCGGCAGCTGCGCGAGGTGATCTATCCCGAGGTGCGCACCTCGCCGCCGCCCTCCACCGCCAAGGCGGAACAGGCCGGCTTCGAACTGCTCGACACCCAGTCGCTGCGTTACGACACCACCGAACTGAACCGCGCACAGATCGCCGACCTGCTGGTGATGACGCCGCACCTCTACCGCGCGCCCAAGGCGGGCAAGGAGGCAGCGGCACGCCTGGAGCGACTGACGCCGACGGTGGATGTGGTGTTCCGCGTATTCAGCCGATAAATCAGGGATCAACCACGGGGGGCACGGGGAACACGGGGAACACGGGGAATCATCATGACAAACACCCGTGCCATCGTATTTTCCAGCATCGGTATCCCCGTGTTCCCCCGTGGTCCAAATCTTTTTATCTGTCACGCATAAGTCGGCGCAAACGCCTTCTCCGGCTGTGCCACCGGCGCGCCGCTGCGCGCATCCCGGCATGTAGGATGCGGTGAGGCACGAACCGCATCGATCGCGCCAGGACATTCAGCATGCATCGCTCGAACGATGCGGTTCGCGTTGCTCACCACATCCTACGGCCAGAACCCGTGGTCAAAATCTTCTTTTTGCGCCGGTCACGCATAAGTCGGTGCAAACGCCTTCTCCGGCTGTGCCACCGGCGCGTTGCTGCGCGCATCCCGGCATGTAGGATGCGGTGAGGTACGAACCGCATCGATCGCGCCAGGACATTCAGCGATGCATCACTCGAACGATGCGGTTCGCGTTGCTCACCACATCCTACGGCCTATTATCCCCGTGTCCCCCGTGTCCCCCGTGGTTCAAATCCTTTTTATCTGTCACGCATAGGTCGGCGCAAACGCCTTCTCCGGCTGTGCCACCGGCGCGTTGCTGTGGGCATCCCAGTAGGGCGAGAGTTTGCGCAGCTGGGCGACGATGGGCGGCACCGCCGCCACCACGCGCTGTATCTCTTCCGCCGTGTTGTAGCGCGAGAGGGAGAAACGCACGGTGCCGTGGGCGGCGGTGTAGGGAATGCCCATGGCACGCATCACATGCGACGGCTCCAGCGAACCGCTGGTGCAGGCGGAGCCGCTGGAGGCGGCGATGCCGGCCTTGT
>CAYQWR010000320.1:0-2366 GCA_964421235.1 uncultured Thiohalomonas sp. | reverse complement strand
GGCCTCAAGTTCTATTACGAGCACGTCCTCAAGAAGCCCTGGGTGGCGCCGGGCTTGATCAAGCCGCCGCGCACGCAGCGGCTGCCCGACATCGTCACCGTCGCCGAGGCCCAGCGGCTCATTGCCGCCACGCAGGTGCTGAGCTACCGGGTATTCTTCTTCACCCTTTACAGCCTCGGCTTGCGGCTCGGCGAGGGCCTGCGACTGACGGTGAGCGACATCGACGCGGCCCGGCGCCGGGTGCATGTGCGCAACGCCAAGGGCAACAAGGACCGCTTCGTGCCCTTGCCGCAGGCCACCCATGTGGCCTTGCGCCGCTTCTGGGCGGTGCATCGCCACCCGGTGCTGCTGTTTCCCAATCGTCACCGCGGTCTCCGGGGGGCCGCCGAAGCCGCCACGCCGCTCGATGCCGGCGGCGTGCAGCGGGCACTGCACCAGGTGGTCGACGCCTGTGCGCTAAAAAAAACATCACGCCGCACAGCCTGCGCCACAGCTACGCTACGCATCTGATCGAGGCCGGCGTCGATCTGATCGAGGTGCAGAAATTCCTCGGCCACCATTCGATCCTCACCACCGCCCGCTACACCCACCTCACCGACCAGACCAAGCATCACGCGCTGGCCCGCATCGACGACCTGATGGACGGCTTTGCGCTCGCCTGGAGGCCGGTCAAATGATCCGCTTGTCCGACGTCGTCGAGACCTTCGAGGCCGACTTCCTGGCGCGCTATGGTTGCCGCCTCAGCGTCGATCAGCGCCGCGCGCTCGCCGCGTTGCGCGATTGCCGCCGCCCCGGGGCCGCGCAGTTCGTCGTCCGTTGCCGCGACTGCGGCCATGTCCAGCGGCTGCCGCATTCCTGCGGCCACCGTCACTGCCCGCACTGTCAGCACCATGAGAGTCAGCGCTGGATAGAGCGGCAACGCCAGCATCAGGTGCCGGCGACCTGGTTCCTGCTTACCTTCACCTTGCCCGCCGAGTTCCGGCCGCTGGCCTTCGCCCACCCGGCCACCGTCTATGATCTGCTGATGCGTTGCGCCTGGCAGACGGTCGAGACCTTCGCTCGCCACGACCGGCAACTCGCCGGTACGCCCGGCGCCATCGCCGTGTTGCACACCCAAAGCCGCCGCCTCGACTACCACCCGCATGTCCATCTGGTGATGCCGGCCGCCGCCGTCGACGGCCAGCGCCGCCGCTGGCGCACCCGCCGCCACGGCCGCGGCAAGCCGCCGTATCTCTTCAGCCACGCGGCGCTGGCCAAGGTGTTCCGCGCCAAGGTGCTCGCCGGCCTCGCCGCGGCCGGCATCGCGCTACCGCACCGCCATCCGCCCGCCTGGGTGGTCGATTGCAAGGCGGTCGGCGACGGCGACAAGGCCTTCGTCTATCTGGGCCGCTATCTCTACCGCGGCGTCATCCGCGAGCAGGACATCCTCGCCTGCGGCGACGGCGAGGTCACCTTCCGTTACCGTAACGCCAAGAGCGGTAAGCTGGAACGGCGCACCCTGGCCGGCGCCGATTTCCTCTGGCTCGTCTTGCAGCATGTGCTGCCCAAGGGCTTTCGTCGGGCCAGGAATTTCGGCTTCCTGCATCCGAACTGCAAGCGCTTGATCGCCTTGCTGCAGGTGCTGCTGCGCGCTATCTGGCGTGTCGCGCCGACGATGCCGCGGCCGGCGTTTCGCTGCCCGTGCTGCGATGCGGCCATGATGGTCGTGCGTACGCGCGTTCGACCGGCTGGCACTGCGCCGCCGGCAGCCGCCCCGGCGCTCGCAGCGACCATGTGAGCGAACCTGCTTCGATCGAACCTTGGGCATTCGGCGCCCGCAAGCCGAGGCCCGCCGTCGATCCGAAATGGCCTGCCGTGGCCGGCGCGGCCACGAAACTCCGGCCTTAGTGTGGGTGAGCGCACCGTGGCAGCAAGCTTGCCGCCTGCAGATACTCCGCGAATCATCCCATCGGAATACCCAGGAAAAAGCTGTTTGCTATGGGCGCCTCGCCCAGGACCGGGATCGTCCAACAAACGGTTCAGATCGCGGCTGCGCGCGATCTAACCTTATTCGTTGGACGAATCCGCTACGCGGAAGAAGGCGGAGGCAGGCGCTGCATTCACAATCTGATCTCCCCCTCGCAAGAGGGCCTATCAATGACGAACGGGAGATCATTCTACGATGAACGCAACGACGACAAAGGAGTTTGAACGCAGCCATGCGTTGCACCTGAAACACCTGAAGCTGAAGGGCCTGCGGCCGAAGACGGTGGAAGCATACGAGCGGGCGATCCGGCGCATCGGCGCGCATTTTGGCGGCCGCATCGACGACCTTGGCGAACAGCAACTGACGGACTACTTCACCGGCCTGATCGAGTCGCACTCGG
>CAYQWR010000319.1:0-2383 GCA_964421235.1 uncultured Thiohalomonas sp. | reverse complement strand
CGGACCTCGTCGTCCACCAGTGCCGATACATTTTCTCTGCGGTCGTTTGCCATGTTACTTCCACCTCCGACGGGACTCCCCGTGCTCCGGTTGGTGTCTCCCTAAAACCTTAGTCAGTCAAGCAGCGGCTTGAGTTTCGCATCAATCGCCTCGCGGGCACGAAAAATTCGCGACCGGACCGTGCCGATCGGGCATCCCATCGCCTGGGCGATCTCCTCATAGCTCAGTCCTTCCAGCTCCCGTAGGGTAATTGCGGTACGCAAATCCTCCGGCAGATCCTCGATGGCCTGAAAGATGGTCTGCTGGATCTCGTCCTTGAGCACCATGTGTTCCGGGGAGTCGTTCTCGCGGAGCAGCGACTCGCCCTCCAGCTGAACCGCGTCCTCGGCATCGATATCGGTGTCCGGCGGGCGTCGCCCCTGGGCCACCAGATGGTTCTTCGCGGTGTTGATCGCGATCCGGTAGATCCAGGTATAGAAGGCGCTTTCGCCCCGAAAGTTCGCCAGCGCGCGATACGCCTTGATGAAGGTCTCCTGGGCGACATCCAGGGATTCGTCGGGATCGCGCACATAGCGCGAGATCAACTTGACGATCTTATGCTGGTATTTCCGGACCAGGAGGTCGAACGCGCTCTTATCGCCCTTCTGGACGCGTTCAACGAGTTCCTGATCAACATTCTGCACGCCCATCGGGGCCCTACCCTTTCATCGCCGTCTAGGGGTTTGCTCCGAGGCTCATGGGGATAGACACCCAGGCCCGTGCGGAGTTCGCCAAAACAATACGTTTTTCGTATAGTGGGCCCATGATAAACAAGCCAACCTGTTCCGGCCAGTGCGGTCCGCGCCACCCGCGCAAAGAAATGTCCACCCGAGCGCCGTTCCCCACCGCAACGTCCATACACTCTTGATGACACACAATCAGCCGTATCGATTCGACGTATTGGTGATCGGCAGCGGCGCCGCCGGCCTGACCCTTGCACTGTCTCTCCCGGACACGGTGAGTATCGCAATATTGGCCAAGGCCGGCGCCACCGAGGGCAGCACCCTGTATGCGCAGGGCGGCGTCGCCGCGGTACTGGATGCGCAAGACTCCATCGAGTCCCACATCGAGGACACCCTGGTGGCCGGTGCCGGCCTCTGCCACGCGGACGCCGTACACTTCACGGTGGAACAGAGCCGCGCCACCATCGACTGGCTGATCGCCCAGGGCGTCGCCTTCACCGCGGAGGAGCGCGACGGCCATCAGGCCGGCTACCATCTCACCCGCGAGGGCGGCCACAGCCACCGCCGGGTGATCCACGCCGCCGACGCCACCGGCCGCGCCATCGAGACCACCCTGTTGGAGCAGGTGCGCCGACGCCCCAACGTCACCTTCTTCGACAACCATATCGCCGTCGACCTGATCACCGCCGCCAAACTCAAGCGCGGCGCCAACCGGGTCCTCGGCGCCTACATCCTCGATCGCAAGAAAGGCAAGGTCGCGGTATTCCGCGCCCGCTGTGTGGCGTTGGCCACCGGCGGCGCCAGCAAGGTCTATCTCTACACCACCAACCCGGACATCTCCACCGGCGACGGCATCGCCATGGCCTGGCGCGCCGGCTGCCGCGTCGCCAACATGGAGTTCAACCAGTTCCACCCCACCTGCCTCTACCACCCGCGCGCCAAGAGCTTCCTCATCTCCGAGGCGGTGCGCGGCGAAGGCGGCCGGCTGCTGCTGCCCGACGGCACCCGCTTCATGCCCCATTTCGACCAGCGCGCCGAACTGGCGCCGCGCGACGTGGTGGCCCGCGCCATCGACCACGAGATGAAGCGGCTGGGCGCCGAATGCGTCTACCTGGACATCAGCCATCGGCCCGCCGACTTCATCGTCAGCCACTTTCCCAACATCCATGCCCAGTGCCTGAAGTACGGCATCGACATCACCAAGGAACCGATCCCGGTGGTGCCGGCCGCCCACTACACCTGTGGCGGCGTGATGACCGACCTCCATGGCCGCACCGACGTGGCCGGCCTCTACGCCGCGGGCGAGGTCACCTTCACCGGCCTGCACGGCGCCAACCGCCTGGCCAGCAACTCGCTGCTGGAGTGCATGGTGTTCGGTCGCGCCGCCGCCCAGGACATCGCCGCCGTGCTCGATGGGATACCGATGCCCGACACCCTGCCGCCGTGGGACGAAAGCCGCGTCACCGACTCGGATGAAGAGGTGGTGGTCTCCCACAACTGGGAAGAGTTGCGCCGCTTCATGTGGGACTACGTGGGCATCGTCCGTACCGACAAGCGGCTGGAACGGGCCAAACACCGCGTCGACCTGCTGAGCAGCGAGATCGCGGAATACTACGGCAACTTCCGCGTCAGCAACGACCTGCTGGAGCTGCGCAACCTGA
>CAYQWR010000318.1:0-2390 GCA_964421235.1 uncultured Thiohalomonas sp. | reverse complement strand
GAACACGACCCCGACTTCATCGAGTCGCTGGAGCAGTTCGTGGAGCACTGGCGGCTGGGGCTGGAGTCGGGCATCGAGCGCATTGCCGGCGTGCAGGCGGTGACGGCGGCGGGTGATTGCGGGATGTGGATGGCGTGAGGGCGATTCCGCCGTGGCTTAGTGTTCAGGCATCGCGGCAAGGCGTTCGACGTTCGTCTTCAGCCCGGAGAGGATCGACTCGGCCAATTGTGCCGGGAATTCATCAGGCAGATTGCGTTCGATGGCCTCGATAACCGCAGGTGTTGTTTCGATCAGCTCTTGGATCACCTCCTCCGCCGATATTCCGAATCCGCAGCGTCGTGCCATCGCATTCCAGTGGCGTCGCAGGATCTTGTCCATGTGCCAATGGGCATTCTTGCTGCGCACGGCCATCGCCAGCTTCAGATCCTGCGGGGCAATCCGGTTGGCGCCGCTGCCGAGCAAGGGATACGCCGACAACACATCGTAGAGCGGCGTCATTTCGTAGCGGCCTCCGGCCAGCAGGCGCACGCTGAAATTCTTGGCGTGGCCGTCGGGTGCATGCAGCAGCCAAAACAGAAGCTGTGCCGTGAAGAACCGTTCGCGATCACGTGCCGCTGACGAAGAGCCTTGCAGCAGCGTCATGATCCTCTCGATGCCGGGCCCGCCTTCGTTTTCGTATTTCCGTCCGGGCGGTGTCCCCGTCGCCTGGCACATGTCCTCCTGCGGCAGCCGCATGATCCAACGACCGTCGGCGGCCCACTGCCGGTCGAAGCGCTCGACCACCAGCGCCTTCTGCCCCGCGAACGCCGCGATCCGCGCATCGGCGA
This sequence comes from uncultured Thiohalomonas sp., assembly GCA_964421235.1. Lineage (GTDB taxonomy): Bacteria > Pseudomonadota > Gammaproteobacteria > Thiohalomonadales > Thiohalomonadaceae > Sulfurivermis. The sequence goes on along the minus strand of CAYQWR010000318.1, from coordinate 1,563 downwards.
CGGGCAGGCCGTAGGCGCGCAGGATCTGCATACACAGCCATTCGTTTTCCACCGACCGTGACAGGTCGAGGCGACGGCCGCCAATCAGGCCGAGGGGCAGCTTGAAGATGTGCGTCGTCGGGGTCGCGCCAAGCGGCCTGTGCCACTGCCCGTTGTGCCACAGCAGCGCCGTCTTCTCCTGCGCACCCGCCAGCGAGATGCGCAATTCGTCTTCCCCGCCGGCAAGCCGGCCGCCGTCGCTGGTGACACCGGCCAGGATGCGCGCCACCCCCTGTTCGTCGAGCGGCTCGGCGTCGATGCGCCTTACCTCCGGTGCCTGGGTGCCTTCCGGCTGGAGCAGCAGGGCGCCGACGCAGTCGCGCCCGATCTGCTCCAGCAGGTCGAACGGCTCCATTGAAGCGGCGCCATAGCGATGTACCAGACGCTGGCGGATCTCGGCGCTGTCCGGCAACAGGTTGTCGAAAAAGGCGCGGACCTCCGGTCCTTTGTGCGGCCGGTTGTCCGGCAATAACGGGAGCGACAGGGAGAGGGGACGGAAGTGCGGGGAGCGCGCCCAGTCGGGGGCGTAATGAAGCTCGTCCTGACCGCGGGCGAGGCGCCACTGGCCGACCCGTTCGCCGTTCATCCAGATATCGAGGATGCGGGTATGCGAACGGCGGCCCATCGTTACCACTCCCCCGCTGACGGGACGGCGCCGGACGGTTGGTCATCGGCGCGTTCGCGCAACACCAGGTCGACGCCGAGGTTGGCGAGCACGGCCAGCAGCTGCTCGACCGCGACCTTTTCCGGTTTGAGCTCGATGGCAGAGTAGCGCGCCTGGGAAATGCCGAGCCGACCGGCCATGAGGGCCTGGCTCTCGCCGGCGGCCTGCCGGAGCGCCTTCAGATATTTAGCGAGCTGGTCGGGCGTGCGAACGACGTAATCCATACACCGTCTCATTACAATTCAGGAGTTGTAAATCGATAATATAGCTCCAGAATTGTAAATGTAAAGTACAATTCATAAGTTGTAACTAGCTGCCTGAATCCTGGCGGCTGGGGCTGGAGTCGGGCATCGAGCGCATCGCCGGCGCCCAGGCGGTGACGGCGGGGTGTGATTGCGGGATGTATCCCGGTTCTTCGAGATCGGGAAACGATCGCCGTTTGTTCACTAATCGCCATGTACATTAATAATGAACATGCTATATTTGTGAACGCACACGGTAATCACGGGCCGACCTATTTGACTGTACATTAATAGCTAACGTTCATTATTAATGTACGGCTAATAATATTGAACAAGATGAACACCGGAGCAGGGAACGAGCAGGAAATCCTGGATCGCGCACTTCAGGCCGTTGAGCGCGAAACGGGCCTGCGCCTGCAGGTAACGCAAAAGGACGTTCACCACGGCGACCAACAGATTGATGCCGTCTTACAGCTCGCTCCCGACAACCAGACCTTCATCGCCGAGGTGAAGCGGTGGGCGCAACATGCCAATCTCGGCGCCTTGATCCACCAAATACAGCAACTGCCTGAAAAGGGCCTCCTGAATGAGCCTCTCCGTTTCAGGGTCCACGCTGGA
>CAYQWR010000317.1:0-2420 GCA_964421235.1 uncultured Thiohalomonas sp. | reverse complement strand
CTTAGACTGGCGCCCGTTGCGGCGACAGGCCGATGTTTACCCCGGAGTTCCGATGTCCTTTGCCTCTCTCGGCTTGTCCGAAGCCATTGTCCGTGCCGTGACCGAACGCGGTTACAGCGAGCCTACCCCTATTCAAAAGCAGGCGATTCCCGCCGTGCTCTCCGGCGGCGACCTGCTGGCCGGCGCCCAGACCGGCACCGGCAAGACCGCCGGCTTCGTGCTGCCGATCCTGCAACGCCTCAGTACCACACCGCCCAAGGCGCAGCCGCGCGGCTTTCCGCCGATCCGCACCCTGATCCTGACGCCGACCCGCGAGCTGGCGGCCCAGGTCGAAGAGAGCGTGCGCCACTACGGCAAGTACGTGAAGCTCACCTCGATGGTGATGTTCGGCGGCGTCGGCATCAACCCGCAGATCGACAAGCTGAAGAAGCGCGTCGACATCCTGGTCGCCACCCCCGGCCGCCTGCTCGACCATGTGCAGCAACGCACCGTCGACCTCTCCCACGTGGAGATCCTGGTGCTCGACGAGGCCGACCGCATGCTCGACATGGGCTTCATCCGCGACATCAAGAAAGTCCTCGCCCTGTTGCCCAAGCAGCGCCAGAACCTGCTGTTCTCCGCCACCTTCTCCGACGAGATCAAGGCGCTGGCCGACGGCCTGCTCAACAAGCCCGCCCTGATCGAAGTGGCGCGCCGCAACGCCACCGCCGACAACGTGGCGCAGAAGGTCTACCTGGTGGACCGCGAGAGAAAACGCGAGCTGCTGGCGCACCTGATCAAGGAACACAACTGGCGCCAGGTATTGGTGTTCACCCGCACCAAGCACGGCGCCAACCGCCTCGCCGAACAGCTCAGCAAGGGCGATATTCCGGCCCTGGCGATCCATGGCAACAAGAGCCAGTCGGCGCGCACCCACGCCCTGGCCGAATTCAAGACCGGACGCCTGCAGGTGCTGGTCGCCACCGACATCGCCGCCCGCGGCATCGACATCAACGAACTGCCCCACGTGGTCAACTTCGAACTGCCCAACGTGTCCGAAGACTACGTGCACCGCATCGGCCGTACCGGCCGCGCCGGCGCCGATGGCGAAGCGGTGTCGCTTGTCTGTGTCGACGAACACCAGTTGTTGAAGGGCATCGAGCGACTGATCAAGCGCGAACTGCCGAAGGAGATCGTGGCGGGATTCGAGCCGGATCTGAATGCGAAGCCCGAGCCGATTCAGAATGGTCGCGGCCAGCGTCAGGGACAGGGTCGCGGCGGTCAACGCGCCGGTGGCCAGCGTAGCGGCGGCAACAAGCCGGCGGGGCGCAGTGGCGGTCAGGGGGGGAATAAGCAGCCGGCGCATCGTTCGGGGGGACGGCATCACTGACGGGAAACGAATACCACCGATCCACCCGCCAGCCCCGCTATGTGTGCTCGCTCTCGTGCCGCGCCGCTTCCCACGCAAGCACGGCGTGCTTGCGGATTTCGCCACCCCACTGGTAGCCGGCCAGTCGGCCGCTCTCACGGATGACGCGGTGGCACGGTATCAGTAACGCTACGGGATTCGCACCGATGGCGGTTCCCACCGCCCGGGCGGCGCGCGGCTTGCCGATGGCCGCCGCTACCTGGGCATAGGTGACCAACCGGCCCGGCGGGATCCTGAGCAGGGCCCGCCAGACGTTGGTCTGAAAATTGGTACCCGCGACGTACAACGACAGCGGCACGCCTGAGCGCTTTCCCCCCAGCATTGCCTCGATGATCGGCGAAGTGGCCGCGCCATCTTCCACCATCCGCGCGCACGGCCATTGTGCATGTAACGCCGAACGGTGCGCTTCGGCACCTTCCGGACCGATAAATCCCAGGCTGCAGACACCCCTTGGCGTCACTGCTACGAAAGCATCACCGAACGATGTCGGATGTACGGCGAACCGGATCGTCAGGCCGGCGCCGCCGCGCTTGTAGTCACCGGGCGTGATCGCCTCCAGATTGACGAAATGGTCATGCAGGCGTGAGCTGCTACTAAGTCCGATGGCGCCGGATACCTCAAGCAGCGAGCCGGACTCGCTCAATAGGCGTTTGGCGTGCTCCAGGGTAAGCACCTGCAGAAAACGTTTGGGCGTGATGCCGGCCCAGCGGGAAAACAGCCGCTGAAAATGGTACGGACTCAAATGGATATGCGCCGCGATCTCCTCCAGCGTAGGCTGCCGCCGGGCCTGGGCGGCGATGAACTCGATTGCCTTGGCGATGCGGTCGTAATCGGACATGGGATCATCCATCCTGCGAGCTGCCGGACCTCGGACGATCCGGATATGGCGGATTATCGGCAGCGATACCCAGATCCCTCAAGCCGGATCTTGCTAAGTCATGGTCGAGAAAGAACGGGGTCGTGGGGGGGCCGCCCAAATTTGAATGGTGGGCCGCCACCCCAAAAAAAAAAT
>CAYQWR010000316.1:0-2424 GCA_964421235.1 uncultured Thiohalomonas sp. | reverse complement strand
TATGGTAAGGAGACCCCAGTTTGGCCCGAACGTTTCAAAACTTCCGCTATCGCACTCCGGCGACGGCGCGGCCATGCCCCTCAAGTGTAGGAACGTTTTATGACGGTGTGAGTCGTCTCTGGTCGTTTACCGGCGAAAAACGCCGTAGCGGTCATGTTCAAAGTGATGCAGCTTGGCTACGGCGATGGTCGACCAATGACGGCCGGTCAGGCGCAACACCGCCACCCCCAGCAAGGTGCCCAACAGCGGGCCCAGCCAATAGACCCACCAGGCGTGCCAGTCGCCCGAGATCACCGCGGGGCCGAAGCTGCGGGCCGGATTGGTGCTGGTGCCCGAGACGTTCGCCTCGACCAGCACCATGACCGCGTACAGGAAGGGAAACAGGGCCGGCGTATAATCACGTAGACGCCGGTGCTGTAGGAAAAAGAACAGGCCGAAGATCAGCGCGAAGGTAGTCACGGTCTCTCCCAGCACGGCCCAACCGGCGCCATAAGCGGTGCCGGGGAACGTTGCACCAAAGGCAATGCTGCGCCCCATCGCGCCCCACGCCAGCAGCGGGACCGCCCCGACGGCGGCACCGGCCAACTGCGCCAGCACATAGCCAGGGACATAACGTGCCCGCAGCCTGCCCATCAGCCAAAACCCCAAGGTGACGGCTGGATTGATGTGCGCCCCACTCTCCTTACCAAGCGGCGACAGCGCGATCAGGGCGCCGGTCGTACCGAACAGAAATCCGGTGATCAGCCGCCGCCAACCCGCGTCGGGCAACAGCCGCACCAAGGGACTGCCGTGGCCGAAATCCAGGATCACGATCGACAGCCCGACCGCCACCAGCAAGGCGGTTCCGGCCAGCTCCGCGCCGTATAGCATCCAGGGAAACGATCGATTGCGGGTCTCCATAGGCAATTAATTTCGGCCGACCGTTCCGAACCTTGGGGACGAATTCATCGGCGTTCACTTCCCCCCGGTGCGCTCATGCGGCGGCGACCAGACGCTGGATCACGCAGCCGGCCAGGGTGAGCCCGAACAGCGCCGGCATGTAGCTGACGGTGCCATTCACCGCGCGGTCGCGCCCCTGGCCGGTCGGCTGGGGCGGCAGCGGCGGCCGGCCCGGCTCGGTGGACCACACCGCCAGCACCCCGCGGCCGACGCCGCGTTTCTTCAGCCGCTTGCGCATGTGACGCGCCAGGGCGCAGATATCGGTATCCATGACGTCGCCCACCCGGATGCGGGTCGGGTCCAGCTTGCCGCCGGCGCCCATGCTGGAGGCCACCGGCAGGCCCATCTCGTAGGCGGTGACCACCAGCCCCACCTTGCTGTTGAGGGAATCGATGGCGTCCACCACGTAGTCGAAGCCGTCGCCCAGCACCTCGGGCATATCCTCCACCTGCAGGAAACGGTCGATCAGCGTCAGCTCGCACTCGGGATTGATGTCGCGGATACGCTCGGCGATCACCTCCGCCTTCTTGCGCCCCACGGTGGAACACAGCGCCGGCAACTGGCGGTTGAGGTTGGAAGCGGCCACCACGTCATGATCGACCAGGGTGAGTTTCCCGACACCGGCCCGCGCCAGCGCCTCGGCGGCAAAGGAGCCGACCCCGCCGAGGCCGGCGAGAAAGACCCGCGCGCCGCGCAGCCGTTCGATGCCGTCGTCGCCGAGCAGGATATGGGTACGTTCGAACAGTTCCGGCAGACTCATCGGGAAAAAGCTCCAACCACGGGGAACACAGGGAATAAACGGGCTAACGATACCTTAAAGACACCGCCTTTGCGCGCAATCGCCTACACGAAGCCATGCAATTCATCACCCCGTGTTCCCCGTGGTTATTGGGTTCATCCGCAGCACGGCGCGGGCGTTGGCGCTGGTCTGGGCGGCGATGGTGGCGGCGTCCTCCTCGCGCAGCTGCGCCAGCACCGCCAGCACCTCCGGCAGGTATTCGGGGCTGTTGCGTCCGCCGCGATGGGCGGCGGTGACGATGTCGGGGGCGTCGGTCTCCAGCACGATGGCGGTGAGCGGCAACTCGCGCGCCAGGGCGCGGATACGCAGGGCGCGGTCGTAGGTCACCGTCCCGCCGAAGCCCAGCCGGAAGCCGAGTTCGAGGTACTGCTCGGCCTGCTGGCGGCTGCCGCTGAAGGCGTGGGCGATACCGCCGCAGGGGAAGTGCAGCCGCCGCAGGGTGGCCAGCACCTGGTCGTGGGCCTTGCGCACGTGCAGCAGCACCGGCAGACCGGCGGCGGCGGCGAGGCGCAGTTGCGCCTCGAACAGGGCCTGCTGCGCGGCCCGGTCCAATCCCGCCACGAAATAGTCGAGGCCGATCTCGCCCACGGCCAGCGGCCGCTCCTGCGCCAGCCGCCGACGCAGCTCATCCAGGTGCTCCGGCCGGTGCCGCTCCAGATAGATCGGATGGAGCCCGAGGGCTGGAT
>CAYQWR010000315.1:0-2430 GCA_964421235.1 uncultured Thiohalomonas sp. | reverse complement strand
GCGCCAGATGCTTGCCACCACCCTTGCCGGGGGTGACGCCGCCGACCAGATTGGTGCCGTAGGCGATGGCCTGCTCCGAGTGAAACGTGCCCTGCTTGCCGGTGAACCCCTGGCAGATGACCCGTGTATCGCTGTTGATCAAGATGCTCATTGCGGTACCTTGTGCGGTGTTATTCGTTGCGGCGAAGCCGCTCCTGGTCTGGCCGAAGAAAAGAATTCACCGCAAAGGCGCAAAGAACGCGAAGGTCACTAAAACAGAATCTGTGCTGCGCGGCTGCGGCAAATTTCGTGTCAACGGTAGTCCGCTGTTACATACAAATTTTTTCTTTGCGCCCTTTGCGCCTTTGCGGTGGATTTTGCTTTTATCGCGGCGGAGCCGCTCCTACGGGCACACCGCCGCGACCGCCTGTTGCGCCGCTGCGGTCAGGTCGTCCGCGGCGGTGATGGCCAGGCCGCTGTCGGCCAGCATCTTGCGCCCCAGCTCCACGTTGGTACCTTCGAGCCGCACCACCACCGGGATGTGAATACCCACTTCGCGCACCGCCTTGATGATGCCTTCGGCGATCAGGTCGCAGCGCACGATGCCGCCGAAGATGTTGACCAGGATCGCCTTCACCTTGTCGTCGGAGAGGATCAGCTTGAACGCCTCGGCCACCTTGTCGGCGTTGGTGCCGCCGCCCACATCGAGGAAGTTGGCCGGCTCGCCGCCGTGCAGCTTGATCAGGTCCATGGTCGCCATGGCCAGGCCGGCGCCGTTGACCATGCAGCCGATGTTGCCCTCCAGGCGCACGTAGTTCAGGCCGTGCTGCTGGGCGCGGTACTCGCGCTCGTCCTCCTGGCTGGCGTCGCGCAGTTCGCCCAGGGCGGGCTGGCGGTAGAGGGCGTTTTCGTCGATATTGATCTTGGCATCCAGGGCCATCAGGCCGCCGTCGTGGGTCACCACCAGCGGATTGATCTCCACCAGACTGGCGTCGCGTTCGCTGAACAGCCGGTAGAGCCCCGACATGATCACCCCCAAGCCCTTCACCTGCTCGCCCTGCAGGCCGAGCCCGAAGGCCACCTGGCGGCATTGATACGGCTGCAGGCCGGCCACCGGGTCGACCGCCACCGTCATGATCCGCTCCGGCGTGGTCGCGGCCACCTCTTCGATGTCCATGCCGCCGGCGCTGGAGGCCATGAACACCACGCGCTGGCGGGCGCGGTCCACCACCATGCCCAGGTAGAGCTCGCGGGCGATGTCGCAGGTCCCCTCCACCAACACCTGGTTGACCGGCTGCCCCGCGGCGCCGCTCTGATGGGTCACCAGGCGGCGGCCGAGCAGGCCGTCCACCGCCTGCTTCAGCGCATCGAGGCCGTCCACCAGCTTGACGCCGCCGGCCTTGCCGCGGCCGCCCGCATGCACCTGCGCCTTCACCACCCAGCGCCGCCCGCCCACGGTCTGCACCGCGCGCTCGGCCTCGCCGATGCTGGAGACGACCCGGCCCTGCGGCACCGTGATGCCGTATTGGCCGAACAACTCTTTCGCCTGATATTCGTGGAGGTTCATCGTCTCTCGCCGCCTTGTCCGGCCATCGCATCAAAGACCGGGTATTCTGGAGGAAAGCCCGCGCCATGGCAAAAGGCGTTTGCTGGCCGCGACCGGCCGGCACCGGTAGAATTGGCCAGATTATTCACAATAATGGTTGCACCTGAATGGGTCTCATACGCCTGCTGATTATCGCGCTTATCGCCTGGATCGTATTCTCCGCGCTGAAGGACTGGCTGAACCGGCCGGACCAACCGAAAAAACGGGCGGGCGGGGAGATCGAACAGATGGTCAAGTGCGCCCATTGCGGTCTGCATGTGCCGGAGTCCGAGGCAATCAGGGCGGGCGGGAGTTATTACTGCAGCAACGCACACCGCGATGCGCACCGCCGCCATGGCTAGCCTCGACGCCGCGACACCGGGGGAACGGCGGGCCGAAGCGACCGGCGCCAACTGGAGGCCGCTGCGCTATTACGCCATCTACCGCCTGACCCTGGCCGGCCTGTTCGCGGTGCTGGCGATCACCGGCGGCCTGCCCACGCCCTTCGGCGGCTACGCCCCGCAGCTGTTTGCCTGGACCAGCTACGCCTACGTGGCCTTCAGTCTGCTGGCCGGCAGCGGCGTGTCGCGCCGCCGACCCGCGCTGCCGACCCAGGTCCAGATCCAGGTCATCGGCGACATCCTGTTCATCACGGTGCTGATGCACGCCAGCGGCGGCATCGAGAGCGGCCTCGGCATGCTGCTGGTGGCCACCATCGCCGCCGGGAGCGTACTCACGGCGGGACGAACCGCCGGACTGTTCGCCGCCGTCGCCACCATCGCCCTGCTGATCGAACAGTCCTATCTGCTGTTGTCAGGCCCCGGCGAACAGATCAGCTACCCCCAGGCCGGCATGCTCGGCGCGAC
>CAYQWR010000314.1:0-2434 GCA_964421235.1 uncultured Thiohalomonas sp. | reverse complement strand
TCCAGCGAACCGCTGGTGCAGGCGGAGCCGCTGGAGGCGGCGATGCCGGCCTTGTTGAGCAGCAGCAGGATCCCCTCGCCCTCGATGTATTCGAAGGCGATGTTGCTGGTGTTGGGCAGGCGGTTGTTGGGGTCGCCGGTGACGAAGCAGTTGGGCACCGCGGCGACGATCCCCTGTTCCAGCCTATCGCGCAGCTTCCGCACCTGGGTGTTTTCGTAATCCAGTTCGGCCAGCGCCATCTCGGCGGCCTTGCCCATCGCGACGATGCCGGCGCTGTTCTCGGTGCCGGCGCGGCGGCCGCGCTCCTGGTGACCGCCGCGCAGCAGCGGCCGGTAGCGCATGCCGCGTCGCAGGTAGAGCACACCGGTCCCCTTGGGCCCGTGCAGCTTGTGGCCCGACAGCGACAGCATGTCGATGGCGGTGGATTTGAGATCGATGGGGATCTTGCCCACCGCCTGCACCGCGTCGGTGTGGAACAACACGTCGGCGGCGTGCGCCATCTCCGCCATCTCGCGCACCGGGAACAGGGTGCCGGTCTCGTTGTTGGCCCACATCACCGACACCACCGCGACCTTGGGCGAGAGCACGGCGCGATACTGCTCGAGATCGAGCCGCCCCTGTTTGTCGACGGCGAGATAGTGAACGGTATAGCCCTCGTTCTGCTCCAGGTGCTGGCACAGGGTGAGCACCGCCGGATGCTCGACGGTGGTGGTGATGATCTCGCGCCGCTCGGGCCAGGCCTTGAGGGCGGAGAGGATCGCAGTGCTGTCCGACTCCGTCCCGCAGGAGGTGAAGACGATCTCCGAATCGTGGGCGGCGCCGAGCAGCGCCTGCACCTGGGCCCGCGCCTGTTTCAATGCGCGTCCCACCTGATCGCCGAAGCTGTGCATGCTGGAGGGGTTGCCGTACTGCTCGGTGAAGAACGGCAGCATCGCCTCCACCACCGCCGGGTCGACCCGGGTGGTGGCGTTGTTGTCGAGATAGATGTCGGCCATGATCAACGCCCTCCCGCCGCGACGCGCGGCATCTCGCTCGCCGGCAGCACCCGCACGAACTCGCCCAGCGCCTCGACCAGCTGCTGCTGGATGCCGCCCAGGGTGGCGCCGGCCATCATGCAGCCGGTGCAGGCGCCGACCAGGTTGACGTAGATGACGTTGCCGTCCACCTCGACCAGCTCCACGTCGCCGTGGTCGCGCTGCAGCATCGGCCGCAGCTGCTGCAACACCTCGTCGATGCGGCGGATGCGCTGCAGGTTGGTCATGCCTTTAGCCGCGGGCTGCGCCGCGACCGGCGGTGCGGCTGGCGCCTCGCCCCAGACCTTAGCGAGAATCTCTTCAATCCCTTCGTGACAGGTGGCGCAGCCGCCGCCCGCCTTGGTGTAGTTGGTGATGTCCTGCACCGTGCGCAGGTCGTTGGCGCGCGCGGTCTCCTCGATCATGGCGGCGTCGATACCGAAGCACTTGCAGATCAGCGCCCCCTCCTCGTGGTCGTCGTGCCACTCCTCGCCGCGGTAGTTGGCGATCGCCGCGGCCAGCGCCTCGCGCCCCATCACCGAGCAGTGCATCTTCTCCGCCGGCAGCCCGCCGAGATAATCGGCGATCTGCTGGTTGGTGATCGTGAGCGCCTCGTCGACGCTCATCCCCTTGACCATCTCGGTGAGGGCCGACGAGGAGGCGATGGCGGAGCCGCAGCCGAAGGTCTGGAAGCCGGCGTCGAGGATGACATCGCTCGCCTCATCCACCTTGATCGTCAGCCGCAGCGCATCGCCGCAGGAGATCGAACCCACCTCGCCGACGGCGTTGGCCTCGGCCACGGCGCCGGCGTTGCGCGGATTGAAGAAGTGTTCCTTGACCTGTTCCGAGTATTCCCACATGGCCGCTCTCCTCTACGCCGAAAACGACTTGCCGCAACCGCAGCTCGCCGTGGCGTTGGGGTTGTGGAAGGTGAAACCGCTCTCGGTCAGCGTGTCGACGAAATCGACGGTGACCCCGTGCAGCAGTTGGGCGCTGGCCGGGTCGAGCAGCACCTGCACGCCGTGGGCCTCGACCACCGTGTCGTCGGCGGTCGGCGCCGCGGCCAGGCTCATGTCGTACTGGAAGCCGGAGCAGCCGCCGCCGCTGACGGCGAGACGCAGCGCGGTGGCGGGCGTGGCGCTGCCCCGGATGAAACGGCGTGCGGCCTTGGCGGCGCGTTCGGTGAGGGTGATCATCGCGTGTGCTCCTTCCGTAGCCGGGTGGAAAACCTGTGCCGGTTACTCAGCAATGGCCGTGCCACTGCCGGGACGCGATGCTAGTTGTTGTTTTTACGGTGAATTCAATATTCGGTCGCGACAGGTGGCCTGTCTCAGACGAACCACCCTGCCGTACATTGTCGGAAACAAAACAAAGGCGGATTATACGGGTACCATGCGATCGCCGTCTTTCATATATTCGGT
>CAYQWR010000313.1:0-2463 GCA_964421235.1 uncultured Thiohalomonas sp. | reverse complement strand
GAGATCCGACAACTTGGTACCAATCAATTCCTCAACGTCATAACCAACGACCTTCTTAGCCATTGGTGTGATGTAGGTGATACGCCCGTCCAGATCGGTACGGTAAAACGTGTCCTGCATGTTATCGAGCAGATTATTCAGCTGTGACTCCGACTCGCGCAGCTGCTTTTCGATGGTCAGATGGTCCTGCAGTAGGGCACGGTATGCGTTGGTCAGCACCCCCAGTTCGTCCGTCGATTGCGCGCACAACTGCGCAAGATTCAGTGTGAATGGATCATGTCCAGATGCCACCAACGCCTGCAATGGTTTCAGCGACTGGCGGAAACTACGCAAGAAGAACAGGCTGGTAGCGACCGCCAACAATGCCAGTAGCAGCCACAGCGAGAACTCCTCCATGGAGAAAGTACCAGTGCGTGACCACGAATATTCGGTAAGTATGGTGTCGATAAACAGGGGCACCAGCGATGCGACCAGAAATATTTTGTGCTGAATCGTCACTTGCGGACGCGCCAACACGATACCTGATGCAGCTCGCCCGAAATGGTCGAGCGCACGAAAAAAGATCGGCAAGCCAACGGCAATCGAAACAATAATTGCGATGAAGTGGATACGCCACCAGTCAAGCGCCGTGGCAGTGAAACCAATGGCGTGATGTGCCGCCAGCAATGTGATGCTGGGATCAATCGACATGGTGACGAGGAATAACAGCCAGAAACGGCGGGGAAAGCGGTAAATACTCTGCAGTGCCGCCTCATCGGGCGGGCCCTGCGAATCCAACGAGCGGTATAGCGGCCGCTCAAGCCGATCGAGGATCAGCAAAGGAATGACGGCGGTCGCGATCAGGTAAAGTCCAAAAGGCCAATACCCGAGGATCGCAACCACCTGCCCCGGCAGGAATACTCCGGCCACCACAAGAAAAGTCAGGCCCACTGCCGGCGGTACAACCCATGCCAGCAGTATCAGGAACAAGAACCCCTTTCTAAATTCAGCTGCGCTCAATGCTCTCCCTCGCATCGGCTCTGCTGCTCGCTCAGCGCCCGTGTCTGGCGGCGATACGCATACGCAGGGCGTTCAGTTTGATGAATCCTTCCGCGTCCTGTTGGTTATAGGCACCCTGGTCATCCTCGAATGTTGCAATATTGGCATCAAACAGCGAGTCCCGTTCCGACTTGCGTCCTGCCACGATCACATTGCCCTTGTATAACTTCAGGCGCACTACGCCATTAACATGCGCTTGAGACGAATCGATCATCTCCTGCAGCATCCTGCGTTCCGGACTCCACCAATAGCCGTTATAGAGCAGCGATGCATAACGCGGCATCAGCTCGTCCTTCAGGTGTGCAACCTCCCGATCCAGCGTGAGCGATTCGCTGGCACGGTGCCCCTTCAGCATGATGGTGCCGGCGGGCGTCTCGTAAGCGCCGCGCGACTTCATGCCCACATAGCGGTTTTCCACGATATCGGCGCGGCCGATGCCATTGGCACCGGCCACCTGATTCAGGTACGTCATCACCTGCGCCGGACTCATCGCCTGTCCGTCAATGGCGACGATATCTCCCTTGAGGTAGGTCAATTCAATGTAGGTGGCGCGGTCGGGCGCCTGCTCCGGCGCCACGGTCCAGCGCCACATATCCTCTTCCGGCTCAGCCCACGGATCTTCAAGCACTCCACCTTCGTAGGAAATATGCAGCAGATTGGCATCCATGGAATAGGGTGATTTCTTCCCCTTTTTGGCAAAATCGACCGGGATATTGTGTTCTTCCGCGTAGGCCATCAACTTTTCGCGCGAGGTGAGATCCCATTCGCGCCAGGGTGCAATCACCTTCACGTCCGGTTTCAACGCGTAGGCACCCAGTTCGAAACGCACCTGGTCGTTGCCCTTGCCGGTGGCACCGTGGGCAATGGCGTCCGCACCGGTTTCGTTGGCAATTTCGATCAAGCGTTTGGCGATCAGGGGACGGGCGATGGAGGTGCCGAGCAGGTATTCGCCCTCGTAGAGCGTATTGGCGCGGAACATGGGAAAGACGAAATCACGGGCAAACTCTTCCCTCAGATCGTCGATGTAGATCTCCTTGACCCCCATCGCCTGAGCCTTGGCGCGCGCTGGCTCGACCTCCTCGCCCTGGCCGATATCGGCGGTGAAAGTCACCACCTCGCAACCGTATATATCCTCTAACCACTTGAGAATGATGGAAGTATCGAGGCCACCGGAATAGGCCAGGACCACTTTCTTGACGCCAGACATGCAGAAACCCCCAAACGATTGACCAGCCTCCTTGTAGCGGAGGACGTGAGACGGTCGATTATACCCGAGGGGGTGAGCGAGAGCTATTTGACCAGGGAAACCACGACGCGGCGATTTTCCGCTCGATCGTGGGCATTGCGGTTGGCTATCTGCGGCTTGCTCTCGCCGAAGGCCGCAATGACATAGCGCACCCCCTTGACCCATTGGGTCATCAGATA
>CAYQWR010000312.1:0-2466 GCA_964421235.1 uncultured Thiohalomonas sp. | reverse complement strand
TCGGCGGCGTGCTGGAACCGCTGCAGGCCGGCCCCACCATCATCGAGGACAACTGTTTCATCGGCGCCCGCTCCGAGGTGGTCGAGGGTGTCATCGTCGAGGAAGGCGCGGTGATCTCCATGGGCGTCTACATCGGCCAGTCCACCAAGATCTACGACCGCGAGACCGGCGAAGTGATGTACGGACGCGTGCCCGCCGGTTCGGTGGTGGTCTCCGGCAACCTGCCCTCCAAGGACGGCAAGTACAGCCTCTACTGCGCGGTCATCGTCAAGAAGGTGGACGAAAAGACCCGCAGCAAGGTAGGGATTAACGAACTGCTGCGCGATATCTGATAACCGGCAAGCGGCGACACGGTCACAGGGATATGATGACGCTTTACGGCATTAAGAACTGCGACACAGTACGGCGCGCGCGGCAGTGGCTAAATGCGCACGCCGTGCCCCACGCGTTCCATGACCTCCGCGGCGACGGACTCGACGCGGCGGAGCTGGAACGGTGGGCTGCCGCCGTCGGCTGGGAGAGCCTGTTGAACCGCCGCGGCACTACGTGGCGGCGGCTCACGGAAAACCAGCGAAGCGGCATCGACCACGCCAAGGCCATCGCCTTGATGCTGGCGGAACCGACGCTCATCAAGCGTCCGGTGCTGGTACACGGCAAGACGATATATGTTGGTTTTTCCGAGTCCGATTACGCGATACTCTGCGACAACTAGTACGGTGGCAGACCAAGGATAGTGATATGGCCATTGATCTCAACAACCTCTCGTCGGAAGAGCTGTTCGAGCTGGCGCGCCAGCGCAAACAGCAAGAACAGGAACACGCGCAACGTACCGCGGCAGCGGAACGCGTGACCGAGCTGAAAAGGATGCGCGCGCTCATCGTGAGCAAACACAACGAAGCCCTGGCCGCCGCCGACCAGGCACTGGGCGAGCTGCAAAAAAAGCGCGGCAAGCTGCTTGAGGATCACGAAGTGGCGCTCGTGCCGATCGATCGCGAACTGCGCGAACTGACCGAAAGGACGGAGGCGGATACGACGACCGTCGAGAACACGGTCAAGGAACCGATTGCGCCTCCGCCTGTTGCGCCTCCACCCGCGCCCGCGCCGGCATCAGCTCCCGCAAAACCCGCGCCGACGCATTCCGTGCAGGAAGTGGTCAGTTCGCCGGACGAGTTGTTCGTCCATGTGCGCGAACTGATGCTCGGCCGCACCTATATCAGCGAGAGTCTGTTGAAAGAACAGCTGCGCTCGCGCAGCGTTACCGTCAACAACCTGCACAAGCTGCTGGAGCAGTTGGTGAAAGATGGCCGCCTGAACAACAAGGGCGGCGGCAATTACGCCTTGGGCAGAAAGGCCTGATAACGCCCACCGCAACCGGAAATTCCTATGTCAGCCACTGTCGAACTCGCCCAGGCATTGATCGCACGCCGCTCGGTCACCCCCGACGACGCCGGTTGCCAGTCGCTGCTTGCCGAGCGACTGCGCCCCCTGGGCTTTACGGTCGAAGCGCTGCGTTTCGGCGCGGTTGACAATCTATGGGCACGCCGCGGCAGCGGCGAACCGCTGTTCTGTTTCGCCGGCCATACCGACGTGGTGCCGAGCGGCCCCGAACAGCGCTGGACCTTTCCCCCGTTTCAACCCACCGTGCGCGACGGCGTGCTCTACGGCCGCGGCGCCGCCGACATGAAGGGCTCCATCGCCGCCATGGTCACCGCCTGCGAGCGTTTCATCGCCGCTCATCCCGATCATCACGGCTCCATCGCCTTCCTGCTCACCAGCGACGAAGAGGGACCGGCGGTTGACGGGACCGTCAAGGTAATCGAAACATTGGAACGGCGCGGAGAGAAAATCACCTGGTGCCTGGTGGGCGAACCGACCGCCACCGCCGTCGTCGGCGACGTAGTGAAAAACGGGCGCCGTGGTTCGCTCAACGGCACGCTCACCATCAAGGGCGTGCAGGGACACATCGCCTATCCCCATCTCGCCGCCAATCCGATCCACCTGTTCGCACCGGCCATGGCCGAGCTGTGCGCCGAACGCTGGGACGAGGGCAACGACTTCTTTCCGCCGACGACCTTCCAGATATCCAACATCAACGGCGGCACCGGCGCCACCAACGTGATCCCCGCAGAGTTGGAGGTGATGTTCAACTTCCGCTTCTCCACCGAAGTGACCGAGCAGCAACTGCGCCGCCGCGTCGAGGCTATTCTCGATCGACACCAACAGAGCTATGACATCGTCTGGTCGCTGTCGGGCAACCCGTTTCTCACCGCCACAGGCGAACTGCTGGATGCGGCGCGCAGCGCAATTGGCGAATGTGCGCACATCACGACCGACGTCAATACCGCCGGCGGCACCTCCGATGGCCGCTTTATCGCGCCGACCGGCGCCCAGGTACTGGAGTTCGGCCCGCTCAACGCCACGATTCATCAGATTGACGAGCGGGTAGCGCTGAAGGAGTTGGACGAT
>CAYQWR010000311.1:0-2467 GCA_964421235.1 uncultured Thiohalomonas sp. | reverse complement strand
AAACAGCATTGAGCAGGTGGAGTCCGCGCATGCTTTGATGGTCAATGTCGTCGGTCTGCAGGTAACGCCGCTGTTTGTCGCAGAATATATTTCAAGGTGATCGGGCCCGTTCAACGGCATGACGCTCTGGGCGCAGATTCTCAGGCCGCCGATCTCGTGGATGTTCTTGGCTCCGCCAGTGGAGCCGGTGAAGGAGATCAGCCAGTCGGGCGGAACGGCAGCCTGGCCCGGATTCTGCGCGAAGATGTTGAATGCCGGGACAATCGATGAAAAGCTGCCGCCAGTCCCGGTGGTATCGCGGTTGACGCTGACAAAGGTTTGCGGCGTGGTGTTGCCGGCGTTGCGTGCGTCGACGATCACCTGATAGAGGGCGCCGGGCGCCGGGGTTGATGAAAAACTGGCGACGTTTCCGACGCTGAGTACCCCGGTTACCCAGTTATAGCCCGAGGTGCCGGAGCCCGACCCGCGTACCCCAACCGACTGAGGATAGGCGCCTGGTCCGCCAATGCGTCCTTCGGTGGGGTTGGAATAGTTGCCGTAATCGTCGATACCGACACCTACCCATCCGCCGGCAAAACCGGGACAGGCGGTCTGGCCGGACGATGTGCAGGCGGAGCCGGTCTTTTGCGCAAAACCGAGCGAACCGCCGAACGCGCCCGGTACCGGCGTGATCGATGAATTCGACAGCGTCACGGCGATGCCGTCGGCGCCGCCCGTACCTGGCCCGTTGGGATAGGCGTATTGCTTGAATTCCACGGAGATGTAGTTGCCCGCCGCCGGAAACTTACCGGGTACCGTCGCTGCCTTGGCGTTGTTGTTGGTGTCTTCGGTGAGGCGCAGGTTGCCGGAGGTGGCGTTGATGTAGGGATCGGTGCCGTATTGATCGCTCGTGGCATGACTGACCAGCCAATCCCCCCCCAATATCGGAGAAGGATTGAGGTTGGTACGGCCAAAATCGTCGCAGACACATGCGACGCCTACACCGCTGGGCCAGTTGCTAGGCGGCATGCAGGCGTTCTGGATGTTGTAGGCTTGGCCGACGAATGTCGGAGGAATGCCGGCAAGTGTATTGCCTGCGAGATCGGAGATGCCGCTGGCGCTGGTTGCATTCAGCCCCAGCGTTCCGCTGCCCGAGCCGGTGCTGGCGGTGACGGTCCGCGTAGCGCCGCTGCCGGATACCGACAGGATCGTGAGATCGCCGCTCAGCCCTGTCCCCACGGCGAGCGCAAAATTGCTTGTGCCGACGCCGGTGACACTCTCGCTGAAAGTGACGGTCCAGACTACGCTGGCGGCGCTGGTGGGTGACGGCCCGGCGCGATTGATGGAAACAAGGGATGGCGCGGTGCGATCGATGCTATAGACCTGCCCGGTGAAGGGCAGGTTGCTGAGCGCCCCGCCGGAGCTGGTGGTAACGCCGCTTCCGTTGGCCATATTCAGGCCCAGTGTGCCGGTGCCCGTGCCGGTGCCGGCGGTTACCGTCCAGGTGGTGCCGCTGCCGGTGACATTGGTGACAGCGGGTGTGCCGCCGAGGCCCGACGACACGGGCTGAAAATTGCTTACACCGACGCCACTCACGCTCTGGCTAAAGGTGACAGTCCAGGAGACCGTGGCGGCGTTGGTCGGACTCGCGCCGGCCCGGTTGATGGCGACGACGGAGGGACACGCGGAAGTTGTGAAGCTACTGTCGCTGCCGGTACTTGTGCCCGATGCATTGGTGGCGGATACGGTAAAGTGATAGGTAGTGCCACAAGCCAGCCCCGTCAGCGCGGCTGAGACCGCGCTGCTGTTGTTGCTGCTGGGCAGGGTATAGGGCGAAGCGTTAATGATGCTGCCGTAACTGGTGGTGGTTCCATAGTCGAAGATAACGGAGGTTACATCATTGTTTTTCGGTGTAACCGAACCATTGAGGGTTGCGCCCGTGGCGGTGATGGCGGTGGCGGCATCGGTCGAAACCGTCGGCCTTGCGGCAAATGCGGCGCTACTCACCCCCAGCAACATCAAGCCGAGACAGGCCGTTAGCCAAGGCCCAATTGGGGTCAGACTCGATTTCATGTTCAGCTCCTCCCTGAGTGCCGAACGGGTGCCGGACAGCCGTGCGCGGTGTCCGGCGGGTTGGCCCGATAGCGCAATGCTCTATCGGGCCGGCATGGGGCAATGCGCGCCGCTCGGGATCACGGCCGTTGCCCCGGCCTCCTTCCTTATCGCGTATAGATAACGGTGGCGCGCTGTCCCGATGACGGCGCGTTTTCGGTGGACGATGGCGCCGGCGGCGTCGGATGCTGCGCGTTCGTGGCCGGTGTCCGCGGAATGGACTGCTGGTCGTGCAGACCGCTTTGCGGTGCGGTGTAGTTGGTGCCAGCCGCCGTCGGTGGTTCGGTGCGGCTGGCGTACCAGCGATAGCTGGCTGCGGCTGCGGTCGCCGCGCCGGCCAGCAACAACCATGTCAGCCAGCGTTGACGCAAAAGCG
>CAYQWR010000310.1:0-2467 GCA_964421235.1 uncultured Thiohalomonas sp. | reverse complement strand
AGCACGGCCTCGATGACACCATGGCCGTGGAGGGCGATTTTCTGCGCATCGGCCACACTCTCGCCCGCCAGACCCCGCGGCATGGCGCCCCAGCGCGGTTTTGACCAACCCTTTACCGAGTGTGTGTACTGCAGGTATCCTAGCACCTGCACCTTGAACAGCCACGGCTGCGGGCCCTCCCACGGACGCACGTTGGGCGGTCTGCAATGCGCAGGCGACCATTACCAGCAGGAGCAATCGCTATGCAGCACAGCAATGCCTTTGGTGAACTGTTGATCGGGCGCTCCCCCGATTTTTGTTCCTTACTTCGCGCCGCCCAGGTCGTGGCACCTACCGATGTCACCGCTCTGGTCTTGGGTGAAAGCGGCACGGGCAAGGAACTTCTGGCCACCGCACTGCACCGCGAAAGCCGTCGCGCCAACGGCCCCTTCGTGGCGATCAATTGCGCGGCGCTGCCGGAAGGCCTGGCCGAATCAGAGCTCTTTGGCCATCGCAAGGGGGCCTTCACCGGCGCCGTCAAGGATCACTGCGGTCGCATCCGCGCCGCCCACGGCGGCACCCTGTTCCTCGACGAGGTGGGTGAACTACCGCTGACGGTACAGGCGAAACTGCTGCGCTTTCTCGAATCCGGCGAGATTCAAGGCATCGGCGAGACGGCGCTGGAGCGGGTCAACGTCCGGATAATTGCGGCGACCCATCATGATCTGTACCAGCGGGTGAAGCAGGGACAGTTTCGGGCCGACCTGTTCTACCGCCTCAACGTGGTGCCGTTGATCATGCCGCCGCTGCGTGAGCGCACCGAGGATATCGCGCAGCTGCTGGAGCGGCTTACCGCCCGTATCGCGCAACAACACGGCCTGGACGCACCACGCTTCCGCCCGCGCGCCATGCGAGCCCTGGAGCAATACCCCTGGCCAGGCAATATTCGCGAACTGCGCAACCTTGCCGAACGCATGGTGGTGCTTTTCGCCGGCGGCACTGTCGACTTTGACAACCTGCCCATTGAGATACGAGCCCCGCGGCTGGAGGACGAAATGGCCTTCACGCTACCGGAAAGCGGGATCAGGCTGGAGGAGTTGGAACAACAGATGATCCGCCAGGCTCTCTACAAGACCCACGGCAACCGCAGCCGCGCGGCGCGTCTGCTTGGCCTGACGCGCGACACGCTGTTGTACCGGCTGAAAAAGTACGCCATCAGCTGACGTCCGTGCGGCCGGACAACAAAAGGGCGGCACATAAGTGCCGCCCTTTTGTTTTGTTTACATCGCGTGATGCATGGCACCGTCCATCTTCATCCCCCCGTCCATGGGCATGCCGCCAGCCGCGCGACGAACCTCGAATGTCGCGGGTAGCGTGCTGCCGTCGCGGAACTTCAAGGTAATCTCGATCTTGTCGCCGGCCTTTACTGCGTGTTTCGGATTCATCAACATCAGATGATAGCCGCCCGGCTGGAAGGTCACCTCGCCCTTCGCCGGCACCGTGATCATCTTCTGGTGCACCATCTTCGACATGCCGCCGTCCATGATGGTACGGTGCAGCATGACCGAGGAGAAATCGGGAGAGGAGGCTCCCACCAGCGCGACTTCCTTAGCGGTCATATTCTGCAACACCATAAAGCCGCCCAAGGCCATGGCGCTCGGCGGCGCTTCGCGGATCCATGGATTCTTGACCATCACTCCCAGCGCGGCGGCATTGACCCCAACCGTCCACAAGCCGATAACCGCAACCAGCACCACTTTCCACATTTTCATCTTCGTTCTCCTTGAGTTAGCGTTGTGACAATAAACCGAAATTCAGCGGAGCCGAAACTCCATCCCGTAACTGACAGTCAATGGGCCGCTCACCTGCGGCGGCGGCGGCGGTAACGGCAGCGCCGCGTCAACGGCGTCAGTCGCCGCCTTGCGCAACAGATCCGGCCCGCTGGCCACACGCAGGTCGCTGATATGGCCATCCCGGTGCAACAGGAACGACACCTGAATCACGCCCTGAACACCGCGCCGCCGCGCCGCGTGCGGATAGAATTTGTGTTCTTCGATACGTGCCAGCAACACCCCGAGATAGTTGCGCTGAGCCCGTTCCAGCACCTGCGGATCGCCCGCACTCTCTGAAGATGCAGTCGCCGCTTGCTGTTCCGGCGTCGCCAGTTCCGGCTTTTTGTTCCGTTCTTTACGCTCCGCCCGCTTGACCGGCACAGGCCGGCGCTGCGACTCCACGCGGTGCGGCTGAGGCTTGGGCTGCGGCAACGCATCGGGCACCGGCGTCCTGGGGCGCGGCCGCTGCACCACCCTGAAGCTGACGCGGGTGACGCCGGCCTGGCGCACCGCCGTGCCGTTGTCGGCACTCAATCGCAGCGGCGCGTGCCAGAACAACGCCGCATGCAGCAGCAGTGACGCCGCCGCCGCCGCCGTCCATATCAGGCCGTCGGATACGCCCTGCAGCTGCGACAGACGATGCCGCCAAGACCAAC
>CAYQWR010000309.1:0-2475 GCA_964421235.1 uncultured Thiohalomonas sp. | reverse complement strand
CGATACGCAGAAAATCGCAGGTTGGGCCTTGATCAGCGGGAACGAATTTGGTTTAATCTGCGCCCTCGCTGGGGCCGTTAGCTCAGTTGGTAGAGCAGGAGACTCTTAATCTCTTGGTCGTAGGTTCGAGCCCTACACGGCCCACCATTTTCCTCCCCCGGTATTACCCACTCATCAAGCCGCTTTTTTGCGCTGCGCGGCTATATCGTGCCGTACGGAATCGTTATAATCGCCGGAATCGCGAAAGTGGCGGAACTGGTAGACGCGCTGGATTTAGGTTCCAGTGGAGCAATCCGTGAGAGTTCGAGTCTCTCCTTTCGCACCAGGTCAGGTCCGCGCCACCCCGTGTTTTCACCTTGCGGTGCGGCGCTTGCCGTGCCTTGCGCGACCACCGACGGGATCGCCAGATTTTTGTACCTACGATGATTTGTTATTGGAATTAAGGAGTTGCAATGCAGGTTTCAGTTGAGACGACCGCCGGCCTTGAGCGCCGCATGACTGTTCAGGTTCCCGAAGAGCGTATCGCCTCGGAAGTGGACAACCGCCTGCGGCAGATGGCCCGTACCACCAGTGTGAAGGGCTTCCGGCCGGGCAAGGTCCCGTTCAAGGTGGTACAGCAGCGCTACGGTGAGCAGGTGCGCCATGAGGTGCTGGGTGACGTGATCCAGTCGAGCTACTTCGAGGCCGTGAAGGAGCAGAATCTGCACCCGGCCGGGTATCCGATGTTTGAGCCCAAGACTGCGGAGCCGGGTAATGGGATCGAATATGTCGCCACCTTCGAGGTAATGCCGGAATTCGAGCTGGCGAGCCTGGAAGGCGTGACCATTGACAAGCCGACGGCCGCGGTTACCGACGCCGACCTGGACAAGATGTTGGAGACCCTGCGCACGCAGAATGCCGGTTGGCAGGAGACAGAGCGTGGGGCGCAGGACGGCGATCGCGTCACGATCGATTTCCGCGGTACCATCGATGGCGCTGATTTCCAGGGCAACAAGGGCGAAAACGTACCTGTTACCTTGGGCGGCAAGCGCATGATTGCCGGTTTCGAAGAGGGGTTGATTGGGGCCAAGGCCGGCGAGACCCGTACTCTCGATCTGCAATTCCCGGAAAACTACGGACACAAGGAGGTCGCCGGCAAGCCTGTGCAGTTTTCGGTGACGGTGACCAAGGTCGAAGAGCCGCTGTTGCCGGAACTCGATGAGGCGTTTGCCGCCAAGTTCGGTGTCGACGGCGGGTTGGACGCACTGCGCGCGGAGGTTCGCACCAATATGGGGCGCGAGCTGGAGCAGCGCCTGAAGAATATCGTCAAACAGAATGTGATGGATAAGTTGTTGGAAAACAATGAGATCGTTGTTCCTCAGGCGTTGGTGATGCAGGAGGCGCAGACGTTGGCACAGCAAATGCGTCAAAATATGCAGCTGCCGGCGGACAAGAGCGGTTCGATCTCTCCGGCGATGTTCGAAGAACAGGCCAAGAAGCGGGTTTCCCTGGGTCTGATCCTTGCGGAAGTGGTGCGGCGCCACAATCTAACAGTCGATGCCGACACCCTGCGCCGCACCGTTGAGCAGATTGCGGCCGGATACGATCAGCCGGACGAAGTGGTGAAGTGGTACTACGCTGATAAGAACCGCCTGGGCGAAATGGAATCCGTGGCGCTCGAAGAGCAGGTGGTGGAGTGGGCGTTGGCTCAGGCGCAGGTGGTTGAGAAACCGCAGAGCTTTGACGAGATCACGAACCGCGCCTGAGCGCGGACCACGACTATAAAGGAACGCGAATGATTACCGATAAGGTGGCTATGGCCGGAACGCAGGATATCCGCAACCTGGGGCTGGTCCCTATGGTGGTTGAGCAGACGGGACGCGGTGAGCGTGCCTTCGACATCTATTCGCGTTTGCTCAAGGAGCGCGTCGTCTTCGTGGTCGGTCCGGTTGAGGATCAGATGGCCAATCTGATCGTGGCCCAGCTGCTGTTTCTCGAGTCCGAGAACCCGGATAAGGATGTTCATCTCTACATTAATTCGCCGGGCGGATCGGTGACCGCGGGGCTGGCCATCTATGACACGATGCAGTTCATTAAACCCCACGTGAGCACCATGTGTATCGGCCAAGCCGCGAGCATGGGAGCTGTGCTGTTGGCGGCCGGCGAGGAGGGCAAGCGTTTTTGTCTGCCCAATTCGCGGGTGATGATTCACCAGCCGCTCGGAGGTTTCCAGGGCCAGGCGACCGACGTCGAGATCCATGCACGGGAACTGTTGTATATTCGGGAACGCCTCAACGGCATTCTGGCGCACCATACCGGCCAGCCGCTGGAGCGTATCGAACAGGATACCGAGCGCGACAATTTCATGGGCGCCGAGGCTGCGGTGGAGTACGGACTCGTGGATGCCGTGCTGGCTGGCCGCGCCCCGGCGCCGGCCGCCAGGTGATCCGGCGCCGACGTCGAACTGGGAAACCGCCGGCGGGTCAGAGTGCTTAT
>CAYQWR010000308.1:0-2496 GCA_964421235.1 uncultured Thiohalomonas sp. | reverse complement strand
ACATTATGGCGACTGTCCCATAATATGTAACAAGCGTTGCGTGCTTTGACACCGATTGCCGTGCATCTTTCGCCAATCGTGGTCGGCAAGCGCGGACGTTGTGTCCCGCCCCGCAGTACCGGGCGGACGAAGTGAGTGAATCGCTCACCCTGAACCGTTTGGAAGGAATGAATCCGATGGACAAGATCAATCTCGGCCACCACATATCGCAGCAGTTCAACGCAGAGCTGGAGGATATCCGCAGTCGCGTCTTGTCAATGGGCGGCTTGGTGGAGCAGCAGTTATCCGATGCACTGACGGCCCTGGTCAACGACGACACCGCGTTGGCCGAGACGGTAATTGCGGGCGACCTCAAGGTCAACGCGATGGAAGTGGCGATCGATGAGGAGTGCAGCCGCGTGGTGGCCAGACGCCAGCCGGCGGCTACCGACCTGCGGCTGATCGTCGCGGTGATCAAGACCATCACCGACCTGGAACGCATCGGCGACCAGGCAGAGAAGGTGGCGAGCATCGCGCTGCGCCTTGCCGGCACCCGTGAGGGCGGCAGCCAGTATGTCGATCTGGTGCACCTGGGCAACCACGTGCGCCAGCTGCTGCACGATACCCTTGATGCCTTCGCCCGCATGGATCCGGAGGCGGCGGTGATGGTGGCGCGCGAGGACATCAACGTCGACAAGGAGTACGAGGCGCTGATGCGCCAGCTCATCACCTACATGATGGAAGACCCGCGCACCATCACCCGGGTGCTGGACGTGATTTGGGCCGCACGCGCCCTGGAACGCATCGGCGACCATGCGCGCAATATCTGCGAATACGTGATCTATCTGGTGAAGGGCAAGGACGTGCGCCACGTCACCCTGGACGAGATGGAGCAGGAAGTCCGCGGCCTCAAATAGGCGCGCATAGCGAACCGGTCGGCAAGCGCTTCAATCCGGTTGCCGGCCGTTCCCGCTGTCTCCCTTTGGCAGCGTCAATGTTGCGTTGGCGCCGCGCCCGTTTGCCGCTGCCAATAGGCGCTCTGTTGCGGGTCTTTGGGCAGGCCGAACAGGCCGTCGGCATAGGCGTGTGCCAGCGCCGCCATGGCATCGTGGTTGCCCTGGGCGGCGGCCTGTTTCCACCACGAGATCGCCTTGGCGTCATCCTGGCCGATACCCATGCCGTAGGCGTACATCACCCCCAGATTGAACATCGACGGCACGTGGCCGCGGGCGGCGGCGTGGGAAAACAGTTGGAAGGCCTGAATGTTGCTGCTGAACACCCCTTCGCCCTGCGAGTACATCAGCCCCAGATTGTACATGGCGTCGGTCTGGCCCTGATTGGTCGCCTCGATATACCACTTCTTCGCCGCTTGCAGGTCGCGCGGCACGCCCAGTCCTTTTTGGTACAGCAGACCGAGATTGTATTGCGCGTCGGCGTTACCCTTTTCCGCCAGCGGCTGCCACAGGTGATAGGCGCCGGCATAGTCCTTGGCCTGAAAGGCGGCGACGCCTTGCTCCAGCGGGCCGGCGGCGGCGCCGACGGCGAATAGCAACAGTGTGAACAGCAGGGCGAGGTCTCTTTTCATAGCGGCTATTTCACCACGGCGCCGGGCTGATGAAAACCATCAGAGTTACTGAACCGACGTTGCGCTTCGACTGGGGTAGAATCGCTGCGCATCGTTGCACGCGATAATACTGGATACGTTATGACCGCAATCAATGAAAAAGCGTTGGCCGCCCTGCAACGCCTGCGCGAGGGCAACGGGCGCTTCGTCGCCAATATCCGCAGCCTCGATTCCATGCTCAGCCATACCCGGCGCGGCGAACTGGCCCTTGCCGGCCAGGAGCCCTTCGCCATCATCCTCGGCTGCTCCGATTCGCGAGTCCCCGCGGAAACCATCTTTGACCAGGGGATCGGCGACCTGTTCGTGATCCGCGTGGCGGGCAACGTGGTGGCGCCGTCGCAGATCGGCAGCGTCGAGTTCGCCGCCGAACGTTACGGCACGCGGCTGGTGGTGGTGCTCGGCCACTCCAGTTGCGGCGCGGTGTTGGCCACGATCGAGGCGCTGGAACAGCACGCGACAGGCCATTCGCGCGGCCTGCGTTCCATCGTCGATCGGGTGCGACCGTCGGTGGCCTCGTTGATGGATGCGGGCATCAGCGGCGACAAGCTGGTACACGACGCCGTGCGCGCCAACGTGCGCACCTCCGCCGATCAGCTGCGCCATGGTTCGGCGCTGCTGGAGGAGCTGATCCTCAACGACGGGATGCTGGTGGTGGGGGCGGAGTACGACCTGGAGAGCGGAAAGGTCGATTTCTTCGACGGCGTGCCGACGGAGGTGCTGACCGCTTTGGTTTAAATCCGCTTGGTTGAGATGTTTAACCGCAAAATTTTCTCGCCAAGACGCAAAGATCGCCAAGGGAACCCTGCTTTTGACCCCTTGGCGTTCTTCGCGTCTTGGCGAGAGTCGGTTCTTATGCGCGAAGCGCTGGTGGTTTTGAAGGCGCCATTGAGGCG
>CAYQWR010000307.1:0-2505 GCA_964421235.1 uncultured Thiohalomonas sp. | reverse complement strand
TGGACTCCTCCTGGGCGCGGAAGGCCGCATCGTATTGTGGGCCGTGCGGCGTGATCGCCCAGCCGTTGTCGCCGTTGTAGCCCTCGCCCCACCAACCGTCGGTAATGCTGAGATTGATGACGCCGTTGATACCCGCCTTCTGTCCCGAGGTGCCGCTGGCCTCCAGCGGATATTCGGGATTGTTGAGCCAGACATCGACGCCGGTGACCAGTTTGCGCGCCAGCTCCATGTCGTAATCTTCCAGCAGAATGATGCGGCCCTCGAATTCGGGGCGGCGCGAATAGTCGTAGATGATCTTGATCAGCTGCTGTCCCGGTTGATCGTGCGGGTGGGCCTTGCCGGCAAAGAGGATGATGACCGGCCGCTGGGGGTTGTTCACTATCCGCGCCAGTCGTTCCGGGTCGGCGAACAGCAGGGTGGCGCGCTTGTAGGTGGCGAAGCGGCGGGCGAAGCCGACGGTCAGGATGTCGGTTTCGGTCGGACGCAGGTGACGCACCAAACGCTCCATCTGCGATTCGCTGACACCGTTGCGGCGGTGCATCCGGGTGGCGCGGTTGCGCGCCTCTTCCAACAGCTGTGACTTGAGGGTTTGGCGCAGGCTCCAGAAGGTGTGATCGGGAATGCCCCCGATCTGTTCCCAGTACTGCGCATTGAGCAGCTCATTGCGCCAGCCGCCGCCGAGCTGCGTATCGAGGTGGTTGACCCATTCGCGCGCCAGAAACGTCGGAACGTGCACGCCGTTGGTGACGTAGCCGATGGGGTTTTCCGCCGCCGGTGTCTGCGGCCAGATGTAGGCCTCCATCTGTGCGGCGACGCTGCCGTGGATACGGCTTACGCCGTTGTGGAAACGCGAGCCGTGCAGACCCAACGCCGTCTGGTTGAATCCTTGCGGGTTGGACGGCGAGGCGCCGAGGGCGAGGAAGCGCTCTTCACTGGTGTTGAGCTCTTGCAGGTAGGTGCCGAAATACTCGCGCATCAGGTGATGGGGGAATATGTCATGGCCGGCCGGGACCGGCGTGTGGGTGGTGAATACGGTACCGGCGGCGACCAATTCCAAGGCACTGTCGAAATCCTGTCCGGTCGCCACCTTTTCGTGGATCCGTTCCAGGATCTGAAAGGCGGGGTGGCCCTCGTTGATGTGCCATACGGTCGGTGTGATCCCCAACGCACGCAAGGCGCGCACGCCGCCGATACCGAGCACGATCTCCTGCTGGATGCGGGTGTGAATGTCGCCGCCGTACAACTGGTAGGTGATGGAACGATCGTTTTCCTGATTGTCGGGCAGGTCGGAGTCGAGCAGGTAGAGGCGAATATGGCCGGCCTTCGCTTCCCAAACCTTGATGTCGACCCGCCGGCGCGGCAGATCGACAAACACATGGATCTCTTCGCCGTGTTCGTCCAGGGCGGGGCAGACCGGCAGGTCGCGGAAATCCACCGGCTTGTAGTGGGCGATTTGGTAACCGCTGCCGTCGATGGTTTGATCGAAATAGCCCTGGCGGTAGAGCAGCCCGACGGCGACGAACGGCAGTCCCAGGTCGCTGGCGGCCTTGCAGTGATCGCCGGCGAGGATGCCGAGGCCGCCGGAGTAGATGGGGAAACTCTCGTGCAGGCCGAATTCAGCGCAGAAATAGGCGACTAAATCCTTTCGCGGATCCAGATAAGGTTCGATTTCACTCTTCGCCTCCTCTTGCAGATAGAGGTCGTAGGAGGAGAGCACCCGGTTATAGTCCTGGACATAGATCCGATCCTGCGCCGCCTTCTCCAGCTTCTCCTGGGCAACCTGGCGCAGGAACACCTTGGGGTTGTGGCCGCTGTGTTCCCACAGTGCGATGTCGAGGCGTCGGAACAGTCCGCGTACCTGCCGATCCCAGCTGTAATAGAGATCGTTGGCCAGTTCGGAGAGACGGGAAAGGCGCTGCGGAATCCTTGGCTGTACTTCCAACGAATAGCGTGTTCCGGGCATGAGGCCGTACCTTGTTGTTCCCTGTTGGCGCTGTCCAGTATAACCCCATCATTCCGGGGCTGGGTCAACAGTGACGGTAGCCGAGGCCGGTTAACGCTATGTGACGCTCTCTTCCGGCTCCTTGGCCTGGTTGTAGGCGGCGGCAAAGGGACGGTCGCTGCTGCTGATGTGCACCACCAGCCAATCGCGCAGGGCGTGGATGCTCTTGGCGTCGAGGACGGTGTCGCCGTTTTCGATCTGATGGACGAAGCTGCGCAGTTCCGCCAGCAGCATATGGTGTTCGTCACGATGGGCGGCGAGATCGAGGTAATTGATGGCCGCCATCAACTCCTCCTCGTGGCGGAAGTGCACCACGGTATGCTGGTAGATGTGTCCCAACAACTCCAGCATGTCGTCGCGGGCCTCGGCTCCGACCTCTGAGCTGCTCAGTGCGGCAAGCCGGTTGAGCAATTCGACCAGTTCCCGATGCTGCTCGTCGACCGACGGGATGCCGAGCTTGAGAGCATCGCCCCACAGGATGAGTAAGGACATGGTTTCCCCCT
>CAYQWR010000306.1:766-2521 GCA_964421235.1 uncultured Thiohalomonas sp. | reverse complement strand
CCCTGTCGCCTGGAGGTAACGTGCGTAGTCCATTCGTTCGCGGTATCGTCTCGTTCCTGCTCCCCGGCGGGCTGCTGTTTGCCGCCATGGCATACGCCGCCGACAACAGGCCGCTGGCATTTTGGCTCCATGCCGCGGGCAGCATCTACGCGCTGCTGGCAGTCGTCGCGGCGCTGCTGCTCGGCTGGCGTTTCGACCGCAGCCGGCTGGTGTTCGCCACCGTGGTATTCGGCCTCGGCATCTGGCTGCTCCACTACGCCGGCCACCGTTTCGACGACCTCTCGTGGATCATCCCCAAGGCGATCGCCGTGCTGCTGCCGCTCAACATCGCACTGATAGCGCTGGCGAAAGAGCGCGGCATCTTCACCTGGCACGGCCTGGCGCGCTGGGCCGTCATCGGCGCGCAGCCACTGGCGATCTGGGCATTGGCGCACTTCCACGCCTACCGTTGGCTCGATCTATTCGACGGCCAACCGCTGCCGCCGCACTCCCTCCCCGCCCTGCGGCTGGAACAACCGGCACTGCTGGCATTTGCCGCGGCCCTCGTCGTCATCGGCTATCGTTGCCTGCGCCATCGCAACCCCATGGAGAACGGCCTGTTCTGGGCGGTGGCACTGAGCGGCTACGCGCTGCTGCGCCCGCCCTTTCCCGACCTCACCACCGCCTTCTTCGCCAGCGCGATCCTGATCCTCATCGTCGCCGTCATCGAGACCTCCTACTCCATGGCCTATCGCGACGAGCTGACCGGCCTGCCGGCGCGCCGCGCCCTGAACGAGGCGCTGCTCAAACTGGGCGGTCGCTACGCCATAGCCATGCTCGACGTCGATCACTTCAAGAAATTCAACGACACCTACGGCCACGATATCGGCGACCAGGTATTGAAGATGGTCGCTACGTGCATGACCGGCGTGCGCGGCGGCGGCAAACCGTTCCGCTACGGCGGCGAGGAATTCACCGTGATATTCCCAGGCAAGAGCTGCGAAGAGGCGCTGCCGCACCTGGAACGATTGCGCGAAGCCATCGCCGACAGCGGCTTCACCGTGCGCGGCCCCGACCGACCGCGCAAGAAAGGCGAGAAGCAGGGCAAAGGCGGCACCCACATGGTGAAGATAACCATCAGCATCGGCGCCGCCGAACGCGACGACGACCTGCGCGACCCGCACGAAGTCATCAAGGCCGCGGACAAAGCGCTCTATCTGGCCAAAGCGGCGGGGCGCAATTGCGTCGCAACCAATTCAGGTACGCCCCTATCAACGCGTGCCCGACAACCGACCTAGTGTCCGGCAACGCATAACGTGGAAGCAGACAAACGTCACCTGCCGGTCGCGAGGTTCCACGCATGGCGGTGGCGGATTCAACACGTAAGTGCAACTCAATGAGTCGGAATAGAGGGCAAGCTGCGGCAGCATCTCGGCCTTTCGTTCCGCCCCGCTCCTACGCCCTTCGCCAAAACCAGGGTACGTACCCGATTACTCGTCCGCGGCGGCCTCAACTCGCGCCCAAATTTGTCAGTTCGACCGAGTCATCCAACAGGCCGTAATGGTAGGCGCCTTCGAGCACGCCGCTCACATAGTAGCCGTTGAGTCCCTTAAATCCGCCCCGGGCATGATAGATATGGATGGCGTCGTTTTTCCGCTTGGCCTCGGCGACTTGCCGAACCAGCTGTTCATCTGCGTTGCGCACCAGAACACCAAGAAAGCCCGCAGTGAGGGGAAAGACATCGTTTCCGCTGTCACCGCAAAAGACGATATCTTT
>CAYQWR010000306.1:0-756 GCA_964421235.1 uncultured Thiohalomonas sp. | reverse complement strand
TGTAGACTTCGGCGACATACTCCAAGGAGGTCTGTTTGGTGGCGCTGGCCGGGAGCACATCCAACAGGCCATTACCGTTATTGGAATCAAAGCTGTAGATCAGCACCTCATCGAACTTCCCGCCGATTAAAGCTTCCACCTCGGCCAGAACGCTCTCGCGCTGTTGATGGTCGACGTAATAACTCTGCTTGAACTCATTCTGATGTTCGGCTTCCTGTTCGCGCATACCATTGACCTGCGCCAGTGCGGCGCGGATGGCCGAATTATCCCAGCGAGGACTCATCGCGTGGACGCGTTCGATCCAACCCTGGTCCATCGACCAGACACCGTTTTCATAGTGTCGAATGGTGGTGCCCACATCACCGCAAAGGATATCGGGAGCGCGCACGCCGTATTCGCGGATCGCCTTCTCGGTGAGATTAAGATTACGCCCGGTGACATAGACCACCAGCACGCCCTGCTTGGCGGTCCACTCGTTAAACAGTGCAATCGCGTTCTCATCCACGGGCCATGAGCCGTTGGGTAGCAGGGTGCGGTCGAGATCGGTGGCGAGTATCTTCATATCAAACTCTCATCAGACAGCGGGCCTATCAGGCTCTTGGATAACTGTAGAGCTGCGGCCAAATACGCGCCCCGAAATGGTAACCACCGTCTTGTTCCGTCTCCCTCAGGGAGAGCATGAACACCCACCCCATCCTGCACCAGGCTCGCCCTATGGCGGATCCCCCAGAGCGCGCCCGTGCGCTGGTAGGTATT
>CAYQWR010000305.1:0-2523 GCA_964421235.1 uncultured Thiohalomonas sp. | reverse complement strand
CCCTTCGTCTATCGCCGCTACGTGGACTTCGGCGTCTTCCAGTCGCTGCGCGAGATGAAGGCGATGATCCACCGCGAGGTGCAGCGCAAGGGGATGGCGGACAACGTCAAACTGGGCCCCGGCGGTATCCGCGAAGTGGAGTTCATCGGCCAGGCGTTCCAGCTGATCCGCGGCGGCCGCGAGCCGGCGCTGCGGGTGCGGCCGATCCTGGCGGTGCTGGAGGCGTTGCGCGGATTCGGCTGGCTGCCCGATTTCGTGGTGGACGAGCTGACCGCCTCCTACCGCTTTCTGCGCACCACCGAGCATCGTCTGCAGGAGGTCGCCGACCGCCAGACCCACGCCCTGCCGCAGGACGAGCTCGGGCGCGCGCGCCTGGCCTATTCCATGGGCTGCGCCGACTGGCCCGCCTTCGAGCTGACGCTGCGCGGCCACATGGCGACGGTCCACCAGCATTTCGAGCAGGTGTTCGCCGCGCCCCAAACCGAGCACGCCCAGTCCGACAGCCTCGACCTGACCGGCGTCTGGCAAGGCAACCTGGATCAGGAGCAGGCCTGCGCGGCACTGGCCGGCGCCGGCTACGGCGCAACGGCGGAGGTCTACCGCCAGGTGCAGCAGGTGCGTGGGGGCCGTGCCTACCTCGGCCTCGGCACCCAGGGCCGCACCCGCATGAACCACCTGATGCCGTTGCTGCTGGGCGCCGTCTGCGGCAGCGAGCAGCCGGACCTGACCCTGACCCGCGTCCTGCGGGTGATCGAGGCGATCGCCAAGCGCAGCTCCTACCTGGCGCTGCTGGTGGAGAATCCGATGGCCCTGTCGCAGCTGGTGCGCCTATGCGGGGCCAGCCCCTGGATCGCCAACCAGCTGGCGCGCTATCCGCTGCTGCTGGACGAACTGCTCGACGCGCGCACCCTCTACGCGCCGCCGGCCCGCGCCGAACTGGAAGCGGAGCTGCGTCAGCGCCTGCTGAATCTGGACCCGGAGGACCTGGAGGCGCAGATGGAGGCGCTGCGTCACTTCCGTCAGGCCAACACCTTGCGGGTGGCCGCGGCGGACGTGATGGAAGCGGTACCGCTTATGGTAGTGAGCGATCACCTTACCGACATCGCCGAGGTGCTGTTGAACGAATCGCTGACCCTCGCCTGGCGCCATCTGGCCGCCCGTCACGGCCGTCCCGGCTGCGGTGCGCACCACGCCTGCGACCCCGGCTTCGCCATCATCGCCTACGGCAAGCTGGGCGGCATCGAACTGGGCTACGGCTCCGACCTGGACATCGTGTTCCTGCACAGCGACGCGGGGCAGGGCGGCGCCACCGACGGCGAACGCCCGGTGGACAACGCCGTGTTCTATGCCCGTCTGGCGCAGCGCATCATCCACATCCTCACCGCGCGCACCCCCGCCGGCATCCTCTACGAGGTGGATACCCGGCTGCGCCCCAGCGGCGCTTCCGGCCTGATGGTCAGCGGCATGGCCGCCTTCGATCTCTACCAGCGCGACGAGGCCTGGACCTGGGAGCATCAGGCGCTGGTGCGGGCCCGCTTCGTCACCGGCGACCCGGCACTGGCGGCGGCGTTCGAGGCGGTGCGGCGCGCAATCCTGACGCGGCCGCGCGAGTGCGCGCCGCTGCGCCGCGAAGTGCGCGAGATGCGCGAGCGCATGCGCGGCCAGCTGGCCAAGGGCGACGGGTCGCAATTCGACCTGAAGCAGGCACCCGGTGGTATCGCGGACATTGAATTTATGGTGCAATATGCCGTTCTGGCATGGGCCGCCGAGCATCCCGCACTGCTCGATTTCACCGACAACATACGGTTGTTGCAGCGCCTGGCCGATGCCGGTCTGCTGGCGCAGACCGATGCCGCCCTGTTGAGCGACGCCTATCGGGCCTACCGGGCCCGGGTGCATCGGCTTACCCTGCAGGAGCAGCCGGCGTTGGCGGCTGCGGACGAATTTATGGAGTACCGCGCCGGCGTGCTGCGTATCTGGCGCGAGGTGATGGAAACTTGATTTGGCACTTGACCGAGGTTTTTAGGAGAACGACAGATGTCGATGTCTGACCGCGATGGCGTGATTTGGCTGGACGGCGAAATGGTCCCCTGGCGCGAGGCCAAGACCCACGTATTGACCCACACCCTGCACTACGGCATGGGGGTGTTCGAGGGCGTGCGCGCCTACAAGGCCGATCAGGGCACGGCGATCTTCCGCCTGCAGGAACACACCGACCGCCTGTTTCGTTCCGCCCACATCCTGATGATGCCCATGCCGTTCGACAAGGAGACCGTCAACGAGGCACAGCTGGCGGTGGTGCGCGACAACAAGCTCGAATCGGCCTACATCCGTCCCATGTGCTTCTACGGTTCCGAGGGCATGGGCCTGCGCGCCGACAGCCTCAAGGTGCACGTGATGGTGGCGGCCTGGACCTGGGGCGCCTATCTGGGCGCCGAAGGCATGGAGAAGGGGATCCGCGTGCGCACCTCGTCGTTCACCCGCCATCACGTCAACATCACCATGTGCAAGGCCAAGGCCAAC
>CAYQWR010000304.1:0-2548 GCA_964421235.1 uncultured Thiohalomonas sp. | reverse complement strand
GCGTTGAAGATTCCCCGCACACGATCCTTTTACTCGTCCACCTGGTCGGGGGGCAGGCTCTCCATCTGGGTGCGGCGCTTGGCTTCGGTCGGATGGGCGGTGAACACCGGCATGTAGACCAGCTTGTCGAGCAGGGTCTGCAACTGCTCGGGGGCGATGCCGCGGCCCTTGAATTCGCGCAGGGCCTCGTCGAAGGAGCCGGTCCACAGGGGGCCGCCGCTACGTAGCGCGCGGCGCCGGGCGCGGTAGAGATCGGCCTCTTCGGCGATGTTGGCGAGGCTGAAATAGGTGCTGAAGGCGCGCACCACGTGGGTGACGGTTTCCGGGTCGAGCCCGGCGATGAAGCGGCTGAGGCGCAGCCGCTGGCGCGGCGTATCCTCGCGGCGCAGGCTGATGTAGCCCTTGCGCAGGATCTCCACGGCGGCATACACCTTTTCGCCGGCCTGTGAGCGGAGTGTTTCGCCCAACAGCGAGCCGAACAGCCTGACCCGGCTTCGCAACTGATTGTCGTTCGCGCTTATCATAAGAGGTGCTCTGGCCACCGCCTGCGGCTCGGTGCTGGATTTTCAAGGGGAATGGTGCAGTGTCCGCGTCGCCGCACAAAGCGGTCCAGTATACCGTAAAGCGCTGCGTGCCGCCGCCGCGGCGTCTCAGCGGGGGGGCGTTATGGCCTGCTGATAGAGCACGCGGTATTGCGCGGCGCTGCGTTCCCAGCTGTAGTCCTGGGCCATGGCGGTGAGCATTAGCTTACGCCACACGCGCGGTCGGGCGTAGAGCTGGAGCGCGGTGGTCACGGCCTCGGTCAGGGCGGCGACGGTGGCGTCCTGGAACAGGATGCCGGTGGCGCGACCCTCCGCCAGCGCCTGCTTGTCCGCATGCACCACGGTGTCGGCCAGACCGCCGGTGCGGCGTACCACCGGCACCGTGCCGTAGCGCAGGCTGAAGATCTGGTTGAGGCCGCAGGGTTCGAAACGCGAGGGCATCAGGAACAGGTCGGACCCCGCCTCGACCAGGTGAGCGGAGCGCTCGTCGTAACCGATCAGGACGCCGAACCGGCCCGGGTACTGGTCGGCGAGGTCGCGGAGGCCCTGTTCGAACTGGGGTGCGCCGGTGCCCACTATTGCGACCTGTAGCGGCTGGGTCAGCAGCTGCGGCAGTGCCGCGAGCACCAGGTCCACGCCCTTTTGTTCCACCAGACGGCCGACCAGCCCCAGCAGCGGGATATCCGGCGACTCGGTGAGGTTGAATTGCCGCTGCAACGCGGCCTTGTCCTTTTTCTTTCCCTGAGTCCGCGCCGGGGAATAGCAATAGGGAATCAATGGGTCGTGGGCGGGGTCCCAGGTACGGTAGTCGACGCCGTTGAGGATGCCGCGCAGCCGGTCGGCGCGATAGTTGAGCAGCCCTTCCAGGCCGTAGCCGTACTCGGCGCTGCGGATCTCTTCGGCATAGGTGGGGCTGACCGTGGTGATCCAGTCGGCGAAGGCGAGACCGCCCTTGATGAAGGAAAAGCTGCCGTAAAACTCCATCGCCTCCATGCGCCAGAGGTCCGAAGGCAACGCCAGCGCCACGAAGGTGTCCCAGGAAAAGACGCCCTGGTAGGCCAGGTTATGGATGGTGAACACGGTACCGGGACGCGACGGCTCATGGGCCAGCAGCGCCGGCACCAGACCGGTCTGCCAGTCGTTGCAGTGCACCACCTCGGCGCCCCAGTCCAGCCCGGCCCGGTCCTGGGCCAGCTCCACCACGGCGCGGGCAAACAGCGCGAAGCGGGCCGCATTGTCCGGCCAGTCGTCGCCCGCGGGGTCCAAATAGGGGCCGCCGTCGCGATCGAAGTGGGCGGGCGAGTCGACCAGCCACACCGTCACCTCGGTATCGGGCAGCCGGCCTTCGAGGATGCGTACCGGTTGCACGGCGCCCGGCAGCCGCAGTTGCGCCACCGCTTGCAGCGCCGGCAGCCGCTGCAGCACGCTGCGATAGGCGGGCAGCACCAGACGCACGTCGTCGCCCAGCGTCTGCAACACCGCGGGCAGGGTACCGCTGACGTCGCCCAGACCGCCGGTCTTGATGAGGGGATGGGCCTCGCTGCTTGCAAACAGTACTCGCGACATATACTGATTCTATCAATGTGGTATGAGTGGAAGGCCCGGGTTGCCGGGAGGGCGTATTGTTAAACGATGATGCCAAAGGAGCAAGCGATGAGAGTAGCGATGATCGGTTTGGGCAAGATGGGCGGCAATATGGCACGCCGCCTGCGGCGCCATGATATCGAAGTGGTCGGCTTCAGTCTGTCGGCCGACGCGGCGCGCAGCCTGGCCGATGAAGTGGGCGTGGTGGCCGCCGATTCGCTGACGGCGGCGGTGGCGGCGTTGCCGACCCCGAGGATGGTGTGGCTGATGCTGCCGAGCGGCAATCCGACCGAAGCCACGGTGCAGGAGCTGACCCGCCTGTTGGAGGCCGGCGATATCGTGATCGACGGCGGCAACTCCAATTATCATGACAGCGTGCGGCGCGGCGCGCTGCTGGCGCAGCACGGCATCGCCTTCGTCGA
>CAYQWR010000303.1:0-2569 GCA_964421235.1 uncultured Thiohalomonas sp. | reverse complement strand
TCAGACCGCGGCATGGGCCAAATAGTTTCGGCGCCGGGGTCGCCGGCGTTTACGGACAGATCACCGGCAGCGCGCGGCACAGGGTCACGCCTTCGGGTGTGACCTCGGCGCCGTATGCCAGCGCCTCGACGCCGGCGGCGATTGCCCGGCGCAGGGTCTCTCCGTAAAGGGGATCGATCTCGTCCGCCGGCCGCACCCGCGCCACGTCCCCGCGCTGTACGCAGAACAAGAGGACGCCGCGTCCGCCCGCAGCCACGACGTGCATCAGTTCGCGCAGATGTTTGCTGCCGCGACTGCTGACCGCATCGGGAAACATGGCGGTGCCGGCGTCATCCACAGCGGTCACGTTCTTGATCTCCACATAACAGGGCGGCCGTCCATCCTCTTCCAGCAACAGGTCGATGCGACTGCCCTCGGTGCCATAGGCCACCTCCTGCCGCACGGCCCCATAGCCCTGCAGTTCGGCTATCACACCCTCTTCAACCGCTTCGCGCACCAGCCGGTTGACGATGCCGGTATTGATTCCGATGAGTACGCCGTGACCGTTTTCCACCAGCTCCCACGCATAGCGGTATTTGCGTTTCGGACTGTCCGCATCGCGCAGCCAGACCCGGCTGCCCGGCTCCGAACATCCCAGCATCGAGCCGGTGTTGGGGGTATGGGCGGTCAGCACCGAGCCGTCCGCCAGCCGGACATCGGCCAGAAACCGTTTGTAGCGCCGCAACAGGGTGCCGGGCAACAACGGGGAGTCAAACTGCATCGGGAGTCACAAACGATTCAATTCAGATACGGCGACGGCGCGAGAACCAACCCACGTAGCCAATGCACGGCGGTCCGTCGTTCAGGCATGGCGCCGCGCCTCCATCACGTTCGGCAACTGGCTGATGCGGCCGAGCACGCGGGCCAGCTCGTCGACGTTGCCCACCTCCACGGTAAGCGACATGTAGGCACTGTGTTCATCTTTATCCGTGGTGGTGTTGACGCCGATCACGTTGACCTGTTCGTTGGAGAGTACGGCGGTGATATCGCGCAACAGCCCCTGCCGATCGAATGCCGTGATCTCGATGTCCACCGGATAGGTCTTGCGCGCCTGCGTCCCCCATGCCACTTCCACCAGACGAATGCGCTTTTCCGGCGGCAGCTTGAGCACGTTGCGGCAATCGCTGCGATGAATGGTCACACCGCGGCCCAGTGTGATGTAGCCGACGATGGGATCGCCCGGCGCCGGCTTGCAGCAACGCGCCATGGTCGTCAACAGATTTCCGACACCGCTCACATGGACATCGCTGCGGCCGCCATGGGGCTCCGGTCTGGGCGCCGTCAGAGGCAGCGACGGTTCCTCCGTTTGCGCCGGCACCACCTGCTTTTGCAGCGCACGTGCGATCTGGCTGGTGTTGATGTCGCCGCGACCGATGGCTGCCAACAGCTCGTCGACCTGCGCCAGATTGAATTGCGTCGCAATCTGCTCCAGCGACTGATCCGATACACCGAGGCGACGCAGCTCCTTGTCCAGTACGACGCGCCCTTCACTGATGTTGCGTTCCGCCGCCTGCTGTTTGAACCAATGGCGAACCTTGGAACAAGCGCGCGAGGTCTTCAGATAACCGAGATGCGGATTGATCCAGTCACGACTGGGATCGCCATGGCGCGTGGTGAGAATCTCTACCTGTTCGCCACTCTTCAGCTCATAGGTAAGCGGCACCATCCGTCCATCCACCTTGGCGCCACGGCAGCGGTTGCCCACCTCGGTATGGATGTAATAGGCGAAATCGAGCGGCGTCGCTCCCTGCGGCATGTCCACCACTTCCCCCTGCGGGGTCAGCACATAGACCCGATCCTGAAACACCTCGGACTTGAAGCGATCGATGAAATCGCCGGCGCTGCCCTCCTCCTCCTTCCACTCCAGCAGTTGGCGCAGCCAGGCGATCTTCTGCTCGAAGTCGCGGTTGCCCTTGCCGCCCTCCTTGTAGCGCCAGTGGGCCGCGACACCGAGTTCCGATTCGTTATCCATATCGAAGGTGCGGATCTGCACCTCCACCGTCTTGCCGCTGGGCCCCGCCACCGCCGTGTGGATCGAACGATAGCGGTTCTCCTTCGGCGTAGCGATGTAGTCGTCAAACTCCTTGGGGATGTGCGGCCACAGCGTATGCACCACGCCCAAGGCGTGATAACAGTCGGGAACGGTGTTCACCAGAATGCGCACGGCGCGCACATCGTACAGTTCATGGAAACTCAGCCCCTTGCGCTGCATCTTCTTCCAGATGCTGTAGATGTGTTTCGGCCGCCCCTTTACTTCAGCCTCGATGCCGGCCTGCGCCAGTTCTTGTTGCAGCATCTGTGTCACCGTGTCGATGTAACGCTGGCGGTCGACGCGGCGCTCATCCAGGGACTTGGCGATCTCCTTGTACGCCATCGGCTCCAGGTAGCGGAATGCCAGATCCTCCAACTCCCATTTGACCTGCCAAATGCCGAGTCGGTTGGCCAGCGGCGCGTAGATGTCCAGTGTCTCGCGGGCGATACGCTGCTGCTTGTATTCCGGCAGGTGCTGCAGCGTGCGCATGTTGTGCAG
>CAYQWR010000302.1:0-2604 GCA_964421235.1 uncultured Thiohalomonas sp. | reverse complement strand
CGGGCGACGTTGGTCCGGCGAGCATCGGTGTTTAATCCCTCCGTGTTCTCCGTGGTTGAGTTGTTTCTTTAAGGTCGTTGAATCGCCAGTGCGCGTGCCGGCGCTCAGATCCCCCGTCTGCCGCGGTCGCCGTAATCCAGGCGGACGCGGATCGCCTCTTCCTGGTCCAGCTCTTCGAGGCGGGTGCCGATCTCAAGCAACGCCTGCTCCAGTTCGGGCAGCAACACATCCTCCAGCGCACGGGCGCGCCGTTCGGTGCGGCGGTACTCCAGTTGCAGCCGCTCCAGGTTGCCGCTGATCCCGGCCAGGACGGCGCTGCGCTGCACCAGTTCACGGAACAGCTCGACGCAGCGGCGCGCCTCCGGCGACGGATCGACCGCCGCAGGGGATTCGATGGCGCCCGGTTGCAGCGTGGTGCGCAGCAGCCTGACGCCGAGGAAGTTGTGCCGCTCGGTCTGCAATTGCGCCTCCTCGGCGCTGGCGGCGGGATAGACCTGCAAGCCCTGCAGACCGTGGCGGGCGACGGCATCGGCCAGCACCGCGGCGCTGCGGTCGTGCAGCGCCAGATAGTCGCGGTAGTGGCGCTCGTACTCCTCCAACTGGCGCAGGATCTCGGCCGCCAGCAGCAGCCGTTTTTCGTCCAGGAAGCGGCTGCCGTCCTTCACCACCTGGCGCTCCTCGCGCAGTTCCATCAGCACCGAGGGGGTGGCGATGCGTGTGCCGCCGTCAGCCATCACTCTGCTCCAGGTGGACGGCGATCTGGGCGTCGGAGAGACGGTGCAGTTCGCTGCGCGGCAGGCGGCGCAGCAGCTGCCAGCCCAGGGCCATGCTCTCCTCCAGGCTGCGCGCCGCGTCCTGGCGCACCAGCTCCCGTTCGAAGGCGGCGCCGAACTCCAGGTACTGGCGGTCCAGCGCCGGCAGCCCCTCCACGCCGACGACGCTGGCCAGCACCCGCACCTGCACCGCGCGGGCGTAGGCGGCGTAGAGCTGGCTGGCCAGGGCCGGGTGGTCCGGGTCGGTGTAGCCGGCGCCGGTGCCGTCCTTCATCAGCCGCGACAGGGACGGCAGCACCTTGATCGGCGGATAGATGCCGCGCCGGTCCAGCTCGCGGTCGAGCACGATCTGCCCCTCGGTGATGTAGCCGGTGAGGTCGGGGATGGGATGGGTGATGTCGTCCGACGGCATGGTGAGGATCGGCAGCTGGGTGAGCGAGCCGGCCAGCCCTTTGATGCCGCCGGCGCGCTCGTAGAGGGCGGCGAGATCCGAGTACATATAGCCGGGATAGCCCTTGCGGCTCGGCACCTCGCCGTGGCTGGCGGAGACCTCGCGCAGTGCCTCGCAGTAGTTGGTCATGTCGGTGAGGATCACCAGCACGTGGCGCTGCTCGACGAAGGCCAGGTATTCGGCGGCGGTGAGGGCGTAGCGCGGCGTCAGCAGGCGCTGGGTGCTGGAGTCGGAGGCGAGGTTGAGGAACATCACCGTGTGCTCCAGCGCGCCGCTGCTCTCCATGGCGCGGCGAAAGTTCTCGGCGGTGTGGTGCGGCACGCCGATGCCGACGAAGACGATGGCAAAGCCGCCGCCCCCCTCGCCGTGCAGGTGGGCGCGGCGTGCCACCTCGATGGCGATGCGCTCGTGGGGCATGCCGCCGCCGGAGAAGATGGGCAGCTTCTGGCCGCGCACCAGGCTGTTCATCAGGTCGAGGGCGGTGATGCCGGTCTCGATGAAGTCGGAGGGCTGGGTGCGCTGCGCCGGGTTGATGGCGAGGCCGTCGATGCGGAAACTGCGCTCGGCGGCAATGGGCGGGCCGCCGTCGATCACCTTGCCGACGCCGTTGAAGATGCGCCCCAGCACGTCCGGCCCCAACGCAAAGTGCAGCGGCTCGCCGAAGAAGCGCACCCGTGTGCCGCTCAGACTGAGGCCGTCGGTGCTCTCCAGCACCTCCACCGTCATCACCTCCTCGTCCAGCGCCGCGACCCGTCCCTGCCGCGCCCGGCCGTCGCCGCCGTAGACCTCGACCGCCTCGTTGAGGCCGATGTTCACCGTGCGCCGCAGGAACAGCAGCGGCCCCTGGATCGCGGTGATGTTGCCGGCGGTGTAGAGATTCGGTCGCATGGTTAAACACGTCTCACCGTAAAGGCGCAAAGGGCGCAAAGAAAACAGGGTAACCAAGGCTGTGCAGAGCCGCGCGTTGCATT
This sequence comes from uncultured Thiohalomonas sp., assembly GCA_964421235.1. Lineage (GTDB taxonomy): Bacteria > Pseudomonadota > Gammaproteobacteria > Thiohalomonadales > Thiohalomonadaceae > Sulfurivermis. Next base: position 409 of record CAYQWR010000302.1, on the reverse strand, counting down.
GGAACAGCCAATAGCTTTATCTGTTTGTGTTACGTACTTCATCTTTGCGTCCTTCGCGCCTTTGCGGTGAATATTTTATTGTTTTTCATACGCCATTCCCCTCGGTCGCCACGGCGCCCGGGTGGAGGCGGGCGAAGGCGGTTTCCAGTTCGGCGCCGAGGGCGTCGAGTTTGTCCAGGTCGCGCTCGCCCAGTTCCTCGCCCATGCGGTGCAGGCGGCGCAGGATCGGCAGCTGTTGCGGCGCGTCGACCTCGACTTCGGCGGCCACCGCCTGTTCGGCCAGGGTGATGAAGCGGTCCACCAGCCGCATCATCGCGCCCTGGCGTGCCGGGGAGCAGAAGCGGTCGTTTTCCGACAGCGACGACTGGCGCAGGAAGCCCTCGTTGACCAGTTCGGCGCAGAGCAGGGC
>CAYQWR010000301.1:0-2609 GCA_964421235.1 uncultured Thiohalomonas sp. | reverse complement strand
CACATTGATGCCGAAGCGCTGAATTCCCCCCAGATTAAACAGCAGCAACTCCAGTCGGTCTTCGGAACTGTGTTGGTGTAGTGCCATATATCCGCCTCGCACGCTCGATGCCGCTACGGCATTAGATGCTGGACAGTTCAGTCAACTCGTCGTCCGAGAGCAATTTGCTGGCATCCACAAGAATCAGCAACCCGTCTTTGCGATTGGTAAGGCCGAGAATAAAACGCGCCGCGTCGCCGGCACCGGTATCGGGAGCCGATTCCACTTCCGAGGCGCGCAATTCGGCCACCTCGCAGACACTATCCACCAGGAATCCCACCACGTGGTCGCCGGCCTCCAGAATCAGGATACGCGACGCATCGTCCATCTCCTGCGACGGCAGCCCGAAGCGGCTGCGGGTATCGATGATGGTGACTACGTTGCCGCGCAGGTTGATGATACCCAGCACATAGGATGGCGCACCCGGAACGGGAGAGATATCGGTGCTCCGCAACACCTCGCGCACCTGCATTACGTCGATGCCGTAAGTTTCGCTGCCGAGACGGAACGTCACCCACCGTGACACAGCCTCACCATGGGATTTCAAATCCTGCGCCATAGAGTCCTCCACATTGTTTTATTCATAGTATCGGGCAGACTCCCACGCCCGGCCGCCGCAATGCCACGGGGCGATCATATCCTGATCGTAATGCCAGCGTGCAGATTACCTCGCTTGCACCGGATTCGCCATAGCGGCCGCTATCAACCACCGGTGATCTTGCCGTCATCAATACCCGCTCTGTGTTAACATAGCCGGTTAGGTGGCGCGGTCATTTATTATAGTCAACAGTTCTCACAGGCGACATTATGAACAAATTATTTTTCCCTCTCGGATTATGGTTCGCCCTGGTGGCGATCCCCTTGCCGGCGCTGGCCGCGGAAAGCGGCTCCGGACCGCTGGATTTGACCGGCGATTGGTTCGGCATCGCCGCCATTATCATCTTTGTCGTCGCCTACGCCGTGGTGATCGGCGAAGAATTTCTGCATCTGCGCAAGTCGAAACCGGTCGTCATTGCCGCCGGCATCATCTGGACCCTGGTGGGTGTCGCTTACGCCATTCACGGCGACGATCACACGGCTGCGGCAGCGATGCGTCACAACCTGCTGGAGTACGCCGAGCTGTTCCTGTTCCTGCTGGCGGCCATGACATATATCAATACTTTGGAAGAGCGACAGCTATTCAATGCGTTACGCGCATGGCTGGTATCACGCGGCTTTTCGCTGGTGACCGTATTTTGGATCACCGGCCTGCTCGCCTTCTTTATTTCGCCCATTGCCGACAATCTCACCACCGCGCTGCTGATGGCGGCAGTGGTGACCGCAGTCGGCATTGGCGAAAATCGTTTTATCGCTCTGGCCTGCATCAATATCGTGGTGGCCGCCAATGCCGGCGGCGCCTTCAGCCCGTTCGGCGATATCACCACTCTGATGGTGTGGCAAAAGGGAGTGATAAAGTTTCACGAATTCTTCGACCTGTTTCTCCCGTCGCTCGTCAACTGGCTGATTCCGGCACTGCTGATGTCGTTCGCGGTGCCGAAGGGGAAGCCGGCGGCGATGGAGGAGCAGGTCGAGGTCAAATTCGGCGGCTATGTGGTCACGGCGCTGTTCATCGGCACCATCGCGATGGCCGTGGCGATGCACAATTACCTCCATCTGCCGCCGGTGTTGGGCATGATGACCGGGCTCGGTCTGCTCAAGATCTACGGCTACGTCATTCGCCGCCATGAACTGAAGGGGGGCGGCTATGTCGTCGGCCCGGAACAGTTCGACTGCGGCGACCTGACCCCCTACTTCAAGCCGCGCCACAAGCCGTTCGATATATTCATCAGCATGAAGCGCGCGGAGTGGGACACGCTGATGTTTTTCTACGGCGTGGTGTTGTGCGTCGGCGGCCTCGGCACCATCGGCTATTTGGCTCACGCCTCCCACTGGATGTACCAGGGCCTCGGCGCCACCGGCGCCAACGTACTGGTGGGGCTGCTGTCCGCCATTGTCGACAATATCCCGGTGATGTTTGCCGTGCTCACCATGGACCCGAGCATGTCGCACGGACAGTGGCTGCTGGTGACCATGACGGCCGGCGTCGGCGGCTCGCTGCTCTCCATCGGTTCGGCCGCCGGGGTCGGCTTGATGGGCCAGGCGCGCGGCGTCTACACCTTCTTCACCCACCTGAAATGGAGTTGGGCCATCGCCCTGGGTTATGCCGGCAGCATATGGGTCCACTTCCTCGTCAACAAGGGTCTGATGTAGCGGGCCTCGACGCCTGCGCGGGCGGTCCCGTTCAGGCGTCCGGCTTGTGCCACAGGCAGTTGCCGCCACTGGCCTTGTCGATGGCCTCCAGGCGCTCGGCGTGTGCCGCCAGCTCCTCCTCGGACGGCGCGACGACGGACAAGGCGGCGCGGCCCGCGGCGAGCCTGCGGATCGCCTCGGCGCCGCCGGCGGCATTGCCGCTCGTCCCGCTGCCCCCGAGGGAGAGGCTGGTCTGTCCGCCGGTCATGCCCAGATAGACATCGGCCAGGATCTCGGCGTCGAGCAACGCGCCGTGCAATTCCCGGCGCGAGTTGTCGATG
>CAYQWR010000300.1:0-2666 GCA_964421235.1 uncultured Thiohalomonas sp. | reverse complement strand
GCCTGCTGCCGGCGATCGAGGACATGGTCAGCCAGTTCCGCAAACAGACCGGGATTCACACCTTCCTGCAAAAGGAGTGGGATTCCACCCGCCTGCCTGCCAATATGGAGATGCAGGTGTTGCGCATCGTGCAGGAGTCGCTGGCCAACATCCGTAAACACAGCCACGCTCAGAACGTGCGCATCATGTTGCGCTGCAATGCCGAAGGTTACTATCGTGTCCTGATTGAAGACGACGGTGTCGGCATGCGCGAACCGGCCTTTTCCGGCCATCCGGGCGAACATATCGGACTCTCCATCATGGAGGAACGCGCACGCTATCTCGGCGGCGAATTCCGCATCGAAAGCGAGGAAAGCGAAGGGACCCGGGTGCTGCTCACCTTTCGCTATCCTGATCCGAAACAGAACAGAGAACAACAACGGTTTGCGCTCATTTGATGAACATGCGTGTACTTCTGATAGACGACCACACCCTGTTTCGCAGCGGTCTGGAAACTTTGCTCGAACGCCACAACATCCAGGTGGTCGCCGCCACCGGCGATGGCCGCGAAGGCATGCAACTGGCACTGGAGATCGAAACCGACATCGTGCTGTTGGACATGCGCATGCCAGACATGAACGGTCTTGAGGTACTGCGCGCCCTGCGCACCGCCGGGATGAAGATCCCGATCGTGATGCTCACTACCAGTAACGAAGAGCGCGATCTCGTGGAATGTCTGCGCAACGGCGCGCAGGGCTATCTGCTCAAGGACATGGAGCCGGACGAACTGGTCAGCGCACTGCGCGATATCCAGGCCGGCCGCACCGTGGTGGCGCCGGAACTGGCCGGCGTGTTGGCGCGCGTGGTTCAGGGCGAAAGCATCGAGACCGACCGGCAGGACACGCCCTTTTCCGAGCTGACGCCGCGTGAGCTGGAAATTCTGTGCCTATTGGCCGAAGGACAGAGCAACAAGGTGATCGCCCGTAACCTGGGAATATCCGACGGTACGGTTAAGTTGCACGTCAAGGCGGTATTGCGCAAACTCAACGTCCATTCCCGTGTGGAAGCGGCTGTGATGGCTGTGGAAAAAAATCTCTGTCAAAAGGAAGCCTGATGAACAAGTTTGCCCGGTCCAGCCTGCGGTGGCTGCTCTTGGTTGTGTTTTGCCTTTCCGGTGCCCTGCCCGTCTATGCGGCCGATCAGGACCAGTGGTACAACGTCGAACTTATCGTGTTTGCCCAGCTCCACCCCGACGCCGGCAATGAAATCTGGCCGGCCAATCCAGGCTCACCCGACCTGACTGGTGCGCAGGAAATCCCGACCACGGCCGTTCCCAATGCGCAGCTGCAACCGCTGCCGCCGGATCAGTTCGCGATGCAGGCTGAGGAACAAAAGCTGGTCAAAGACGGCAACTACGAAATACTGCTGCACACCGGCTGGCGCCAACTCGGCGTGCCGCGTGAAAAAGGGATACCGGTGCACATCCACACGGCTGCGCCGACAACGCCGGACGCCAGCGACGCGCCCGCAGCACTGCCGCCCCCGAGGCTCGACGGTGTGATCGAACTGACCGTATTACGCTACCTGCATCTGGACGTCGATCTGTTGCTGAGGGGTAAACCGGCCACCACGACCGGCGGTGTCGGCGACTTTTTCGGCGTGGCGCCGGCCAAACCGCTAATTCCGATCTATCGGCTGCAAGAATCACGTCGCATGCGCAGCGGCGAGCTCCACTACTTCGACCATCCGATGTTCGGCGTCATCGCCCTGGTGACACCCTATAATCCGCCGATCGCGACGCCGCCGGCACCTCCGCCGGCGGCGTCACCGGCTGTGACAACCCCCGCCGCTCCGGCCGCCCCGACGCCGCTGACGCCACCCGCCGGCGGCAACGGCTCATCAGGCTTGATTCAGCGAATTTGATTGTGTGCCGCGGTCAAATCCGCGGCACCACGCACTCCAGAAGGGCACGTACCTTGTCCATCCCGCTGGTGAGATTGTGCTCGATCTCCTCCATGGTGATCGCGCCGCTGCCGCGACCGGCGGCCATGTTCGCCACCACGGCACAGCACGCATAGCAGACATCGAGTTCGCGCGCCAATGCCGCCTCCGGCATACCGGTCATGCCTACCAAATCGCAGCCGTCGCGCTCCAGCTTGTCTACTTCCGCCGCCGTTTCCAGACGCGGCCCCTGGGTGGCCGCATACACGCCCTCCGCCACCACCGCCAAATTGATCGCACGGGCGCCGTCGATGAGCAGTTGACGCAATTCTTCGCAATACGGAACGGTGAAGTCGATATGGGTGACGTGGGTCAACCCCTCTTCAAAATAGGTGTTGATGCGATTCCAGGTGTAATCGATAAGCTGATGGGGAAAGACGATGTGACCAGGCAGCAAGTCCGAACGGATGCCGCCGACCGCATTGACGGCGATGATCCGCTCGGCACCCGCTTCCTGCAACGCCCACAGATTGGCGCGGTAATTTACCTTGTGCGGCGGAATGGTGTGACCGTAGCCGTGGCGCGCGAGAAACATGATCTCCTTGCCGCCGATGGAGCCGTGGGTCAACGGCCCCGACGGTTCGCCGTACGGCGTGTGCACCACCTCGCGGTTGATGATCTCCAGATTCTTCAGCGAGGTCAGACCGGTGCCGCCGATGATTGCCAGTTTTGCCATTTAGTTATCC
>CAYQWR010000299.1:0-2698 GCA_964421235.1 uncultured Thiohalomonas sp. | reverse complement strand
ATGTGCTCAAAGCACTGCGGAATGATGCGTCGTGCCCCAAGGCAGCAGATCACGCGGCAAATACTCGCGGGATGGTGCAATGAAATCGGATTGATACATGCATGCATCGTATATCCTGTGCCCGCAATTGGTGGCCTTTTATGCCGCCGCTTCCTTAGCGGCAACGCCAGTTTTCGCTGGTCACTTTCAATTGTTTCAATCTGTTGCGCAGCAGGTCGGGAAAGCGCTTGTACCAGGTGGCGTTGAGCGGCGAGGGGTGCGGTAACGGATGGAGTCGCAGCAGACGGCGGGCGCCGTCGGCGCCCGCCAGTTCGATCTCGATATGGTCGGTGAAGCGATCGTCGCGCTCCCAGAACTGTTCCAGCCGTGTCTTCGTCTCTTTGTCCTGATTGATGGCGAACCAGAGGAAGGCTTCGCGGCCGAGGGTGATGATGTCGCGGCCGTGCCAGCCGTTGAGCAGCAGGTCGGCCATCAGCGGCTGGAACTGCTTTTTCACCTTCATCGACCACGCCTTGTTGCCCACTGGTTTGTACGGCACGGTGTTGGCCCAGAAGAACATGCGGCCGACGGCGACCGAGGCGTCGAAGTCGGGCAGCGGTTTGCCGTATAGGTGTTGGTGGAGTGCGGCGCGCACCTTCTGGCCGCCGGCGCCGATGAACGGCATCTGGTGCTGTACCTCGTCGCGTCCGGGGTCGCGGCCGAAGAAGGCGACCCGCGTGTCGGGCAGGCCCTGGCCGATCACCGGTTCCAACGGGTCGCGGTCACAGGCGGCGTAGACGGCTTTATCGATCCCCGGCAGCGTGGCGGCGAGCCGGCGCAGGGCTTGGCGGCGTTGGGTGTCGGTCATGTGCGATGCGGATGCCCATCGGGTTGCAGGAGCTGGTTAGTTTACCGCAGCCGAGGTGCGGGTGTGGCCCGTTGCCGTCGGAATCCATCTCGAAATTCGGAAGCATTAAGGACGTGCGGGAAACGGCGCGGACATACATGTCGCATCGCGCAAAGGATGGCGCCAGCGGGTGGGGCCTGCCCGCTTGGTTTAAACCACACCCATTGCATGGGGATGTTTAACGTTTCTGTAACCGTTATTGCGGTACAACGTCGCTTGGCGGGTGATCATCAATCCTGCAGCAGCAGTGCGATTTTTTCCCTGCGGTTCATCTGTTTTATTGCCGCCTCGCGGCGTGCCGCAGCGGCGCGATCCTCCGCCGCTTCGGTATAGGCGAGGATGACCGGACGGCGCGCGCGGGTATAGCGGGCGGCCAGGCGGTCGTCGTCGTTGTGTTCTGCCACCCGCCGCCCCACATCGGTGGTGATGCCGGTGTACAGCGTGTCGTCGCTGCAGCGCACGATGTAGACGTACCAGGTTGAGTTCATCGACGAGAAATGGCCACGGCCGAGCGGATTGATGGCCTATTGTAGCGAAACGACTTAGGAGGATTCACGTCCATGAGATGGTTGGTACGGATGTTCTTTCGGACCTTGCGTTTGATATTGACGCCGGTAATGTTGTTGTGGGCGCGCGCGCCGGCTGCCGATGGCGTGACGCGCCCGGCAGCGGAGCAGCAGCGTGTCGACGAGGAGACCAAACGCCTCGCACTCTATCAGTTCAATACCTGTCCGTTCTGCATCAAGGTGCGGCGCGAGATCGGTCGGTTGTCCCTTAACATCGTGCTGCACGACGCACAGAAGGATCAACAGCGGCGTGAGGAGCTACGCACCGGCGGCGGCAAGGTCACGGTGCCCTGCCTGCGCATCACCGGCGAAGACGGCAGCGAGACCTGGATGTACGAGTCTGCCGACATCATCGGTTACCTACAGAAGAGTTTCGCCTGAATAAACCGGCCCCGAATCCGGGGCCGTGCCGTTATCAGGCGGCTGACCGCAGTATCTGGCCGCGGTTGAGGGCCGATAGCACCGCCTTGAGCGAGGCGCTGACGGTGTCGTGGTCGAAGGCGGCGCCGGTCACGCGCTGGCCGTCCACGTTCAGCTGCACATAGGCTACCGCCTCCGCGTCGGTTCCCGCGCCGACGGCGTGTTCGCTGTAGTTGACCACGTTGATGCGCTGGTCGTAATGGCGCTGCCAGGCGTCGACGAAGGCGGAGATGGCCCCTTCGCCGTTGCCGCGCATGACCGACTCGTTGCCGCGATCGGCGACGCGCATCTCTATGCTATCCGCGTTGCCGTTGCGGTCGAGGCGGTAGCCCTGCAGCCGCACCGGCACCTGGTCGGCGACGAAGTGCGCCTGGAACAGCCGGTGGATGGTGGCGCCGTCGATCTCGCCGCCGCGTTTCTCACTCTCCCGCTGCACCACCTGCGCCAGCTCCACCTGCATCCAGCGCGGCAGCACGAGGCCGTAGTCCCGCTCCAGCACGAAGGCGACGCCGCCCTTGCCCGACTGGCTGTTGACCCGAATCACCGCCTGATAGTCGCGGCCGATGTCGCGCGGGTCGATGGGCAGATAGGCCACCTGCCACGGTTCGTCCTCCTGCTGGCGGTGCAGGCATTTGCGGATCGCGTCCTGGTGGCTGCCGGAAAACGCCGTATAGACCAGTTCGCCCACCCACGGGTGGCGCGGATGGACCGGCAGTCCGGTGCATTCGCTGTAGACCTGAATCACTTCGTCCGGGTACGACAGGTCGAGCCGCGGGTCGACGCCCTGGCTGTAGAGGTTCATCGCCATGGTGACGATGTCCATGTT
>CAYQWR010000298.1:0-2727 GCA_964421235.1 uncultured Thiohalomonas sp. | reverse complement strand
ATAAGGTAATGAAGGACGCGACCGATGCGGTTCGAAGACTCACCGCATCCACGGAAACAGGTGATCTCCTCGCCTGCCTGCCGCGTAAGCGGGGACACACAAGACTCGCTTTTTAAAGCATCAATCCGACGCTCATATTGGCGTAGAGTTTGATCGTCGAATACGCTGAATTACCGGTTCGGTACACAGACAGACCGCTCCAAGCCAGGAAACCTCCGCGCCCTCTGCGTCTCTGCGGTTGATCCTTCTTTTGGCCTTTAATCCTCGTCGTCGTCCTTACGCGGCACGGTTTCGGGGTCGGCGGTGATGGGGCGGTAGATCTCGACCCTATCGCCTTCGGCGAGCAGGGTGTCGAGTTGCACCACCTTGCCGAAGATTCCCACTTTCTGATCATCCAAATCGATCTCGGGGAAGCGCTGCAAAATGCCGGAGCGTTCCAGGGCGTCGCCGACGGTGGCGAGGTCGTTGAGTTCCAGGTCCTGCCAGAACTGGGCGGCGGGTTCGGCGTAGGCGATGCTGATGCGCATGATGGCTGCTCCTGTTAGCCGTGGCTGGCCGCCGGCACTATGCTGAGTTCAACCGCTTTGCTGACGCGGCGGGCGCGGCGCGTTTCCAGCAGTCGTTTGCCGGCCATCAGGAAACCGAGCGCCAGGAAGCCGCCCGGCGGCAGGATCATCAGCAGGAAGCCGCTGTAGTGCGGGATGATGGTCCACTCGATCGCCTTGAACGGCGGACCGAGCAGCAGGGCGGCGTTGGCGAACAGGGTGCCGGAGCCGAGGACTTCGCGCACTATGCCGATGAGCAGCAGGCCGAAGGTGAAGCCCAGGCCGCTGCCGAGGCCGTCCACGAACGAGGCCAGCGGCGCGTTGCGCGCGGCGAAGGCCTCGGCGCGGCCGAGGATGGCGCAGTTGACCACGATCAGGGCGATGAACAGGCCGAGCACGCCGTAGAGCTGGTGCAGCCAGGCGTTCATGGTCATGTCCACCAGGGTCACCAGGCTGGCGATGATCACCACGAACACCGGGATGCGCACCTCGTTGGTGATGAAGTTGCGGAGGCTGGCGATCATCACGTTGGACATGACCAACACCGCGGTGGTGGCGAGGCCCATGCCGAGGGCGTTGGTGGCGGTGGAGGTGACCGCCATGGTGGGGCAGAGGGCGAGGGATTGCGACAACGTGATGTTGTTGGTCCAGAAGCTGTCTTTGAATATCTTGCCGTAGCCGTCAGCCATTGCCGTTCTCCGCGCCCGTTGCCGCGGGTGCGGCGTCGAGCAGTTGATCTTTGTGCGCGGCGAACAGTTCCAGTCCTGCGTGGACGCCCTTGACCACGCCGCGCGGGGTGATGGTGGCGCCGGTGAACTGGTCGAACACGCCGCCGTCTTTCTTTACGTGCCAGCCTTTTTCGTCGGGATTGCCCAACGAACGATGGTCGAAGCCGAGTATCCAGTGGGTCTTCTTCAAATCGATCTTGTCGCCGAGGCCGGGGGTTTCGTGCTGCGACAATACGCGCACGCCGAGGATGGCGCCGTTGCGGTCGACGCCCATCAGCAGCAGGATCTCGCCGCCGTAGCCGTGGGCGATCATTTCGTAGGCGACGGCCGTCACCTTGCCGTGACGCATGGCGCGGTAGAAGGTCTTGCGTTCGCCGTGACCGACATCGATCTCGACGGCATCTTTGAGCAGGTCGTTGTCGTGCAGTGCGGGCGGGATCACTTGTTTCAGCGACGCCTTGCGATCCGCCGCCATCTGCGCCGCGATGGGGCCGGCGGTCTCGACGTGGGCGAAGGTGAGGGCGGCGCCCGCCACCATGGCGACGATGCCGAGCAGGACGGACGAGTAGCCGAGACGCGAGCGCCGGGGTGCGGTTTCCATGATTACTCCTCGCCGCGCAGTTTTTCCGGCGCGTACTGCAGCGGCGCGCCGCTGCGGGTGCGGCCGTAGACGCGCGGGCGCAGATAGTGATCGATGAGCGGCGTGGCCGAGTTCATCAGCAGCACGGCGAAGGCGACGCCTTCGGGGAAGCCGCCCCAGGTGCGGATGATGTAGATCAGCGCGCCGCAGCCGGCGCCGAACAGCAGCTGGCCCGGTCCGCTGCTGGGCGAGGTGACCGGGTCGGTGGCGATAAAGAAGGCGCCCAGGAGCAGGCCGCCGGAAAGCAGGTGCAGCAGCGGGCTGGCGTAACGCACCGGGTCGGCCAGGTGCAGCGCGCCGGCCAGCAGCGCCACGGTGGCGAGCATCGCCACGGGGATCTGCCAAGTGATGATGCGCCGCCACAGCAGGAACAGGCCGCCCGCTACCAGCAACAGCGCCGAGGTCTCGCCCAGGCTACCGGAGGCGAAACCGAACAGTTCGTTGAGCGGCGAATAAAAGCCGTGCAACGAGACGTCGAGGCCGTGGCCGCGGGTCAGTTCGGTCTTGATGTGGCCCAATACCGTGGCGCTGGAGACGGCGTCGATGTGGGGGATGCCGAACAGCGTGATGTGCAGGCCGGCGAGCAGGCCCGGCGCATCGGCGGCGCCGAGCGGCTGCGGCGCCACCCAGCGGGTCATCTCCACCGGGAACGAGATCAGCAGCGCGACGCGCGCCAGCATCGCCGGGTTGAACAGGTTCTGGCCCAGTCCGCCGAACACCTGCTTGCCGATGACGATGGCGAAGGCGCCGCCGACCACGCCGATCCACCACGGCGCCCACGGCGGCAGACTCAGCGCCAGCAGCCAGGCGGTGA
>CAYQWR010000297.1:0-2744 GCA_964421235.1 uncultured Thiohalomonas sp. | reverse complement strand
CCATGATTGCCGTACGCATCTTTTTCTACTTCATCATCGCACTGGTGGCCCTGTTCCTGGTGATACTGCTCGGTGAGCAGGGGGCTTGGTACTTCGCCTGGCTGCTCGGCACGGTGATGATCGTACTCATCTCCGCCGCCGGCGGCGCCTTGCTCGATACCCAGGACAAGGAGAGCGCCGGGACGGCCGGCCACTGAAACATCTGGAAAATACAAGGCAAGGAATGAACCGTGGGGAACACGGGGACAACTGGGCATGAGGCCTGCGTTATCCCGGACTTTGGTGGGAATTCCCTGTGCTCCCCGCGGTTCATGTAGTCATGGGTCACCGGCAACGCCGGTGGCCTGACATGCTGGCGTCTCAAAGGCGCCTGCAAAATCGCTAGCGCTTCGTGCATGAAAAACCTGGCTCTCGCCAAGACGCGAAGAACGCCAAGAGGTCAGAAATAGGGCTTCCTTGGCGTTCTTCGCGTCTTGGCGAGAAAATTCTGCAGTTCAACATCCCAACCGCCGCGCCGTATTAGTCAAACTCCAATCAGCCTCCCGGCAAAGCCGGGGACTACCTGCTGATTTATCTTTTCGAATTTTGGGATGGCCAGTCCTCTGCCGCAGCAAATCCACCGGAGAGGGGATTTCTGCCGCTACGCCGTCCGTTGCGGCGGCGCGCAAGGGTGCGGCTGCATTAACTGCGGTCAGTCCAGCGCGAAGTAGAGCCTGCGGTAGCGGACCCCGTCGCGCGCCAGCGTCGCGTGGGTGCCCTGCTCGACGATGCGGCCGTTCTCCATTACCGCGATGGCGTCCATGCGATCGAGGCCGGCCGGCCGGTGGGTGATGACCACCAGGGTGCGTCCGGCCGTCGCTGCGAACAGGGCAGCCATCAGGCGCTGCTCGGTCGCCGCATCCAGCCCTTCGGTCGGCTCGTCCAGGATGGTGATCGGCGCGTTGCGCAACAGGGCGCGCGCGATGGCGATGCGCCGTACCTGGCCGCCGGAAAACTTGGCGCCGGCCTCACCGACGTAGCTGTCGTAGCCGGCGGGCAGCGCGGCGATCTCGTCGTGGATCTGCGCCACCGTGCAGGCGGCGATCAGCGCCGCGTCGTCGGCGTCGGGATTGGCCAGCAGCAGGTTCTCCCGCACCGTGGTGTTGAACAGATGCGAACGCTGCGGCGCCAGGGCGATCAGGTTGCGCACATCCTCCGTCCGGTAGGCGCGCAGATCGTGTCCGCCCAGGGTGATGCGTCCCGCCTCATAGTCCCACAGGCGCAGCAGCGCGCCGGCCACCGTGCTCTTGCCGGAGCCGGTGGGTCCCACCAGGGCCACGCGCTGTCCCTGCCCGATGATCAGATCCACCTGTTGCAGCGCCCATGGCGCATCCGTCCCATAACGCAGGCCCACCTGTTCGAGGCGCAGCTCGAAACCGGTAGGTTGCGGCGCGGGCTGCTCCGGTTCCGCGATCTCGATCGGCGTATCGGCCACGGCGAAGATGCGCCGCGCCGCCGCCAGGGTGTGGCCCAGATACTGGTAGGCCTGCGGCAGCCCCGCCACCGCCTCGAAGCTGGCCAGCACCACCAGCGCCAGCATCGGCAGATCCACCGCCGGCACCTGTTGCGCGCGCACCAGGCCGATGGCCAGCACCGTCGTCAGCCACAGGGCGAGATTGGTCGACAGCCCCGCGGCCGCGCTGCCGAACCCGCTCAGCCGGCTCATGCGGTCCTGGTCCGCCACCAGTTGGCGGCTCAGGGCGCCAATGCGTTCGCGCTGGGCGTCGGCGGCGCCGAACACGATCAGCTCGCCCATGCCCTGCACTGCGTCGACCACGTCGATGCGCAGCTGCGCGGCGGTCTCCACCATGCGCGTCCCCGGCTTCCTGCCGAGACGGTGGACCAGGGCGGGGATGGCCGCCCCCACTACGGCCAGGGCGGCCAGGTCGAGCCAGGCGATGGCGGCACTGTACAGCGTGAGGAAGGCAAACACCGCCAGGGCGGCGATCGCGGCTACCGCCACCGGCGCCAGCGTGCGCAGGTAGAAGTTCTGCAGCGCGTCGATGTCGGCGCCGACGCGGCTCAGCAGGTCGCCGCCGCGGTAGTGCTGCAGCGCCGCCACCGGCAGCGGCTCGATGCGGCGATAGAACCAGACGCGCAGGCCGGAGAGAAAGCGCAGCGTGGCCTCGTGGGTGACCAGGCGTTCGGCGTAGCGGCCGCCGGTGCGCAGGATGGCGAAGGCGCGGATGGCGGCGGCCGGGGTGAAGTAGTTCATGGTGCTGCCGGCGATGCCGGCGGCGGCCATGGAGGCGAGGAACCAGCCGGAGACGCCGAGCAGGGCCACGTTGGCCAGCACCACCACCAGCGCCAGCAGCGCGCCGCCGATCAGCCAGCGCCAGTAGGGGGCATAGAGGCGGGTCAGCCGCAGCAGCGTCTTCATGCTGCACCGCCGTAGGCGTGCACCAGCCGCCGATAGAGGCCGTCGCGCGCCACCAGCTCGTCGTGCCGTCCCGCTTCGACCAGCCGCCCTGCATCGAGCACCAGGATCCGATCCGCCTGCCGCACCGTATCCAGGCGGTGGGCGATGGTCACCAGGGTGCGCCCCGCGGCCAGGCGCTCCACGGCCGCGGTGAGCTTGCGCTCACTCTCCAGGTCGAGGCTGGCGCCGGGTTCGTCGAGCAACACCAGGGGGGCGTCCTTATAGAAGGCACGCGCCAGGGCGAGGCGCTGCAGCTGTCCGCCGGAGAGGCCGTGGCCGGCCTCGC
>CAYQWR010000296.1:0-2753 GCA_964421235.1 uncultured Thiohalomonas sp. | reverse complement strand
ACCGAGCACGACGTACGCAAAGCCCTGTTGACGCTCGGTCATGAAGTGCGCATGATCGCCGTCGAAAGCGATCTGGCGCCGATTCGCAGCACCATCGATGAATGGAAGCCGCACATCGCCTTCAACTTGCTGGAGGCATTCGCCGGCAACGCGGCCTTCGATTACTACGTGGTCAGTTACCTGGACATGCTCAAGGTGCCATACACCGGCTGCAATCCGCGTGGCTTGCTGCTGGCCCGTGACAAGGCCCTGTCCAAGAAGTTGCTGAGCTATCATCGCATCAAGGTTCCCCGCTTCCGGGTATTCCATTGGGGCCGGACCATTCCGGCCAGGGAAGTGTCCAATCTACCCTATCCCATGGTGGTAAAATCACTGCTGGAACAGGGCTCCGTCGGCATCGCCCAGGCGTCGTTCGTGAACAACGCGGACGAGCTCATCCAGCGCGTGATTCAGGTCCAGGAGATGACCGGCGGCGACGCCATTGCCGAACAGTATATCGATGGACGCGAGCTCTATGTCACCGTGTTGGGCAATAAGCGCCTACAGGTATTGCCGATCCGCGAGCTGATATTCGGCGGCCATGATGAAGGCGATCCGCGTATCGCCACCTACAAAGTCAAATGGGACGAGAAATACCGCGAACGTCATGGCATCGACTACCAGTTCGTGCGCAATCTGCCTGCGGGCATGGCCGAGGCGATCCCCAGATTGTGCAAACGCATTTACCGCATTCTCGACCTCAGCGGTTATGCGCGCATGGATCTGCGTCTCAGCAAGGACGGCAAGGTCTATGTACTCGAAGCCAATGCCAATGCCGCGCTGGCCGAGAATGAAGAGGTGGCCTTCTCGGCTGAGAAGGCCGGTATGAGCTACCCGCAGCTCATACAACGCCTGCTCAACCTGGGCCTATCCGCTTTGGGCAATCAGTAGCCGCGCTCAGGACGCGTTTCCGAGACGATGATGGATGATGCCGCCTCCGTCGTTACGTGGTGGCTTGAGCAAGTGCAGGGTGCAAACCGACACGACCCATGTTACCTCCGCGCCGCGCCACCCACCCAAAGCACAACACCCCTAGCAAGCTCTAGCGGCTCGGCCCCTCGAATACCCACACATCTTCGTGCGCATAGCTCACTCGGCGCCAACACGCCTGTCCTCCGCAAAAAAACCAACTCTCGCTGACGCTAGTCATATTTATAATTCGGATTTTCCAAGTCGTTACCCGCAAGGATAAATGCAATTCTAAATGCCTTTAGCTCAAATCCACCTCGACGTAGTGCTCCCGGCGGTCATCCACAAGGGGGATCATGCCTTGCGGCCGCCCCGCACCGTCCAAGCCGATTCCATGTACCACAGCACCGTCTATCGTCACGCGGCCCACATTTTCCGACTCTTCATCGACGCGCTTAATTGTGATGTGGTAGACCGTCTCGCGATAGCGGTAGTGGATTATGTACAACTCCCAATGGGCAGGAATACAGGGCGCAATACGCAGATGATCCACTTCCAATTTCAGGCCCAGCAGTGTTTCCACTGTCAGCCGGTACATCCAGCCCGCCGCCCCGGTGTACCAGGTCCAACCGCCCCGGCCTGTGTGTGGCGGAGACGCGTAAATATCCGCGCACATGACGTACGGCTCGACCTTGTAACGTTCGATCTCATTCGGCTCACTGCCGTGGTTGACGGGATTGAGCATGGTGAATAGTTCCCAAGCGCGCTCCCTGTCACCCAGCATGGCAAACGCCGTCGTGACCCAGATCGCGGCATGGGTATACTGGCCACCATTCTCGCGAACGCCGGGCACATAGCCCTTGATATAGCCGGGCTCCACGCCTGATTTATCGAAGGGCGGGGTGAGCAGTTGGATTAACCGCGCATCGCGCCGCACCAGGCGTTTGTCCACCGACGCCATCGCCTGGCGGGCTCGCCCGGGATCGCCGCCGCCCGATATGACTGCCCAACTCTGGCTAATCGAATCGATCTGGCATTCGTCATTATCCGACGATCCCAGGGGTGTGCCATCATCGAAATAGGCGCGCCGATACCAGCCGCCGTCCCAGGCACGGGCCTCTATGTTACTGCACAGCAGCGCAGCCTGCCCGGCACAAATCTCGGCAAAGCTCGCGTCGTCTCGGCCACGCGCCAAGTCTGCAAACATCTGTAGATTTTCATACAGGAACCACGCCAGCCAAACGCTCTCGCCCCTGCCGTCACGGCCGACGAGATTCATGCCATCGTTCCAGTCGCCGCAGCCCATCAGCGGCAGTTGATGTTCTCCAAAGCGCAAACCGTGTTTGATTGCACGGACGCAATGCTCATAGAGGCTTGCCGCTTCAGCCGAACGTTGTGGCTGGTCGTAGTAAGCCTCCTCTTCCGGATTTAACTTGCGGCCCTCCAGAAAATGGACTGACTCATCGAGCACTCCCGTATCGCCGGTCGCCAGCACATAACGACAGGTTGCATACGGCAGCCATAGATAATCATCGGAGAAATGGGTGCGCACGCCCTGCCCATTGGGCGGATGCCACCAGTGCTGCACGTCACCCTGACGGAACTGGCGCTCGGCGCACCGAATCAACTGCTCGCGGGCGAGCCACGGCGCCGCATGAATCAGTGCCATAGTGTCCTGCAACTGATCACGGAAACCGTAGGCACCGCCGGACTGATAATAGCCACTACGACCCCAGAGGCGGCACGACAATGTCTGATAGACCAGCCAACCGTTGGCCAACACGTCCAACGCGGGGTCCGGCGTC
>CAYQWR010000295.1:2512-2754 GCA_964421235.1 uncultured Thiohalomonas sp. | reverse complement strand
AACGTGACCACGCGGGCGGCAACCTGTTGCGGCAGGATCACCAGACGATAGTCGCCGACCTCAAAATGGCGTACAAAGTCGGCAGTGACGCCAGGCCGCACCAGCGGCCAACCATCGCCATCCTCCAGGCGCGCCGAGAAACGGCGGTCTAGACCAAGCGCCCGCACCCGGTAATCGCCTGCGGTTGCGACGTGGAAGCGATAGAGCAATCCATCGCCGGCACGCAACGTACGCCGCGCCGG
>CAYQWR010000295.1:0-2502 GCA_964421235.1 uncultured Thiohalomonas sp. | reverse complement strand
CCGGAATCCCCAGCTTGAGTTTGCCGCCGTCGAGCGGCGTCTTCCGCACCAGCCGCAGCCCCAACGGACCGCGACTCAAACCCAGCGGCCGGGTCGAAAGCTGGTAGTCGCCTTCTCCCAGAAAGCGGGCAATCAGGAAGTTGCGGCCGACGCCGTTGGCGGCCTGGCGATCGAGGTTGAGTACCGTACGGGTGCGCAGTGTGCCCTGGGTGCGCAACAGGCCGGTCGATTCGACGCGATACAGCGCAGGCTTGTCCACACGAATATTGACGGTAGTAGTCTGGTCGCGTTCCGTATCGAAAAAGTACGCATGCCTGTCGTCGAGCAGTGGGAACTTCGGCAACGTATCCAATAACCCACTGGAGATCGACGGCAACGGTGTAGTGCTGTCAAGACGCGGCAGTGTCAGCGCCACCACGTAGTCCACGGCGTGCGCGCCGTCGTTGCGTAGTGCAAAGGTGTAGGTTCCTGGCTGCAACAGCTGCGCCTTTTGCGGCGTCGCGCCATCGATGCTGAACGGCAGTTGCCGGCCATCTTCCGCTACGGCGGTCACAGTACCTTTTTCCGGTATCTTGATTTGGGTAGTTAGCTGTTTGTGCGCGGATTGGCGCACCGGCAGCGCAGCGCTCAGATCGATGGGCAGACGACGCACCAGCACCCCGCTGGTCACTCCGGGCTGTTCATTGAGGTCGAGCCTGTAATATTGATTCCGCGCAACATGCACGGTGGTGTGATAAGCGGTTCGCGCCGGCTGCATCTCGGTTCCACTCTGCGCCGGGCCGTTTGCAGAACCCGCGCTAAGGGTGACAATCCCCTTGCCGTTGCTCCCGTTCACCGGTCGCAGAGTCAGCATATAGAAACCGGGATCGAGGATCTGCGTCAGTGAGGCCTGCTCGAACTCCGGTGACTGGTAATCCGATGGCCGATCCACCATGAACGGCTCCAGACGCAGGTCCGCCCGCACACCCTCAGCCTTAAAAAGGTAATTGCCCTGACTTCGTACCTCGAAGAACAGGGTCGACTCGGCAAGCAGATTGAAACGCCGCTGCCAGTGCGCAGTGCCGTCGAGCGGGATCGCCGAACTGTCGACGAATTGCCATTCAGGGCCCTTCAATACCGTCAACAACGCGGTGGCGTCGATGGAATCCTCCCCAAAGCCGGAGTGCTGGGTACTCACCCAATAGTCGCCGGGTGAGCTGAGCTGCACATAGCGTTGTTCACGGAAATGTTGGAGTACGTAGGGTTTGCCCGCCTCCCGACGGATGGTGACGATGTGTTCGCCGTTGCCGTAATTCGACGTGTGCAGTTCGGCCACCGGCGGAACGCTTTTCTTGTCGATGGCGGCGCTGGAACCAGTATCTGCGTATGGACTGTGCTCATCGTAGTAGCCGACGCTCAGCGATGCCGGTTCCGCCTGCGGCAGTTCCAGACGGTAATAATCCGCAGCGCCGGGCACACGCCAGCGGTCGATACCGAATGGGCTGGCGATGTAACGCCGCCGGCCGGACTCGGGCAATTGGGGGATTCCGAACCGCAGGTAGAACGGTTGGGCGGACGAAGTAACAGCCCACGGCTGTGCCGGCCCACCATAGGCGGTCAACAGGTAGAGACCGGGATTGAGTTGCGCCACCAACAGACGACTATTGAGCGGCTTGCCCGGTGAGGGCGTCGTCACCTCGGCGGTCGGTGTGGCATCGACGAGCCAGTTGCCGTCCTTCCATAGCCGCAGATCGGCGAGGCTGCGCCCCGCCGCTTCGAACGCCACCGTACGTTGTTGCTTGACCTCCAACCAGTAGGAACGCTGCTGCAGGTCGCCGAGGGAATTCTGCACCATGCGGAACTCCACCAAGCGCGGCGCAGGGCTGGGACTGAGCTCGTGCGCGCGCACAACACTCAGAGCAACTTGTCCGCTGCCTTTTTCGCTGGCAAGCGTCCGTATCAAATAGTCCCCTTTCTCCAGGAATAGATCGAGGCGTCCATCCTCTTTGCCGACCTGCCCCACGATCGGACCGGGCCCCGTCATGCGATTGACCAACTGCAGGGCCACACCCTGGGCGCTCTTGGCGATCACGGTGTAATGGCCGAAGGTGGGAATGTGCAAAACGGTTTGCGCCGCCCCATGCGCCGGCAACGCAGCGGCATCCAGCCGCGGGCTAGTCGCCGTGCCGCCGTTGGCAACGGCGCCGCAACTCGCGACTCCACCGCCCATCAGGCACGCCGCCACCAGAAGGTGTATGACCAATACCCCGAAGGAACGCCTGTCCGTATTGTGTCGCAACATCCGTTTGCCTCACGCCGACCTGCCGCAGAACACCTGCTGCCCGCCGCGTCATTTAGAAACAGAAAGTTCGGCCAAGAAAAACAGTTCCCATCATGCCGGAACGTAAATCTGTATCGTGCGAGGAGCGGCGCCTGATGAGTGCGTTGGCGCCGTCCATAAACAATCCCCTAAGTGTTATTTTTCTGGTTCTCTCTGGTCTTCACCACCAGATAACCGGAAGC
>CAYQWR010000294.1:0-2804 GCA_964421235.1 uncultured Thiohalomonas sp. | reverse complement strand
CGTTCCCGGCCATCCATGGCCTTCACGGCATAAGTACATCCATGTACAAAAAAAAAGGCCGGGGAAACCCGGCCTTCTTGAGCGTTACACGGACGGCTACTTGCTCTGAGAAACCATGTACTCGACTGCGTTCTTCAGCTCGGCATCGGAGCAGTTGCCGCAGGTGCCGCGCGGCGGCATGGTCAGGCCGTTGCTCTGGAAACCGTGAATCGCATGCTGCCACAGGGTGTCGATGCCCTTGGCGATGCGCGGCTTCCAAGCGGCTTTGTCGCCGACCTTCGGTGCACCGGCGGCGCCGGTGGCGTGACAGACGAAACAGACCGTGTGGAAAATGACGCTACCGGAACGGGCGCCGCCGGCGGCTGCCGTGGACGCTGCGGGTGCTGCGGGTGCCGCGGACGCCGCGGGTGCTGGCGCCGGAGCGGCTGCGATCGCGGCACCGGTATTCAGGACACCAACCGGTGCGATCCGGGCGTTGATCGCCGCAGGCGTCATGGCGGCGCCGGCGGCTGAACCTGAGCCATGGAGAATCGGCGCATCCAACGTCATCACCAGCGAGACCAGGCCGCCGACGATGATGGCAAACCACAAAATGGAATTAAACATATAGCAATTGGTTTTTTCGCTCACGACGACCCCTCGATATGTTGGCGGCGCATGGTCGGCCGCTCTATGCGTCCTAATACATTACTGCGTAACGCGGGAATGGGGGCGTAGTATAGCGGCACCGCTTTGCGGTGAAAACCTGCGGATAGTCAATGAGTAGTGAGCACCAGGTGCGTCAGGGGGAGGTGAACCGTCGCACCACGCGAACATGCCTGCGAAGCTGTCGGCAACTCACTCTGGAGGGTGCGCTGATCCACCTGCCCCCGACCCTGATAAAGGGTGATTAACCCCCCAGGACGAAATGCGAGACGGTGAAGTAGACGGCGCTCACCAGGCCACCGACTATTACTGCGAAGGTCACAATGGAAGTGAAGAAATAGGTGCTTGCTTTCTCGCTCATGACTTGCCCCTTACATCGTTGTTGGCGTACGCCTCAATGGCGACCGGTTCGACTGCGCACGCGGTAGTTGCGCACGATAATCTGAGAAAACACATGGTCTTTCATTCAACGTATGGCAAACGGTAAAGGATGGGTGAGATCGACGTTAAATTGCGCCATGACAGCGGCATAGGGCGTGTTTTCACCCAGATCCCATGCGCTGCAACCACCGCCGCGGACGCCGTTCGCTCTACGCGGCTGGATGAAGAGCGCTGCCCCCCGAAGGACAAGGCACACGCCTGGAGTGGTTGAGGCTAGGTAAGGCGCGACGATAAAACGGCCTATTTCCCGTTCAGAAATGCGCGCCATCCCCCCAGCGCCGTAACGTCACGGGCGGCGGCGACGGCGTAGCCCTCGCACAAGAAGCCCGATGTCCAGGTGCCGTCGTCCAACTGCACGCGGCCGATGGCGAGGGGCGCCGGGATACCGGCCATGAAGCCACCGACCTGCGCGGCGGGAAGCGCCCACACCTCCAGCTCGATCGCCGCGCCGCCATCGTCCACACGCACCAGACCCGGGCGCTGCGGCGGGCCGCCCGGCAGAACATAGAGACGATAGTCGGCGGAGGTGGTGGTGCGGCTGAGCAGACGGCCGCCGCGCCCGGTCAGTTCGTGATTGAGGGGCAGGCCGCTCATGTGGGCGCCGCATACGGCGATCGTCAGTTCGTCTGCGGGCGCTTGCAACGGCGGCGGCGGCGGTACCGTCATCCGCGTCACCCCGGCGCCGGTGTCGGCGGCGGCGTGCAATCGGCCGGCGAGGGCCAGCAGTCCGTGATCGGTAAAGGCCGGCGCCGCCAGGGTGATGCCGAAGGGCAGACCGTCGGACCGAAAGCCGCTCGGCACCGCGACCGCGGCCAGGTCGAGCAGGTTCATGAAGTTGGTGTAATAACCGAGGTCGCTGTTGCACTTGATCGGTTCTTCCAGCATCTGCGCAATGCTGTAGTGCGTGCCCGCCGTAGGGGTGAGGATCACGTCCACCTCATCCCACACCCGTTCACTCTGCCGCCGCAATGCCGCCAGGCGATAACTTGCGTTGAAGGCATCGGCCGCGCTCGGTTGCGCGCCACCCTCGATGATGGTGCGCGTCACCGGCAGCAGCGCATCGGCATGTCGCGCAAGAAACGCTTCGATGGCGACATAGCGTTCGCTGACCCAGGGGCCCTCGTAGAGCAGGCGTGCGGCATCCAGAAACGGCGCGAAATCGATCTCCACCCTGCGGCCGCCGAGCCGCTCCAGCTGCTGCACCGACTGTGAAAACAATCGTGCGTACTCGCTGTCGCCGAAGAAGGCGAGCTGCCCGGCGCGCGGCACGCCGAAACGCAATCCTTCGACCGGTACGCCGCGGCTGCCGAGGCACGATGTTTCGTGCGGTCGCGCAAACGGTTCGTCGCGATCAAAGGCCGACGCGACCTCGAACACGCTGTGCGCGTCCTGCGCGGTGAGCGCGAACACCGACACGCAGTCGAGGGAACGGCAGGCCGGCACCACCCCGCGGGTCGACACCAGGCCGCGCGTCGGCTTCAGGCCGACGAGGTTGTTGTAGGCGGCCGGCACGCGGCCGGAGCCGGCCGTGTCGGTGCCGAGCGCGAAACTCACCAACTGCTGCGCCACACTGACCGCCGAACCGGACGACGATCCGCCGGCGATGTAATCGGGATTGAACGGATTGGCGCAGACACCGTAGGGCGAGCGCGTGCCGTTGAGGCCGGTGGCGAACTGATCGAGATTGGTCTTGCCGAGGGGGATGGCGCCGGCATCGA
>CAYQWR010000293.1:0-2806 GCA_964421235.1 uncultured Thiohalomonas sp. | reverse complement strand
CTTTATCGGCGGGGGTTAACAAAAGATGGACATGATTGGTCATCGGGGCAAAGGCGCGAATCGCTACGTTACCGCGTCTCGCACCTTCTTCCAGGCAGTTGGAAAAGACCGTCGTCGTCCGAATAAAACGTGGCTTCGCGATTGTTGCCACGCTGGACTACATGACACGGCACACCTGCCGCATACATCCTTGTCTTACGAGGCATGAGCGACTCCTTTCGCACAGGTGTGAGGTGATCAGGCTATCAAGGATAACCGACAGCCTCAAATGCTGCTCGTTTGTCACCGGTCCCTTCTCGCTGCTGCAACGTTACTGCGGCAGATAATCCCACCAGCGAATCGGCGGATCCATTGCTTCCATGGGCCTGACGTAGCGCTCGGATTCGGCACGCTTGTTTTCGTTGCTGAAGCTCATGCCGTGCTTGTTGAAGTTGGCCAGGATGCGGGCGCGGGTCTTTGCCTCATTCTCATCGCTCATCATCGGATGCGCGCGCAGCACAAAATCCGGCTGGATGAAGAAATAGGTGTAATCGAATCCATGCGGATTACGCGGATGCTTCTCCGGATAGCAGGTACCAAAGGCGGTCAGGAAGATGGTTTCGCCCGCCCATTCGAACTTCCAGCCCTCCTCGCCGATGGGCTGTTCGAGGCAGAGCGAGCTGGCCGGGTCGATACGGTTCAGGCCCGCGAGCAGCGTCGCGGTGGTCTCCGCCAGGCGTTCGATACTGTCACTCATTGACGCCGGCAGGCGCGCGGCGAAACCCTTGAATTTTTCCTTCTTCGCCACCGCCAGGAAACGAAACAGGCCGCGGGCAAAGCGGGCGACGTTGTCCTCCAGCGATTCGTTCTCGTGCCACTCGTCCGCACCCCAGTATTTGCCCTGGGGCGCGAAGATGCAGTAAGTCTGCGGGACGGCAGTGACGAATTGGCGGAACGTTGGGCAAAATACCGGTTCATAGCCTGCGGGATCGCGCGCCACCGACTGCAGAATCGCCAGAGTTTCCTGATCCTGCCAATCTGCGACCATCCGCCTCACATGCTCCGGATCGTGCACAGCGATCGCCGCAAACAGCCGGTTGGTCAGCACCTCGACGCTGGCACTGTCACTGAGCGGCAGCCGCTCGGCCATCGCGATCCCGGCATAGAAGCTCAGAGTCTCGCACAACTCGTCGATCAACGGCACCAGCGTCTCCAGACCATAATCGCCCGTGTGTTCAGACTCGCGGCAGGTCTTGAGCAGTCGCTCGCTATGGGCGAAATAGCGCTGGGCACTCAGCAGGGTGACAAACGACAGCAAGGCCAGATCGCGCGACGACGGCCTTCCATCCGCGGCTAATCCACGCTTTACCCGTTCGAGAATGGCGACGGTCCCGGCATCGTCAAGTTCGCAGCCATGCTCCTGCGCAAAGGCATCGCTTTCCCGCTTGCCAACCAAAAATACTTTCATCAGATTCATATCAGGACGTCCCCACTCAATCCCGGTCATTGCATACCCGACCGGGCTCAATTCAAACGCGTAATACCACCCAAGGTGTTACTACGCGAACATTGGCGATGTAACCCGCCTCAAATCCGGATGGCGTCGATTGCCGCCGCCATCCGCCCTGCCGGATGGTCCATTCCCGGCTGGCACTCAGTCACATCCCGGCCGCAGGCACTTGGCTGCGTTAGCGAATCGGTGGTAGACCATGCCACAACCGGTCCGCCCGGGCAAAGAGAGAAGGGTAGAATATCCAACGACAGGCAGGAAATCCAACATTACGAGTAAGGTTATCAGCCCTGGGATTGGCCGGCCATCGATTGCGCCCACGCCCATTGACGCCGAAGAAGGCGGCGAGGGCCAGCGCCTACACGTGCCGCCGCATCGCCGCCGCGACGGCGCGGCTGGCCGCATCGCCACGCGCCTCAAGCGCCGCGATCACGCCGGCAATATCCCCCGGCGTCTTGTCCTGGCTGAGTTTGAACTTGCCTTCCAGCGTCTCGAAGGCGAGAGAGAATCCGGTAATGGCATCGAGCAGGAGTTCGCGGCGCTGCGCCGGCACCTTATCCAGCGTCCAGGGCTGTTTGGGAAGCAGCTTCCCCTCCTCCTGGCCAGCGAGTTCCTCCAGCAGCGCAAGCAGCTCCGCGCGCGACAGCGTGTGCGCGATGCCGGTGCCCTCCACGGCAATGTAGTTCCAGCTGGGCGCCCGACCTTCCGTTTCATACCAATCCGGTGAGATATAGGCATCCGGCCCCATAAACGAAACCGAGAGCAACGCGCCGTCGGCCAATGCCGCAACCGGGTTTGCCCTGGCCAGATGGAAGAGGAGTATGCCCTTTCCCTCTCCCGTCAGCACCACCGGTGCATAGGCAAAATGGACGCGGCCCTCATGCGCCAGCGCCAGCGTGGCGAAGACGCGCATGCGAATGATCGAGTGGAGCACCTCCACGTCGTCTATCGCAAAGAATCGTGGACGATACATCGATGAAATTCCGTTGCTGCGATTATGGGTCAGTATAGTTCCTACCGGTCGGTTGGTCGGGCACGTAACGGATGGCATCGGTGAGTTTCGCGACGCTCTGCACCTCCCACGCTTGCCGCGTGCCAATCCCGATATTTCTAATAAAGGAAAACGTGACGACCACGTTCATCGGATTCAAACCCCACAAATACGGCCGAATGGCTGTTCTCATCCCATTTATTGGAGTGGCTGTCCTATTAGACGCTCTACCGCGACCAGACGCTGGACGAAGAGGAACGCAACCTCTGGCTCGAACCGCTGCTGCGCTCCATCAACGCCATCGCCGCCGGCATGCGCAATACCGG
>CAYQWR010000292.1:0-2818 GCA_964421235.1 uncultured Thiohalomonas sp. | reverse complement strand
TATCGCCTTTGGCGGCAGGACCACGGACCGGATACCCCGCTGCCAGACGCCTTCATCGATGCCCGGCGCTTGCCGCCCCAGGCGCACCTGGACATGCAGACGGCGCTGCAGCCATACGTCGACAACGCCATCTCCAAGACCGTCAACATCCCCGCCGATTATCCCTTCGAACAGTTGCAGGATATCTATCGCGAGGCCTATCGCAGCGGCCTCAAGGGATGCACCACCTTTCGGCCCAATGCCACCACCGGCGCGGTGCTGGAAAGCGTTGAGGTCTCGCACTGCTGTTCGGTCGAGCGCGAGGCCGATTGAGGCGGTGGCGGCGACAACCTGAAGACAAAAGAATTAACCACTGGGCACACGGGGGGCACGGGGATGTCAGGAATGCAAGGTGGTATCGTCTGCAGCTTTGACAGCAAATTCCCCGTGTTCCCCGTGCCCCCCGTGGTTGGCTTTTTTGTAATTAGTGGGTGATGCTGGCAACGCTCTCCCGGCTCAGGAACAGCATCGGGTCGACGCGGTCGTTGTTGAGGCTGACGCCCCAGTGCAGGTTCGGTACGGTGGCCCGCCCGGTCATGCCGACCTCGCCGATCACCTCGCCCTGTTTGACCTGCTGCCCTTGCTTCACCGCGATCTTGCTGAGGTGGCAGTACATGGTGACCAGCCCCTGGCCGTGATCGATGAACACCACGTTGCCGTCGAAGAAGAAATTGCCGGTCGCCGCCACGCGGCCCGCCGCCGGCGCGAGCACCGGCGTGCCGGCGGGAACGGCCAGATCGATGCCGCTGTGGGGATTGCGCGGTTCGCCGTTGAAGAAGCGCCGCAGTCCGAATTGACTGGAGACCGGACCCACCACCGGCAGGGTGAAACGGGCCGGCACGTCGTCCACCGGGCGGAAGGTGGTGAACACCCGCTTGGTCAGGCGCTGCTCGCTGAAGATGCGCTTGAGTTCCTCGGCGTTGGGGTTGACCAGAAATTTGTTCGACAGGGTCAGGCGCTGCACCTGGTACTGCTTGGGGTGGACCACGAAGGTGACGCTGCGCTCGTGCCCGTCCTGTTTGAAGTGCAGATTGTAATGGCCGCTGCGCGCGTTCAAGGGGATGCCGACCACCGCCTGCCACTGGCCGTCCTGCCGCACCACCATCACCCGCTTGCCCCAGTAGCGGACCACCGGCAGGGCGCTGCCGTGCAGCGGCAACGGAACGATGGCGATGCCGCCGGGGACCGCCTCCGCGTGCGGCAACTCGGCGGCCCACAGGGCGGTGGACATCAGGCAACACAGCGCGCCCGCGATGAGGGTTTGCAGCACTCTATTCATCATGTAGCTCTTCCACTCGGCACAACAGGCGACCGTGGGCCAGGCGCGCCTGAATTCGTTGATTGGGTGCAGTCTCGTCGGTACTGCGCAGGATGCGGCCGTCGGCCGCGCTGATAATGGCATAACCGCGGCTCAGCGTCGCCAATGGGCTCACCGTGTCCAGCGCATGCGCCGCTTCGCCCAAACGGCGGTTGAACCGATCCAGCGCATGGTCCATGGTGGTTTGCATACGGCGCATCAGGTCGACGCGGCGCGTCTGCAGCAGCGCCAGGCGATGGGCCGGCGTCTGCCGTCCCAGCCGCGCCTGCAGCGTTGCCAGACGCGCGGCGGCATGACGCAGTCCGTTGCGTCGCGACTGGTGCAGGCGCTGTTCCAGCTCGTCGACCCGCTGGCCGATCTCCTGCAACCGGCGGCCCGGATGTTTGAGCCGCTTGGCCAGCCACTCGGCGTTGCGCGCCTTGTGCTGCAACTGCTTGTGTACTCCCCGTTGCAGCCGTTGTCCCAACCGCGCCAGGCGCAACAGCCACTCCTCACGGTCGGGACTCAGCAGCTCGGCGGCCGCCGACGGTGTCGGCGCGCGCACATCGGCGACGAAGTCGGCGATGGTGAAATCGATTTCGTGCCCGACGGCGCTGACCACCGGGACGGGCGACGCGTAAATGGCGCGCGCCACCGGTTCCTCGTTGAACGCCCACAGATCCTCCAGCGAACCGCCGCCGCGGCCGACGATGAGCACGTCGCAATCCCCGCGCTCGCCGGCGCGGCGGATCGCCGCCGCGATCTGCGCGGCGGCATCGCTGCCCTGAACCGCCACCGGATAGACGACTACCGGGATGGTGGGGAAGCGGCGCCTCAGTACCGTGAGAATGTCGCGGATCGCCGCGCCGGTGGGCGAGGTGACGACGCCGATACAGCGCGGCAGCAGCGGTAGTGGGCGCTTGCGTGCGGCGTCGAACAGTCCCTCGGCGGCGAGGCGCTGTTTCAACTGCTCAAAGGCACGGCGCAGCGCGCCGTCGCCGGCCTCTTCCATATGCTCGGCGATGAGCTGGAATTCGCCGCGCCCTTCATACAGCGAAACCCGCGCCCGCAGCACCACGTGCATGCCGTCCTGGGGGCGGAACTTCAGGTGCATGTTGCGCTGACGGAACATGGCGCAACGGACCTGGGCCGCGGAGTCCTTGAGGGAGAAATAGAGATGGCCCGACGAGGGGCGCGCCAGATTGGATATCTCGCCCTCGATCCACAGCAGCGGAAAGCTGCCTTCCAATACCGCCCGCGCCTCGCGGTTCAGACGCGAGACCGTGAAGACGTCGCGGCTCGGTTGGTCGGGTGTGGTGGCGAGGGTGTAATCGGACATGGGGCTATTCTAGAGCCTATCGCGGAAATACAGAAATGGAGGCGGGACATGCCAAGGGGGCATTGGTCAAAAGAGTTCCGACTGGGCTCCCACGACAACCGGCAACACACCCGTGGGTCGGACTTCAGTCCGACAGCGTGCCC
>CAYQWR010000291.1:0-2843 GCA_964421235.1 uncultured Thiohalomonas sp. | reverse complement strand
CCGTTGCTTTGCGCTGTCAGGGACAAAATCGGCCTCGAGCGCAAACAGTTGCTGCAACAGTTCGATCAGTGCGGCGATGTCATCGGTAACGGCGCGACGAACAAGAAAAGTGGGCGGCGTCATCGTTGCGACTCAGCCGCCCAAAACGTGGGAGTAGATCCGCCGCAGCAATTCCAGCTCCGACGGCGGTAAATCTCTTGCCTGCGTCAGGTCGATGAATGCGCCGCCCTGCGCCTGCGCCGCCGCGAACGGCGGATCGATGGTGGTGAAGGCAGCCGCGTAGACGGTCATCGGACCGCCCGGCACATCCACCCGCGCCACGAACTGCGGATCGAGCGCAATGCTGCCTGCGGCCAACTTCAGCCCGCGTTCCATCCTGCCGATCAATGCGGCCGGATGCGGCACCACTGTCGTGTCGAACTGCGCCATCTCGGCCGCGTCCACCACCACGGCAAGCGACGGCAGCGGCCCGAATCCGCACACCGTGCGCTCGGCGAAACGCAGGAAGCGCAGCCGGGCGCTGGTCGCCTGCTTGTGATAAACGATCAGCCGCGCGGCATCCGACATCTCAGCCCCACATGTCGTCCGGCGCCTGCAACGCCGCGACCGGCGTACCGCCGAGCAGATGCTGTTCGATGATCGCCGTCACCTGTTCCTTGCCGATACCGCTGTACATCACTCCCTCCGGATAGACCAGTACGTTGGGACCGACGCCGCAGGGACCGATGCACGCGCTATTGGTCAACTGGAAACGATCGAACAGATTGCGCTCCTGCAACTGATACCAGAACTCCTCGGCGATGGCCGCGCAACCCTTGGCGCTGCACGAACCGCGCGGATGTCCGTCGGGTCGCGCCTGGGAACAGACGAAGATGTGTTTTTCCGGCTTGGGCATAAAAACTCCAAAAACTGTTAACCACGGGGGACACGGGGAGCACGGGGTCTCAAACCAATAAGCTGTGTTGACGCCTCTTGCATCAGATTCCCCAGTGTTCCCCGTGTCCCCCGTGGTTAGATCTTTTCATCAGGCACTCAACGCCGCAGCCGCGTGGCTGTGGCACTTTTTGGAACAGACGCGCGAGCAGGAGCCGCAGCCGATGCAGTCCATGGCGTTGGCGATGGTCATCACCATGGCGACGTCGTCGGAGAAATCATCGTCGTCATCGTCGTCGTCCGCCTCGCGCTCCACCAGTTCGAATACGTCGCGCGGGCACACCTTGTAGCAACGGCCGCAACCGATGCAGTCGGCCTGGTTGATGGCCACGATAAACTCCGGCGTCCAACTGGCCCCGCCGCGGGTCAGACCGGTGATCATTTCACTCATCTCTCTCTCCGTTCACTGTTGCGCCTGGGCGCTTTGCCAGGCCTTGTTCGCCTCTTCCCACGCCTTGCAGGCGTCGTAGGTCGACTGAGCCATCGCCGGCAGTTCGCCGTAGGCGGCCGGCAATCGATCCTCCACCAGGTCGTGCAACTGCGACGCCCACTCGCTGGCGATGCGCTTGCGCTTCTTGACCTCTTTATCCAACTGTTTCAATTCGTCTTCGTTCATCATCCCACCGAAACAAGATTGAACCACGGGGCACACGGGGGGCACGGGGAAACACAAACAATAGTGTTGTATCGGATTTAAGAATTCCCCGTGTTCCCCGTGTCCCCCGTGGTTGATAGCTTTAAAGTCCAGCCACCTTCGAGTGCTCGCCGATCAGTTCCAGCGCGATGGACAGCAGCTTGTCCGCTTCGTCCTTCATCTTGGAGAGGCTGGCGAAACCGAAGCGGTGCACGTCGCGCAGGGTCTTGTCGACCACCACCAGCTTGCCGACGGTGATCAGCACGCGGCCGAAGCCTTCGTGGCTGAGCACGATCATCGGAATCGCCATCAGGCTGCACTCTTTTTCGATCATGATGGAGATGGCGTTGTAGAACGCCTTCACCCGCGCCATGGTCTCCTCGTCGGGATCGCCGACCACCGGGATCTCCTTCTTGCGTTCCGGCGTCAGCACGAACGGGTCCAGCAGCTGCGCCGACGTGTGGCCTTCCCACACGCCGTAGCTGTCCAGGGCGCGCATCTGCTTCACCATCTCCGCGGCAAAATCGGTGCTCAATACCGGGTCGTCAATCGTCACTGCATTCATCGTCTTCTCTCCGTTAAGGTGTTCGTAATCCTGCGGCGTCATGGGAGATGCACAACAAGGAAACCGGAACTCGCCCCCGAATCCCACCAACCGCTTCCCCGTTGCGCATCTCCGATGGCGTCGCTACCGCGGTCAATCCTCCCAACCCTCCGCCTCCATGGCATCGAACCGTTTCATATCCCGCCGTTGCCGTGCCAGCGCGCGGCCGATCCAGCCGTTCGCCCCTTGCTGAAGTTCATGCTGCATGCCGCCGAGCAGCGCGCCGATGGCGCTTCCCTCCGGCACCTTCATCGGTTGCACGCCGAGTCCCAGCAACTGGCGCACCGCCGACGGACCGACCGCCTGGCAATAGACCGCGGCGCAACCGTCGAGCAGCACGAATTTTTCCAACAGTTTGTTTTCGTTGCCGTCGTGATCCAGTCGTCCGAACTCCGCCACCCGCGACAGCGTCACCCGCTCCGCCTCGACCCGATAGATGGCGAAGCGCTCGGCGGAACCGAAGTGCTGATCCACGTGTTTCAGATCGGAGCTGGCGAAGGCCACCAGCAGTCCCGGAGCGAGCCCCGCCTCGACGCCGTCCAACACCCGCAACTGCCGCTGCATGCTCATGGTTCAGTCCCTCTTCTGCGCGTAGACGGAACGGTACGGCGCGATCTCGTGTTCGCCGTGTTCCAGCATCAGGTTGGCCAGATCGAACAGCAACTGGCGCGT
>CAYQWR010000290.1:0-2880 GCA_964421235.1 uncultured Thiohalomonas sp. | reverse complement strand
GTAATCGAACTTGAGGCCCCGGCCCGTCTCCCGGGCGACGTGGCAGATCAGCTCTTCGGTGAGATCCATCAGTTCCTTGTAGGTGGCATAGGCCTGATAGAACTCCATCATCGTGAACTCGGGGTTGTGGCGGATGGAGATCCCCTCGTTGCGGAAATTGCGGTTGATCTCGAACACCCGCTCGAAACCGCCCACCACCAGCCGCTTCAGATACAGTTCCGGCGCAATGCGCAGGTAGAGATCCATGTCCAGGGCATTGTGGTAGGTAACGAAGGGACGGGCGGTGGCGCCGCCGGGGATGACGTGCATCATCGGCGTCTCCACCTCGAGGAACCCGTGGGCCACCATGAACTCACGGATACCGTGGATGATCTGCGAACGGATGCGGAAGGTGTCGCGGGTGACGTCGTTGACGATCAGGTCGACGTAGCGCTGGCGGTAGCGCGTCTCCTGATCGGTCAGCCCCTGCCACTTCTCCGGCAGCGGGCGCAACGCCTTGGTCAGCAGCCGCACGGTATCGATGCGCACCGACAGTTCGCCGGTCTTGGTGCGGAACAGCGCACCCTCGGCACCGACGATGTCGCCGATGTCCCAGCGTTTGAAATCCGCATAGACCTCCTCGCCCACCGCATCGCGCTGCACGAACAGCTGAATGGAACCGGCCATGTCCTTGACGTTGACGAAGGCGACCTTGCCCATCACCCGCTTCAGCATCATGCGGCCGGCGACGCTGACCCGCACCGGATTCGCCTCCAGCGCCTCGCCGTCGGTCTCGCCGTATTTGGCGTGCAGCTCGCCGGTCATCACGTTGCGGCGGAAATCGTTGGGAAAGGGATTGCCCTTCTCGCGCAACGCCTGCAACTTGGCACGCCGCTCGGCAATCAGCTTGTTCTCGTCCTGCTTCTGTTCTTCGCTCATGACAGTTCCATCAAACAAAAATATTCACCGCAAAGACGCAGAGTGCGCAGAGAAAGAACTTCCAATAAATTACTCTGTCTGCTCTGCGTCTCTGCGGTAAAACGAATTAAAGACCACCGTTCAGGTTCACCTCAATGAATCCGCTCTCGTCCTGAAGAAGCATTTCATATGTTTCTCCGCGTCCTCTGCGTCTCTGCGGTGAATCTGCTTACAGTCCACTTTTCAAGCTCGCTTCGATGAACTGATCGAGGTCGCCGTCCAGCACCGCCTGGGTGTTGCCCGTCTCGACGTTGGTACGCAGGTCTTTGATGCGCGACTGGTCCAGCACATAGGAGCGGATCTGGCTGCCCCAGCCGATGTCGGCCTTGGTATCTTCCAGCGCCTGTTTCTCGGCATTGCGCTTCTGCATCTCCAGCTCATAGAGCTTGGCGCGCAGCTGCTTCATGGCGTGGTCCTTGTTCTGGTGCTGGGAGCGTTCGCTCTGGCACGCGGTCACGGTATTGGTGGGGATGTGCGTGATGCGCACCGCCGACTCGGTACGGTTGACGTGCTGGCCGCCGGCGCCCGAGGCGCGGTAGACGTCGATGCGCAGGTCGGCCGGGTTGATCTCGATCTCGACGTTGTCGTCCACCTCCGGCGAGACGAACACCGAGGCGAACGAGGTGTGGCGGCGGTTGCCCGAATCGAACGGCGACTTGCGCACCAGACGGTGGACGCCGATCTCCGTGCGCAGCCAGCCGAAGGCGTACGGCCCCTCGTAACGGATGGTGGCGCTCTTGATGCCCGCCACCTCGCCCTCGGAGACCTCCATCAGCTCGGTCTTGAAGCCGCGGCGCTCGCCCCAGCGCAGGTACATGCGCAACAGCATATCGGCCCAGTCCTGCGCCTCGGTGCCGCCGGAACCGGCCTGGATATCCAGA
Organism: uncultured Thiohalomonas sp.; assembly: GCA_964421235.1. GTDB lineage: Bacteria > Pseudomonadota > Gammaproteobacteria > Thiohalomonadales > Thiohalomonadaceae > Sulfurivermis. Next base: position 1,042 of record CAYQWR010000290.1, on the reverse strand, counting down.
TAGGCGTTGTTGGGGTCCATGGCGCCGGAAAACATGCGGCGGAATTCCAACTGCGCCAGCTCGTTTTCGGCCTTGTCCAGATCGGAAGCGACCTCCTCCAGCATCGACTCGTCGTCTTCGCTGCCCGCCATCTCCAGCAACTCATCCGAGTCGCCGAGGGAGCGCGTCAGACGATCGATGGTGCCGACCACCTCCTCCAGTTGGGCCCGCTCACGCCCCAGCGCCTGGGCGCGTTCCGGGTCGTTCCAGACATCGGGCGCTTCCAGCTCGCGGGCCACTTCGACCAGGCGCTCGCTCTTGGCAGCGAAGTCAAAGATACCCCCTAAGGGCGTCGAGCCGCCCTTGCATGTCCTTGATATGACGGGAAAGTGCGTTGAATTCCAGCATGGTCACATAACGGCAATGGGAAACCGTCAATGATACTACAATCGTCGTCAGGGAATAAACCGACGAGCAGCCGTTGTTGGTGTGGCCCTACAATCCCCTTAGCACATTGCTGCAACGGGACATGAGGACTTCGGCCTTCTTTTCGTCGATCAGCAGTTTGACCATCTTCTTGCAGCTGTTGACCACCTCTTGCAGACCCTCGCGGCTATCCGGCGCCGCCTCCAGCTTGGCGACGATCTTGGGTGCGTCGGCCCCCAACACCTCGTTCGCCGTCGCAATCAGTTCCGCCTTGATGGTGGCGACATCCCTATCGTCGGGGACCTCGCAGCCGTCGTCGGCACCGACGCCGCCAATGGTGATATACCCCTCGTCGCAGAGACTCTGCAGGCTACCTTCCACGTCCGGCATCGCCGCCCCTTTGCCTTCGACCAACTGCTGCACGGTCGAGGTGCCGTCCACCAGGATCAGCACGTAGCGCAGGTTGCGATCGAGGCCGTGGGCACGCTGGAGCAGCTCCTCCTCGCCCTTCTTGGTTTTTGCGACAGCTGCGTTGCGGTCCATATTATTCGGTCAACTCTTGGATGATGCGGTAGATGAGCTTCACGGTGATCAGCACGTAAATGGCGCCGAAGAAGAAGATCAGCGCCGCAATCAT
>CAYQWR010000289.1:0-2890 GCA_964421235.1 uncultured Thiohalomonas sp. | reverse complement strand
GCGGTCGCCGCGCCGGCCAGCAACAACCATGTCAGCCAGCGTTGACGCAAAAGCGGTTGGCGTCGCGATGGCGTCGCCGCGGTCTCGATCCGGCGCAGGACGGCCGTCAGCCGCTGCGGATCCGGCATCGGCATCGCGTCGTACCGCTCGCGTATCCTCTTTTCCAGGGTCGCCTCATCCATCTCCGCTTCCATCCCTAAACAGTAGACCAGCGCCGGAGGGCGCGGCGGCAACATCCGGCCGCTTCATTCCAACAATCGCCTCAATTTCTTCAGCGCCGCCGCCGCCTGCCGGCGTACGGTCCCTTCCGGCAGCGTCAGGGTGTGGGCGATTTCGGCGTGGGTCATGCCTATCCAATAACGCATGAGCAGCAGATTCTGTTCATCGGAATAGAGCGCACTCAAGGCCTTTTGTACGGCGATCTGCTCCGGGTCCATCGCGGACATGAAAACTCCGCGCTCCGGCATCTCCTGGCCGAAACTCACGGGAGAAGCCTGTTCGCGACGAATATGGTCGATGCGCAGATTGAGGGCGATGCGGTAGAGCAGCGCGACCGGGTGCGAGGGGTCGCGGCAGACGTTCTGCACGAAGCGCAGAAACGCTTCGGCCACCAAGTCGTAAGCCAGATCCTGGTCGGCGCCGCGCGCCACCAGAAAGCGCCACAGGCGCGTCGATTCCGCTTGGTAGAAGCGGCGAAATGCCTCCTGATCGCCTTGCCGGCAGTAACGGCGAATAAAGGCGTCGGACTCAGACATCTATGGTGTTACTGGGCGTTGGTAATCGTGACCCTGATGCGCCGCGAGGCGTAGCCGGGGCTGCCGAAGGCGATGTTGGTGGTGTAGGCGGTCGCTGTAATGATGTAGACGTTGTACGGCGTAGACAGCTGCGATTCCGAATATTTTGTGGTCGGCGAGGGAAGGGTTTGACAGGTGACGTCCACGGAGAACCCACTCAGCGTACTGCCGGGCGTGATGGTCTGGGGCGTCGAGCTGCAAGTGGATGTAGCCGCGGTCAACTCCTCATAGGCCCCCCATTCAATGCCGCTGCGCGCAGCGTAGTAGGCCTTGGCGCTCTGCAGTGCGTAGAGCGCGGTGTAGTGCGCGGTGCTGCTGATGCTCACCATGAAGACGCCGAGGGCGGCGAGCACCACCAGCAGGAACAGCGCGCTGATCAGGGCGAAGCCGCGTTGCAGAGAGGCGCGCAGGTTCATGGCGAGTTGTCCACGTGGACCTGTTGGAGCAGCGTGACCGATTCGCCGTTCTTGGTCAGGGTGAGGCTCATGGTCACCAGTCCGCCGCGGGTGGCGGTGCCGGGATCGTATTGAATTTGGCAGGCGGTCAGGTACTGCGTGAGCGGTGCGCTGGTACTGGTGCCTGCCGGCGGAAAGGACGCCGTCGCCGCTATCGGATAATTGCTATAACGGGTCAATAGACCGGTTGTCGTATTGCATACATAGCTGATGGGGGTGTCGACCAGGAACAGGCGCTGGCGCGGCGAATCGGTGCCGAACTGCTGCGCCTGGCTCAGATGGATATGGTCTTCGCCGGCATGGTTCGCGCTGTCGTCCGTGATGGTGATGGTCGTAGTGGACGGCGTCATGATGCCGGTGGTACCCGCGGCCTGGTAGGCGTCATATCCCGGTGCGCCGAGGTTGTAGATGACCAGTCGCGGCGGGAGTGTAGTGGATGAATGATAAGGCAGAGGACCGATGTTCTGAAACGGGCCGATGGAGTTGAAATCCTGGTCGTTTTGAGTGACGTCGAGTTGCCGGGAGGGATCGGCACCGCCGGTATAGCCGCCCTTGCGATAGCGCACACCGTCGGCGGTGTGCAGCAACTCGAGCGCCGTACCGGCTGCATTGCAGCGGATACTGTTGGGGAGCGCCGCCCGAATGTCGCGGGCCATCATCTGCAGCGCCGAGCCGGCGGCGTCCACCAGTTCCGCCCGATTGCTGACGTCGACGTAACCCTCCATCGGCTTGCTGATGAAGATGCTGATCATCCCGGCGATGATGCCGGTGATGACGATCACCATGATCAGCTCGATCAGGGTGAAGCCGTTGCTGGCGGATGAGCGGTAACGGGCAGCCATCAGTAGTTGGTCCGGTAGCCGGTGAGTTTGGTCGTGGTGCCGTTGGGGCCGGTTACGGTCACGTCGACCTGCTTCGCCGTATTAATAGTCCCAAGGGTGGCATTGTCCGTAACCGTCACATCCACCATGTAGCCGTTTAGGCCGGCAATGGTGTTACCGAGCTCATTGGTGGCCTGAGTGTCGTGGAGTCCATTGTAATCATCGACATCGTCGAAATTGGCGCGGCTGCCGGTACCGGGCTGCGTCGAATAGCTCTTGGACAGGATCTCCTCCAGATAGGCCTGCGCAATGGCGATCTCCTGATGTTCGATCATCGGGTCGGCGCTATGGGCGGTGGTTTGAGTCATCACCTGCAGAACGCCGGTGACGGCGATGCCGATGACCACGATGGCAAGCACCAGTTCGATCAGGGTGAAGCCGCGCAGAGTCCGTTTCATTGGCGTTGCACGTAGCCGGTGTCTTTATAGACGTTGAAAGTCGTGCCCGCAACCGTGACGGTGTAGTTGCTGTCCGCCTGGCCGGAGGGCAGAAACACGATGGTGGTGGGCGCCGGAGTCGCGGTGACACCGGACGGCGCCGTATAGACGCCGTTGGTGCCAGGCAGCGAAATCGCCGTACCCCAGGTCTCGCCGCCGCTCAGCAGGCCGGTGGTACAGACATTCCATGCGGTCGTGCCCGCGGTCGGCGCCGCCGAGGGCTGCGCCAGAGAAAAGCTGTTCGAGTTAATGGTGATCTGCACCGCGCAGCCGCTGGTGACCGCCAGCTTCTGCGCATAGCGGGTCGCCTGGATGAGCTGGTC
>CAYQWR010000288.1:0-2894 GCA_964421235.1 uncultured Thiohalomonas sp. | reverse complement strand
CCGGTGGCGAACTGATCGAGATTGGTCTTGCCGAGGGGGATGGCGCCGGCATCGATCAGGCGCTGCACCACGAAGGCGGACTCGCTCGGCGTATACGCGTACTCGGCACAGGCGGCGGTGGTCGGCACGCCGGCCAGATCGATATTGTCCTTGATGGCGAACGGAATGCCGTAGAGCGGCAGCTCGTCCGGGCCGTATCCGGCGAGGCGCTCCACATAGGCCATCACCTGCTCGCGCGTCAGGCGCGTGATCCAGGCGTTGAGTTCGTGCGCGTCGTCGATGCGGCGCAACACCTCATCGAACACCTGCCGCACGGTGTGGCGGCCGCTGCGATAACCCGCGCGCAGACTGTCGATATCCAGTGACAGCGCCATCTCAGGACTCCGGCCGCATGATTACCAGGGCCTGGCCGGCGGAGACCGGACTGCCCTGGGCGCACAACACCTCCACCACCTCGCCCGCCTCGTCGGCGTTGATGGGGATCTCCATCTTCATCGCCTCCACCACCACCAGCTCCTGATCGGGCACGACGCGATCGCCCGCCTTCACCGGGATGTGCCAGACGCTGCCGGTCACCGGCGAGGCGACGGCGATGCAGCCGGCGGGGATGTCGAGCGCGGCATCGCCGGCCGCCGCATCGCCGGCCGGGTCGCTGTCGTAGTGCGCCTGACCGCTCTGCTCCCAGCGTTCGCGCTCGGCCTCGAACGCGGCCTGCTGCTTCTGTTTGAACTCGACGATCGATGCGTCGTTGTCGGCGAGGAAGCGGCGGTAGTCGGCCAGACGCAGCTCGCTGCGCTCCACCTTCACCTCGACGCCGCCGTGGGGGAAGGCATCGCGCATCTGCATCAGCGCCTCGCCTTCCACCGGATAAAAACGGATCTGATCGAAGAAGCGCAGCAGCCACTGCCTGCCGTCGGTGAAGTTGCGGGTCTGGCGGTAGCGGTTCCACATCTGCACCGTGCGGCCGACGAACTGGTAGCCGCCCGGCCCCTCCATGCCGTAGACGCACATGTAGGCGCCGCCGATACCGACGGCATTCTCCGGCGTCCAGGTGCGCGCCGGGTTGTACTTGGTGGTGACCAGGCGATGACGCGGGTCGAGCGGCGTGGCCACCGGCGCGCCGAGATAGACGTCGCCGAGCCCCATCACCAGGTAGCTCGCCTCGAACACGATGCGCTTCACCTCGTCGATGGAATCGAGGCCGTTGATGCGGCGGATGAACTCGATATTGCTCGGGCACCACGGTGCGTCGGGGCGCACCGACTGCATGTACTTGTCGATGGCGAGGCGCGTGGCCGGGTCGTCCCAGGAGAGCGGCAGGTGCACGATGCGCGACTCCACCACCATGTCGTCCACCGACGGCAGCTGCGCCTCGGCGGCCATCAATCGCTCCAGCAATTGCGGCTGACGAATAACGCGCGCGTCGTAGTGCACCTGCAACGAACGGATGCCCGGCGTCATGTCGATGATGCCCGGTATCTCCTGCGCGCCCAGATGCTCCAGCAGCGCCTGCACCCGGAAGCGCAACTCGAGATCCAGCATCAACGGGCCGTATTCGACCAGCAGGTAGCGATCGCCCGCCTGGCGATAGACCACCGCGGGGCGATCGGCCTGCGCCTCGATGCGCTTCAGCACCGGCTGCGCCTCGCTGCCGGCGACGACGAACGCCTGCGCCTTCAGCTCGACACCCGCAAGCGTATTGATCGCCGCGTCCTGCGCCTGCTCCAGCCGGTTGGCCTCGGTCACGTCGATGGCCTTGAAGCGCACCCTGTCGCCGGGGCGGAACTGGCCTGCCTTCCACAGCTCCGCCTGCACGATGGTGACCGGGCAGACGAAGCCGCCCAGGCTCGGCCCGTCGGGCCCGAGGATCACCGGCATGTCGCCGGTGAAATCCACCGCGCCGATGGCGTAGGCGTTGTCGTGAATGTTGGACGGATGCAGGCCCGCCTCGCCGCCGTCCTTGCGCGCCCACTGGGGCTTGGGGCCGATCAGCCGCACGCCGGTGCGCGAGGAGTTGTAGTGCACCTCCCACTCGGTGGCGAAGAAGGTGGCGATGCCCTCGTCGGTGAAGAAGTCGGGCGCGCCGTGCGGGCCGTACATCACCGCCACCTCCCAGGTGGCGGCGTAGTCGGGTACCAGCGCCTGCGGCGCGGGCGCACAGATGCTCATGTCCGCCTGCGTCGCGTTGAGGCGCAGCACGTCGCCGACGCGCAGCACGCGCCCGCCGTGTCCGCCGAACTGGCCGAGGGTGAAGGTCGCCTTGCTGCCCATGTAGTCGGGCACGTCGAAGCCGCCCTGCACGGCGAGATAGCTGCGGTTGCCGCCGCCCTGGATGCCGCGCAGTTTGAGTACGCTGCCCGCATTCACCGCGATCGGCTGCCAGTAGTCGACGGGCGCGCCGTCCAGTTCCGCCTTCATGACGGCACCGGTGAGCGCGATCACCGTCGGCGTGTTGAAGCGCAGCGTCGGGCCGGTGACCGTCAGCTCCAGCGCCGCGCTGCCCTCGTCGTTGCCGACGATGCGGTTGGCGAGGCGGAAGGCGTAGTGGTCCATCGGTCCGGAGGGCGGCACGCCCACGTCCCAGTAACCGACGCGGCCGGGGTAATCCTGGATCATCGACTGCGTGCCCGGCTGCAGCACCTCCACCGTGCGCGGCGCGAAGGCGAAGCTGCCGAGGTAACGGGTGTACTGGCGACCGGCGCCGAAGACCTCGTCCTTCAGCACCTGGCGCAGATAGGCCAGATTGGTCTCGATGCCGTAGAGACGCGTGTCGGCCAGCGCCGCGTCGAGCTTGGCGATGGCCTGCTCGCGCGTGGCCGCGTGGCTGATCACCTTGGCGAGCATCGGGTCGTAATAGGCGGAGACCTCGCTGCCGCTCTCCACCCAGGTGTCGA
>CAYQWR010000287.1:0-2903 GCA_964421235.1 uncultured Thiohalomonas sp. | reverse complement strand
CGCCTACCGCCCCGACGAGGTGAGCGTCCAGCTGCAACAGGCGGGCCTGGAGCTGAAGGTCGAGGTGATCAGCGACCGCCACCTCACGGTCAGCGGCGTGCTCTCCTAGCCATGTTCACCAACCCGTCCGCCGAGGAGATCTGCGCCCGACTGCGCGCCATCCGCACCATCGCCGTGGTCGGCCTGTCGCCCAAACCGAACCGCCCCAGCCACGGCGTCGCCGCCGCCATGCAGGGGTTCGGTTACCGCATCGTGCCGGTGCGCCCGGCGCTGGACGAGGTGCTGGGCGAGCCGGCCTATCCCGACCTCCATGCGCTGCCCGGGCCGGTGGACCTGGTCAACGTGTTCCGCGCCCCGCAGCACGTCGGTCCCATCGTCGACGCCTGCATCGAGCTGGGACTGCCGGCCCTGTGGCTGCAGGACGGGGTGATCAACGAAGAGGCCGCGCAGCGGGCCCGCGACGCCGGCCTGTGGGTGGTGATGGACCGCTGCATCTACCGCGACTATGTTCAATTGTGCGCTCCCTGAATGCGGGCCTTTCCAATACCCGCGCCACGCGGTAACCTCCTGAACATGCGAATCAAATTCACCAAGATGCACGGCCTGGGCAACGACTTCGTGGTGCTCGACGCCATCAACCAGGCGCTCGCCCTCAGCGGCGACCAGGTGCGTCTGCTCGCCGACCGTCGCTTCGGCATCGGCTGCGACCAGCTGCTGCTGGTGGAGCGTCCGAGCCGGGCCGACGTCGATTTCCGCTATCGCATCTTCAACGCCGACGGCGGCGAGGTGGAGCAGTGCGGCAACGGCGCCCGCTGCTTTGCCCGCTTCGTGCGCGACCAGGGGCTGACCGACAAGGACGCCATCGTGGTGGAGACCGCGTCGGGCATCATCACCCTCTACGTCGAAGGCAACGGCGAGATCCGGGTCAACATGGGGACGCCGCGCTTTGCGCCGGAGCAGATCCCGTTCGTCGTCGAGGCGGAGACGGATAAATATTCGCTGGAGGTGGAGCGCCGCCCGCTGGCGGTCGGTGCCGTCTCCATGGGCAACCCCCACGTGGTGCTGCGGGTGGAAGACGTGGACAACGCCGAGGTGGCGGAGCTGGGGCCGAAGCTGGAGTCGCACCCGCGCTTTCCCAAGCGGGTCAACGTCGGGTTCATGCAGGTGTTGGAGCGCGACCACATCCGGCTGCGGGTCTATGAACGGGGCGCCGGCGAAACCCTCGCCTGCGGCACCGGCGCCTGCGCTGCGGTGGTGATCGGGCGGCGGTGGGGGCTGCTCGACGAGGAGGTGGCTGTCGATCTGCCCGGCGGCCGTCTTACCATACATTGGCAGGGGGGCGATGCGCCGGTGTGGATGATTGGCCCGGCAACGCGGGTGTTTGAGGGGGAGATCGAACTGTGAGTCAGCAACCGGAAGTCAGCGAAGAGCTGATGAGTGAACAGAGCGTCGCCGACTATTTGCGCCGCAATCCCGATTTCTTCCAGCGCCACGACTATCTGCTGCCCGACCTGGAACTGCCCCACCCCGGCACCGGCAGCGCGGTATCGCTGATCGAGCGTCAGGTGGCGGTGCTGCGCGACCAGCGCCACGAACTCAAGCGCAAGCTGCTGCAACTGACCCAGACCGCGCGCGACAACGAGCACCTGCTGGAGCGCATCGAACGGCTGATCCTCGAACTGCTCAGCGCCCCCTCGGGCGACGAACTGCTGGTGCGGCTGCGCCACGGCATGCGCGAGGATTTCCACGCCGATGCGGTGGAACTGCGCTGGCTCGATGGCGATGCGCAGGAGACGGCCATGCGCAAACTGTTCGACAAGGTCATCACGCGCAACGAGCCGGTCTGCGGCCACATCGCGGCGGCACAGGCGCAGCTGCTGTTCGGCAAGGCGGCCGACGAAATGGCATCGGGGGCGGTGATCCCGTTGTTCAGCCCGCGGGACGGCCATTGCGTGGCGCTGCTCGGCATCGGCAGCGTCGACCCGCGGCGCTTCCACGCCGAGATGGGCACCACCTTCCTGCGTTACCTGGGCGCCGTGCTGGCGCGGCTGCTGGAGCACGGCCACTGACATCATGGAACCGGCCGCGCTCGACTGGATCGAACGTTTCGCGCTGCACCTGCGCCACGAGCGCCGCCTCTCGCCCCACACCCTAGACAGCTACCTGCGCGACCTGCGCCATTTGGTCGAATTCTGCGACGGCCAGGGCATCGTTGCCTGGCCGGCGCTCACCATCCATCAGGTGCGCAGCTACGTTGCCTGGCGCCACCGCAAGGGGATCGGCGGACGCAGCCTGCAACGCGAACTCTCCGCCATTCGCGGCCTGTTCAATTACCTGCTGCGGGAGGGGGCGGCGGAACTCAACCCGGCGCTGGACGTGCCGGCCCCCAAGACACCGCGCCACCTGCCCGACACCCTGGACGTGGATCAAACCGCCCGGCTGATGGAGATCAAGGGCGACGGCGACGATGCGGTGCGCGACCGCGCCATCATGGAGTTGATGTACTCCTCGGGACTGCGACTGGCGGAGCTGGTGGGGCTCGACTGCGATGATGTCGACATGGACGACGCCACGGTCAGGGTCACCGGCAAGGGCGCCAAGACCCGGGTGGTGCCGGTGGGGCGCAAGGCGATTACGGCGTTGCGGCAATGGCTGCAACGGCGCCATGGCCGCGCCGGTATCGAGACCAAGGCGATGTTTCTGGGGCGCGGCGGCAAACGTATTGCACCGCGCACCGTACAGGAACGCATCCGCCGCTGGGCGGTGAACCAGGGGCTGCCGGTGCCGGTCCATCCGCACATGCTGCGCCACTCCTTCGCCAGCCACCTGCTGGAATCCAGCGGCGACCTGCGCGCGGTGCAGGAGTTGCTCGGCCACGCCGACATCAGCACCACCCAGATCTA
>CAYQWR010000286.1:267-2912 GCA_964421235.1 uncultured Thiohalomonas sp. | reverse complement strand
CCGGAGAGGTGGCTGAGCGGCTGAAAGCGACGGTCTTGAAAACCGTTGTGGATGCGAGTCCACCGTGGGTTCGAATCCCACCCTCTCCGCCATTCTATGCATGACGCCCGCACCTTGCGCCGGTGCCTGTTGCGGCGCCGGAATTATCCTCAGAGCCATTTCAGCATCAAATGCTTGCCGATGCAGCGGTCGTCGATCTTGAGCGCTCGTGATTGAAATCCATATTCGATAAATCCGAAGCGCTGATATAGCGATATTGCCGGATTGCCTTCATAGACCTCCAGCGTCAGCTGTTCCATATGGAAGGCTTCCTTGGCGATCTTGATCAGACCGGACAGCAGGGTGCCGCCGACGCCGACGCCGCGGTGCTCCGCGGCAACGAGTAACGACAGGCTACATTGGTGAGCCAAGCGCCGATAGGGCGGCAGGTAAAGGTTGCCTATACCGCAGGGTTGGCCGGAAACCTCCGCTGCCAGCACCGCGTGGTACTGCACGTTGTTGAAGATGTGGCGCGCCGCATCGCTGATTTCGGCCGTGTCCTGCATTGGAAACCATTGCAGCGTGGCGGGTTCCCGGACCCAGCGCTGCCAGGGGAGGGCATCCGCCTCGGTGGCCAGTCGGATGGTGTAGCGGGCGGGCAGCATAATAGGTTGTCTCTCTCGTTGGTTTCATCCTTCCTACGCTGTTGACGCGAGAAGGGGTAAACTGTCGGGTAGTTGGGTGCGGCGCTAATCCCACGGTAACCGGTACGATGATAAGCTTTTCTTGGTGTGGCACAATAATCGAAGGTGTTAACGTCGTTAATCGCTACTATTTGATTTCTATATGAAATGTCGAAGCCATGGCGGGGAAGGGGCGGTGAACCACAGAAGAGCGGCCATCGACAAGCAACGTAACTGCGTGATCCGCTTGACATTGTGCTTGAGTCGACCATGTCGCCCGCCGGCGTTCTATCGACTTGATTGATGTCAATTTTCCTGCGATGCTGCTAACCGAATTCACCTATTGTTCACATGACTGCGGGCCTTGACGGTATGATTAACGTCCTTCTGGTAGACGACCATGAGTTGGTACGAACCGGCATCCGTCGGCTGCTTACGGATGTGAAGGGGATAAAGGTCTACGCCGAGGTCGATAGCGGTGAGGCCGCGATCGCCGCCGTGCGCGAAACGCGCCCCGACGTGATGCTGATGGACGTCAGCATGCCCGGCATTGGCGGCATGGAGGCGACAAGGCGTCTTACCCACAGCTACCCTGATCTCAAGGTCATTATTCTGACGGTGCATACGGACGACCCGTTTCCCGGTCAGTTGCTCAAGGCGGGGGCTATGGGCTATTTGAGCAAAGGTTGCAACGTCGACGAGATGATCCATGCGATTCGACAGGTGGCGGCCGGCAAGCGTTATATCAGTCCCAGCGTCGCGCAGTCATTGGCGCTTTCCCTTCTGCCGGGCGCGGAATCACCGTTCGAGCGTTTGTCGCAGCGCGAGTTGCAGGTCATGATGATGCTCATGCAAGGCAACAAAATGTGTGATATCTCGACCAAGCTGTGCCTGAGCCCAAAGACGATAAGCACGTATCGTTATCGTCTATACGAAAAACTCGGGGTGCATAACGATGCGGAATTGACACGTCTCGCGATGCGCCACGGCATGTTGGATAATCTCAACTGAGCAGCCGCGAATCGCCCCCTGCTCGGGCGCCATCAGAGTAACTTCAGTAGTTTATCCTCCACGGTCTAGCGCTGGTTTATACTCATCCGTACAGCTATTCGCCGGCGGTGTGTTCCGCCGATGGTTACAACCGTCCTAGTTCTTGCCATGGCCAGCGCACTACAGCACGACGCCGCTTTCGACAGTAAGGCTTTCCTGAAGACCCTTACGATGCGCCCTGGCGTCTATCGCATGTTCGACGCGGCGGGAGTCGTGCTCTACGTCGGAAAGGCGCGCAATCTCCGCAAGCGTGTCGCCAGCTATTTTTCCCGCAGTCACCAGACGCAAAAAACACAGGCTTTGGTCGCTCAGATCCGACACGTCGAAGTGACGGTGACGAACACCGAAAGCGAAGCATTGCTGCTGGAAAACAATCTAATCAAGACCCTGCAGCCGCGCTATAACATCCTGCTGCGCGACGACAAGAGCTACCCTTACATCTATTTGTCGGATGATCCGTTCCCACGCTTGGGTTTTGATCGTGGCAGGCGCAGCGGTAAAGGGCGTTATTTCGGCCCGTATCCCAGCTCTACGGCGGTGCGCGAAAGCCTGAACCTGATGCAGAAACTGTTTCCTGTCCGACAATGTGACAACACCTTCTTCAGCAATCGAAGCCGGCCCTGTTTGCAGTATCAGATTAAGCGCTGTACGGCGCCATGCGTCGGCTTCGTCGATCGCGACACCTATCTGGCGGATGTCCGTATCGCCACACTCTTTCTGGACGGCAAGAATAGTCTGGTCATTGACGAGTTGGCGCTAAAGATGGAGCAAGCGGCGGCGGCTCTGGCATTTGAGCGTGCCGCGCAGGTACGCGATCAAATTGCCAATTTGCGTCGCATACAGGAACGTCAATACGTCAGCGGTGAAGGCGGCGAGTGCGACGTGGTGGCGGTCGCTACGGAAGCGGGGATTGGATGCGTCCAGGTGTTTTTC
>CAYQWR010000286.1:0-257 GCA_964421235.1 uncultured Thiohalomonas sp. | reverse complement strand
CAATCTCGGCGGCAAGACGTTCTTTCCAAAGAACGGCGAGGGCACGGACGGCGGCGACCTGCTTGCGGCATTTCTGTCGCAATACTATCTCCGACAGGAAGGCGCGGGGCCGGCAAGACCCATACCTGGGGAAATACTGGTCAATCTCGCCGTGGCCGATGACGAGGTGTTGGCCGAGACCATCAGTACCCAGGCCGGACGGCGCGTGTCGATACGCGCCAACGTGCGGGGCGAACGTGCGCGCTGGGTACGTATGG
>CAYQWR010000285.1:0-2935 GCA_964421235.1 uncultured Thiohalomonas sp. | reverse complement strand
CGTTGGCCGGCATGCTGACGGTGGCGGGCTTTGCTACGTTTGGACTCACGGAGCACTGGCTGGGGCGTAACCCTTTCGTGAATCCATACATATTCTATGTGTTGACGTTCGCTATTAGCTTGAGCGTCCGTAACCTCAAGGGGACTGATTCGGGAGATAGGGACGCTGTTGCGACAACAGAGGGAACGGCTAATGGGCGGGCGGGATAAAGTCAGGCTTGTTGTTAACTGGCTTATCCGTACCGCTATGGGCTTCTGTCGCTGAAACGAATAATCTAATAGGACCGACCACTCGTTGTGGACGTGACGATGCGCAGCCTATATAGATAACGATTGGTGTTTGACGCTCGAAGTATGGGCCTTAAGAACGCTGCCGCGTCCAGATAGGATGAGCGCAATAATTTTGGCCATGGAAAGTTCAAGCATTCATGAACTAATTTTCAGCGCAGATCTATATATTTGGCTGTTTCGATACAATCTGACGATGACGCGGTAATGCATACCATGCGGCAATTTCTACACCGGCTTCCTACCTGGCTGAAAAAGTCCGCTCTGATCGGCTTGGATGTTGTGCTTGTGCCGTTCTCATTGTGGGCTGCGCTGTCGCTTCGTTTAGGACAGTGGGTGACGACGTTGAACCCATATCTGCTGCCTGCCGCAGCGCTGTCTTTCTTTACCGTAGCGCTTTTTATCCGTTTGGGACTTTACCGCATGGTGGTGCGCTACATCGGCTGGCGCATGATGGAACCTGTGGCGAAGGGCGTGGCGGGTTCCGCGGGTATTTTGCTTGCGATTATGCTGATCGTTCCCGGGCATGAACTTCCGCGCTCGACTTTCATCCTCTATGGTTTGGTTCTGCTCCCGTTGATTGCAGGCAGTCGCTGGTTATTGCGGAAGTTAATGGGGGAAATCGCGCCGCGCAAACAGGACGGCAAACCCATCGCTATATATGGCGCCGGTGCGGGTGGGCGACAATTGGTGAGTATGCTGCGTTCCGGTTTGGAATATCGTCCAGTTGCGTTTATGGATGATGATCCGACGGTGCAGGGGCGTACGATTGACGGGCTCAATATCTATGCGCCGTCGGACGCTCGGACACTGGAGCGTTTGCAACGATTAGGTGTGAAGGAAATTCTGTTGTCGATTCCATCGCTCGGCCCCGGACGGCGGAGGCAGATACTGGAACGGCTCGATAGCTGGCCGTTCCACGTGCGGACGGTTCCCGGTTTGCATGACATAATGATAGGTCGTGCGCGGCTGGACCAACTTCAGGAGGTCCGCATAGAGGATTTGCTGGGGCGTGACCCGGTACCACCTATGGAAGGCTTGCTGCACCGATGTATTGAAGGCATGACGGTATTGGTAACAGGGGCCGGCGGTTCCATCGGCTCTGAACTTTGTCGGCAGGCGCTCGAATTAAATCCGACGACATTGGTGTTGCTGGATCAATCGGAATATGCGCTTTATCAAATCGAGTTGGAATTGCGTGGACAGATATCGCGTACCAATACATCGACGAAACTGGTGGCGCTTCTTGGTTCGGTGCAGGATATCGATTTACTGTCGCGTATTTTCTCTACCTTTCATGTGGATACCGTCTATCACGCTGCGGCATATAAGCATGTGCCGTTGGTTGAGCACAATCCAGTGGAGGGTGTGCGCAACAACGTTATCGGGACATTGAATACTGCTTTGGCGGCACGTGTTGCGGGTGCGAAATATTTTGTTCTTATTTCCACTGATAAAGCGGTGCGACCAACCAATGTGATGGGGGCGAGCAAGCGTGTCGCAGAGCTGGCGGTACAAGCGCTTGCGGCCGAAATGGGACATACTTGCTACAGTATCGTGCGTTTTGGCAACGTGCTGGGTTCGTCCGGTTCCGTTGTGCCGTTGTTTAGGGAACAGATCGCCCGGGGCGGACCGGTAACGTTGACGCATTCGGAAGTTACGCGATATTTCATGACGATTCCCGAAGCGGTGCAACTGGTAATCCAGGCGGGTGCCATGGCCGATGGCGGTGATGTATTTGTTCTCGACATGGGTGAGCCGATCAAAATCAGGGATCTGGCAGTGCGCATGGTGCGTCTGAGCGGTCTCGAAATTCGTGACGAAGCATGCCTTGACGGCACTATTTCCATTGATGTCACTGGTCTGCGGCCGGGAGAGAAGTTGTATGAGGAACTGCTGATTGGCGGGGCCGTGTTCGGCACGGAACATCCGAGGATCATGCGGGCCGAAGAGGAGTCCGTGTCGTGGCAAGAGTATGAACAGTTGATTAACGAACTTAAGATCCTTATTGAACGCCGTGACGCCGAAGAGCTGCGTGCATTTATGGTTCGCTGGGTGGCAGGGTATAAACCATCAGGACAGATAGCGGATTCCTTGCTTCAACACGACAGTGGCGTAGCATAGAGGTCCGTCGGTGATCCGGTACGGTCAGCACGCAAGTTTCGTTATCTGCGCAATGTCGATTGTTGTTCGTAATATATTGAATTATAAGTAAATATGATTACTTTACTGTGAATTGAAAAATCGGAATACGATACGCGAGAAGGGCGGGTTATCCTTTAGTTATTCTCGTAGAGCCCGTTTCGGCAGGATGGGCGCGGATGGCTGGATACTGGAACTATGTGGCGGTATCATTTCACCCGATTGGTGACCGGTGTGCGCCGCATCAGCGATGGCGCGATAGCCAATGCGCGTGTATATCATTTCCCTGGGGCGATACAATGATGCCGGGGCAGCTTTGCTACAGATATCGTAAGTCCACGGTCGGATGTCCAGTGTAAATACGGATGTGTGCATGCCAAAAGCTTCGTTTCTCAAGTTCATATTCCTGCTGGCGCTGATGATGGCATTATCAGGCTGCGCCAGCTTGGTAACCAACCGGCTCGCCGGTAGCCTTTCCGATGCCATCGTCAATCAGGATGACCCGC
>CAYQWR010000284.1:0-2974 GCA_964421235.1 uncultured Thiohalomonas sp. | reverse complement strand
ACGAGGACATGACCGCCTCGGACCTGGTCGGCCGTTATCTGCTCGACGCCAACGGCACCCGCTGGCTCGACGGTCCGCTCACCACCGCGGCGCGCATCGGCGCCATCTGCTATCTGGACGAGATCGTCGAGGCGCGCCAGGACACCACCGTGGTGATCCATCCGCTGACCGACCATCGGCGCACCCTGCCGCTGGACAAGAAGGGCGAGCTGATCGAGGCGCATCCCGACTTCCAGTTGGTGATCTCCTACAACCCCGGCTATCAATCGCTGATGAAGGACCTGAAGCAGTCGACCAAGCAGCGCTTCACCGCCTTCGAGTTCGACTACCCCGAGGCCGAACTGGAGACCGCCATCCTGGCCAAGGAGAGCGACCTGGATACGGAGACAGCCGCCAAGCTGGTGAAGATCGGCCACGCCGCGCGCAACCTCAAGGGCCACGGTCTGGACGAGGGGATCTCCACCCGCCTGCTGGTCTACGCCGCCACCCTGATCAAGGACGGCGTCGAACCGCGCGACGCCTGCCGCATGGCGTTGGTGCGGCCGATCACCGACGACGCCGATATCCGCGAAACGCTGGATCACGCCATCGACACCACCTTTGCGTAAGGAAAAAGACGTTTCACCGCAAAGGCGCGAAGGGCGCAAAGAATAATCACCGGAGGCAAGGAGAGGCCAAGAATTTTGCCACCGGGATATCGGACAACGCAGGCCCAGTGCCTGAATGTTCCTCCGTGTTCC
This sequence comes from uncultured Thiohalomonas sp., assembly GCA_964421235.1. Taxonomy (GTDB): domain Bacteria; phylum Pseudomonadota; class Gammaproteobacteria; order Thiohalomonadales; family Thiohalomonadaceae; genus Sulfurivermis. The sequence continues at coordinate 2,234 of CAYQWR010000284.1, read as the reverse complement.
CCGTGGTTAACATTTCTTTGCTCTTGAATAACGGCCATGACGGAAACTGAATACGAACATCCGCTGATGAAGGCCTACTGGAAGCAGCTCGACAGCGGCTTCCCCCAGGTCCGGGAGGTATTCGAGGACACCATGGTGGAGGCCCTGGCGGTGCTCAGCCGCGACGGCCTCTCCGCCTATCTCGATGCGGCCCGCCTTCTCGGCAAGATGGGCCGCGGTGTCGAACCGATCCTGGTGTTTCTCGAAGAGTGGCCGTCGGTGGTGAAGGCGGTGCACGAAGAGGCGCTGGAGCCGGTGATGAGCTTCATCCAGGCCCTGCAGAAATCGCCCAACGGCAAGGCGATCACGCCGTTTCTGCAAACGCTGGCCTCGGTGGCCGCCCGTCAGCACTCGCTGGAACAGCTGCGCCACTATCTCGATATCGCACTGGACCTGATGAACCGCACCACCGGTTCCATCCATGGTCACCACACGACGTTTCCCAGCCCCGGCCTGCCGGAGTTTTTCCAGCAGGCGCCGCTGCTGTTCAACCAGCTCTCCATGGCCGGTGTGCGCAACTGGGTCGAGTACGGCATCCGCAACTATCGCAACCATCCGGATCGGCAGACCGAATATTTCGCGCTGAAATCGGCCGACAGCCGCGCGGTCCTGCAGCGCGAACGGCGCGGCGTGCTGTTCGCCGACGTGGAGCGCAGACTCGATCTCTACCTGCGCGGTTTGTGGGAAGAGAGCGATCAGCTGGTGCCCTACTCCACGGCGTTCGACGAACTGCGCAAACCGGTGCCCTATTACGACAAGCTGGGCATGCGCGTCCCCGACGTGTTCGACAGCGCCAATGGCATCGGCGGCGTCGATCGTTATCGTGCCGTGCTGGCCCACATGGTCGGCCACCGCCGCTGGACGACGCCGATCATCGCCGACAACTACAGCCCGTTTCAGCGCATGGCGGCGGAATTCTTCGAGGATTGCCGCGTCGATCTGCTGTTGGTGCGCGAATATCCCGGATTGCGCCGCATCCTGCTGGCGCTGCACCCACGGCCCAACGAGGGTGACTGCGATCCGGAGACCACGTCATGTTTGCGCCACCGCCTGGCGATCATGTCGCGCGCGCTGCTCGATCCGGGGCATTCGTATCAGGACCCCGACCTGCTCGATTTCGCGCAACGTTTTCACGCGCTGCTGGCCGCCGGCGCGTCGAGCACCCGTGAGGTCGCCGACCTGGCATTGGCCTACGTGGCGCGCACCCGCCGCCAGAGCGACCAGCTGCCCAAGGTCTATTTCGACGATACGGTGATCGACTATCGCGACGACAACCGTCACATGTGGACGTTTATCGAAGACAGCGACGACGAAGAGTTTTTCGACGACCCGGACAAGAAAATCAAGAAGGAGTCGGAACTGCAATCGTTGCCGCCGCGCCACTATCCGGAATGGGATTACAACAGTCAGACCTACCGGCCGGACTGGGTCAGCCTGTACGAGGCGTTGCACCCGAAGGGCAACCCGGCCGACATCGATCGCCTGTTGCAGAAACACGAGGCGCTGGCCAAACGCCTGAAGCGCCTGCTCGACCTGCTCAAGCCGCAGGACATGATGCGCATCCGCTACCAGGAAGAGGGCAGCGAACTGGACCTCGACATCGCGATCCGCTCCCTGATCGATTTCAAGAGCGGTGCCATGCCCGATCCGCGCATCAACATGAGTCACCGCACCGCGGGGCGCAATATCGCAGTAATGTTGCTGCTCGATCTCTCCGCTTCGCTCAACGAAACGGTTCCCGGTTCGGATCAGACGATACTGGAGTTGAGCCAGGAGGCGGTCTCCCTGCTGGCGTGGGCCATCGAACATCTGGGCGACAGTTTCGCCATCGCCGGTTTCCACTCCAACACCCGCCACGACGTGCGCTACATGCACATCAAGGGTTACGGCGAACACTGGGGCGATGAGGTCAAGTCGCGCCTGGCCGCCATGGAGGCGGGCTGGTCGACCCGCATGGGCGCCGCCATGCGCCACGCCGCCCACTATCTGGAGGCGCGCCCCGCCGACAAGAAGCTGATGCTGGTGTTGACCGACGGCGAGCCGTCCGACGTGGATGTCCACGACGATCAGCTGCTGATCGAGGACGCGCGCGTCGCAGTAAAGGAGCTGGATCGCAAGGGCATCTTCACCTACTGCATCAATCTCGATTCCAATGCCGACGACTATGTGGCCGATATCTTCGGCGCCAATAACTA
>CAYQWR010000283.1:0-3024 GCA_964421235.1 uncultured Thiohalomonas sp. | reverse complement strand
CTGCCCCAGCGCCGAACGGGCGGAGATGTCGACGAGCGCCAGGGCGTGCGCGACGCCGACGCCGACGCCGACGCCGACGCCGCCGAGCAATAGTCCCGTCAGCGCCAGCCACCGCCGCCCGATCACGGTCCAGCGCCGCATCGCATCAACGCCGAATATGACCGTCTCCGATCACGATGTATTTCTGTGACGTCAGCCCCTCCAGCCCCACCGGGCCGCGGGCGTGGATCTTGTCGGTGGAGATACCGATCTCGGCGCCTAGTCCATATTCGAAACCGTCGGCGAACCGGGTCGAGGCGTTGACCATCACCGAGCTGGAGTCCACCTCGGCGAGGAAGCGGCGCGCCCGTCCCAGGTCCTCGGTGACGATGGCGTCGGTGTGGCCGGAGCTGTGGCGGTAGATGTGCTCGATGGCCTCGTCCAGATCCTTCACCACCCGCACCGCCAGGATCGGCGCCAGGTATTCGGTGTCCCAGTCCTCCAGGGTCGCCGCTTCGGCATAGGGCAGGATACGGCAGGCGGTGGGACAGCCGCGCAGCTCCACCCCCTTCTCGTGGTACATCGCCCCCAGCTCCGGCAGCAGCTGCTCGGCCACCCCCTCGGCCACCAGCAGCGTCTCCATGGCGTTGCAGACGCCGTAGCGGTGGGTCTTGGCGTTGAAGGCGATGGCGGTCGCCTTCTCCAGGTCCGCCTTGTCGTCCACGTAGACGTGGCAGATGCCGTGCAGGTGCTTGATCACTGGAACCCGCGCCTCCTCGCTGATGCGTTCGATCAGCGACTTGCCGCCGCGCGGCACGATCACGTCCACGTACTGTTTCATGGTGATCAGCTCGCCCACGGCGGCGCGGTCCGGCGTCTCCACCACCTGCACCGCGTCGGCCGGCAGGCCCGCCTGCTGCAGCCCCCGCCTGATGCAGTCGGCAATGGCCTGGTTGGAGTGCAGCGCCTCGGAACCGCCGCGCAGGATCGCGGCATTGCCCGACTTCATGCACAGGGCGGCGGCGTCGGCGGTCACGTTGGGGCGCGATTCGTAGATGATGCCGATGACCCCCAGCGGTACCCGCATCCGGCCCACCTGAATGCCCGATGGACGGTAGTTCATCTCGGCAATCTGCCCGACCGGGTCGGGCAGTGCGGCAACCTGGCGCAGCCCCTCGGCCATGGCGACGATGCGCGTGGGCGTCAGCTCCAGGCGGTCGAGCATGGCGGCGTCGAGCCCCATGGTCTTGCCCAGCTCCATATCCTTGCGGTTGGCGGCGAGCAGCGACGCCTCGTCGTCCAGCAGGGCATCGGCAATGGCCTGCAAGGCGCCATTCTTGGCGTTGGTGTCGGCGCGCGCCATGGCGCGCGATGCCGCGCGCGCGCGCTGGCCGAGCTGCTGCATGTAGTCTTGAATGTTCATGTCCGTCCGCTTGTCGACAACTCCAGGGCAACGAAACAGCAGATGTGGCACCAGCGGCGTCCACCCGTCGTGGGCCGCTCCCCGGCTATCTCCGCCCCGTTTTCAAACTATCCTAACGCCTGCGATTAGCAGGCTCAATTGTAACAGCTCATCCCAGGGGTTACCCGGCTCGGCCCCCTTGACGATGCGGTCCAGACGGGCAGCGCGGCGCAACAGCAGACGCCAGCGCCGCGCGTTGTGCCGCTTCAGGGCGGCATGGTAGAGCGGTTTGCGTTTGTCCCATACCCGGTGCCGCTGCAACAGGGAATCGAGCGCCGCGCCCCCCTCCGCCGCCGCCGCGATCAGCGCCAGGGCGCGCACCTCGCGCACCAGCGCCCACAGGATCAGCACCGGTTCGCTGCCCTCGCCGCGCAACCCCTGGAGGATGCGGGCGCAACGCGCGGCGTCCCCGCCCAATGCGGTGTCGGCCAGCTCGAACACGTCGTAACGGGCGGAATCGGACACCGCCGCGCGCACCGTGTCGGCGTCCAGCGCGCCGCTGCCGTAGAGCAGCACCAGCTTCTCCACCTCCTGCGCCGCCGCCAACAGGTTGCCCTCCACCCGCTCGGCCAGCAGCGCCACCGCCTCCGGCGTCGCCTCGAGACCGCGCGCCGCCAGGCGCTGGCGGACCCAGCCGGGCAGGGCGCGCGGCTCCACCGGCCAGATCTGAATCACCGCCCCGGCCGCATCCAGCGCCTTGAACCACTTGCCGTTCTGTTGGGCCTTTTCCAGCTTGCCGCAGACGATCAGCAGCAGGTCGTCCGGCGCCGGCCGCTCCGCGTAGGCCACCAGCGCCTTGCTGCCTGCGTCGCCGGGTTTGGCGGAGGGCAGGCGCAGCTCAATCAGCTTGCGTTCGGCAAACAGCGACAGGCTGTCGCCGGCGGCGGCGAGGCTGGACCAGTCGAAACCCGCCTCCGCCTGCAACACCTGGCGCTCGCCGAATCCCTGGGCGCGTGCCGCGGCACGAATGGCGTCGGCGGCCTCGTTCACCTGCAACGGCTCATCACCGCTCACCAGATAGATCGGCAGCAGACGCTTGCCCAGGTCGGCGGCAAGCTGTTCCGCCCGCAGCCTCACTTGAGCTCCTTGTCCCGCAGCTGCGCCTGTAGCCGCACCAGCATCTGGCGCACGGCGCTGCGGCGCATCTCGCTGCGAATCTGCGTCTCCTCGTCGCCCGAGCTCAAGACGTTGTTGGGATCGAAGACGAAATCGCGCGTCACCGTCACCACCTGCGCCGGCACCCAGACCTTGGGCTTCAGCTTGGGATTGGCGGCGGCGTCGATCGGCGTCGGGGCTCGCAGTTCGTAGCCGAGTCGGTAGGAGAGTTCGTACTCGCTGGCGCGGCCCAGATTGTCGACACTGAGCAGCCGGCGACCGCTCTGCTCCTGGGTGATGTCCAGCACCGCCCCCGCGTCGTCCTGCACCACCTGCACGCCGGCCAGCTCCAGCGCCGCCGTGATGTCGTCGGCCAGCGCGCTGCGCGCCGGCGTGCCGGTCAGTTGGGTGCGCGCCATCGCCGCCGGCAGCTGCACCGCGCCGCGCAGATGGAAGCCGCAGGAAACCAGTGACAAGTAACAAGCGAC
>CAYQWR010000282.1:1303-3026 GCA_964421235.1 uncultured Thiohalomonas sp. | reverse complement strand
CGGCGGCCGCGTCAAGGACCTGCCGGGCGTGCGTTACCACACCGTGCGCGGCACCCTCGACACCTCCGGCGTCAAGGACCGCAAGCAGGGTCGTTCCAAGTACGGCGCCAAGCGTCCGAAATCCTAATAGTTAAAGGCTACGGGTTATGTCTAGAAGAGCAAGAGCCACCAAGCGCGACGTGTTGCCGGACCCGAAGTTCGGCAATAAGACGCTGTCCCGCTTCATCAACATCCTGATGCTGAGCGGCAAGAAGGCCGTCGCCGAGAAGATCGTCTACGGCGCGCTGGACCGCATCAGCGAGAAGAACAAGGGCGAGCCGCTCGAAGTGTTCGAGAAGGCGCTGGATAACATCCGCCCGATGGTGGAAGTGAAATCCCGTCGCGTCGGTGGTGCCACTTATCAGGTACCCATCGAGGTGCGCTCGGACCGCGGTGTTGCGCTGGCGATGCGCTGGCTGGTTGATTCCGCGCGTAAGCGTGGCGAGAAGTCCATGGGTATGCGCCTGGCCGGCGAGATCCTGGACGCCTATGAGCAGAAGGGGACCGCCGTGAAGAAGCGTGAAGACACGCATCGCATGGCCGAGGCCAACAAGGCCTTCGCCCACTACCGCTGGTAATTTGAGAGGAACACGTCGTGGCCCGTACCACCCCTATTGAACGCTACCGCAACATTGGTATCTCCGCGCATATCGATGCCGGCAAGACCACTGCGACCGAGCGTGTCCTGTTCTATACCGGTATCAGCCATAAGATTGGCGAGGTGCACGACGGTGCGGCGACCATGGACTGGATGGAGCAGGAGCAGGAGCGTGGCATCACCATCACCTCCGCTGCCACCACCTGCTTCTGGTCCGGCATGAGCCAGCAGTACCCGCAGCACCGCATCAACATTATCGACACCCCGGGCCACGTGGACTTCACCATCGAGGTGGAGCGTTCCATGCGCGTGCTGGACGGTGCCTGCATGATTTACTGTGCGGTCGGCGGTGTACAGCCGCAGTCCGAGACGGTGTGGCGCCAGGCGACCAAGTACCACGTGCCGCGCATCGCCTTCGTCAACAAGATGGACCGCGCCGGTGCCGACTTCTTCAAGGTCGAGCGCCAGATGCGCGAGCGCCTGCGCGGCAATCCGATACCGATCCAGGTACCCATCGGTGCGGAAGACAATTTCAAGGGCGTGATCGATCTGGTCAAGATGAAGGCCATCATCTGGAACGAAGCCGATCAGGGTATGACTTTTACCTACGGTGATATTCCCTCCGAGCTGCAGGCTACGGCGGATGAGTGGCGCGAGAAGATGGTCGAGGCTGCCGCCGAGGCATCCGAGGAGTTGATGGAGAAGTACCTGGAAGAGGGCGACCTCTCCGAGGAAGAGATCAAGCTGGCCCTGCGCAAGCGCACCATCGCATTGGAAATCGTGCCGATGCTGTGCGGCTCCGCCTTTAAGAACAAGGGTGTGCAGGCGATGCTGGATGCGGTGATCGACTATCTGCCGGCGCCGACCGAGGTTCCCGCTATCAAGGGTCTCGACGCCAAGACAGAAGAGCCGGTGGAGCGTCACTCCTCCGACGACGAACCGTTCTCCGCGCTGGCGTTCAAGATCATGACCGATCCGTTTGTCGGTACGCTGACCTTTGTGCGTGTCTACTCCGGTGCGCTCTCCTCCGGCGACAGCGTCTACAATTCGCAGAACGGCGGCAAGGAGCGTATCGGTCGTATCCTG
>CAYQWR010000282.1:0-1293 GCA_964421235.1 uncultured Thiohalomonas sp. | reverse complement strand
ATGCATGCCAACAACCGTGAGGAGCTCAAGGAGATCCGCGCGGGTGAAATTGCTGCCTGCGTCGGTTTGAAGGATGTCATCACCGGTACCACGCTCTCCTCGCTGGACAAGCCGGTCGTGCTGGAGCGCATGGAGTTTCCGGAGCCGGTTATTTCCGTCGCCGTGGAGCCGAAGACCAAGAGCGACCAGGAAAAGATGGGCCTGGCGTTGAACAAACTGGCCCAGGAAGACCCGTCCTTCCGCGTCCGCACCGACGAAGAGTCCGGCCAGACCATCATCTCCGGTATGGGTGAATTGCACCTGGAGATCCTGGTCGACCGTATGCGGCGTGAATTCAAGGTCGAGGCCAATGTCGGTGCGCCGCAGGTGGCCTACCGCGAGACCATCCGCAAATCGCTGGAGCAGGAAGGCAAATTCGTGCGCCAGTCCGGTGGTCGCGGCCAGTATGGTCACGTCTGGCTCAAGCTCGAACCGCAGGAAGCCGGCAAGGGTTACGAGTTCGTCAACGCCATCGTCGGCGGTGCCGTGCCGCGCGAGTACATCTCGGCGGTGGACAAGGGCATTCAGGAGCAGATGCAGAACGGTGTCGTCGCCGGTTATCCGGTGGTGGACGTCAAGGTTACCCTGTTCGACGGCTCCTACCACGATGTGGACTCCAACGAAATGGCGTTCAAGATCGCCGGTTCGATGGGTTTCAAGGAAGGTGCACTGAAAGCCAATCCTGCCGTGCTCGAACCGATTATGGCGGTTGAGGTGGAGACGCCTGAGGAATATATGGGCGACGTGATGGGCGATCTGAACCGTCGCCGCGGCATGATTCTCGGCATGGACGACAACGCCGGCGTCAAGGTGCTGCGCGCCGAAGTTCCATTGTCCGAAATGTTTGGTTATTCGACCTCGCTGCGTTCACAGACGCAGGGTCGCGCCACCTACTCGATGGAGTTCAAGAAGTATCAGGAAGCTCCGGCGAACGTGGCTGAGGCAATCATCAAGAAAGCCTCCTAAAGAACAGTTCAATCCAGTATTCAGCATAGGGGATAACGATCGTGTCCAAGGAAAAATTCGAGCGTAATAAGCCGCACGTAAACGTCGGTACGATTGGTCACGTCGACCATGGCAAGACGACGCTGACGGCGGCGCTGACGGTGTGCCAGGCGAAGAAGTTTGGCGGTGAGTCGAAGGCGTACGACCAGATCGACGCGGCACCGGAAGAGAAGGCGCGTGGAATCACGATTTCGACGGCGCACGTGGAGTACGAGTCCGACACGCGCCACTACGCGCACGTGGACTGCC
>CAYQWR010000281.1:0-3052 GCA_964421235.1 uncultured Thiohalomonas sp. | reverse complement strand
ACTGCCGGCGCTGACCGGCGGCTCGGCCGACCTCGACCCGTCGACGAAAACGGCCTTGAAGGGCCTGGGTGATTTCGATCCTCCTATGAAAGACGCGGATGAACAAGGCTCCGATGGCGGTGGTTGGAGCTATGCCGGACGCAACCTGCACTTCGGCGTGCGCGAACACGCCATGGGCGCCGTCGTCAACGGCCTCGCCGCCCACGGCGGCTTTATCCCCTATGGCGCCACCTTTCTGATCTTCTCCGACTATATGCGTCCGTCGATCCGGCTGGCGGCATTGATGGGGCTGCACGTGGTGCACGTGTTCACCCACGACAGCATCGCCGTCGGCGAGGACGGCCCCACCCATCAACCGGTGGAGCAACTGGCGAGCCTGCGGGCGATTCCGAACCTGGTCGTGATCCGCCCCGGCGACGCCAACGAAACCGCGGTCGCCTGGCGCGTCGCGCTGGAGACGCGCGACCGGCCGGTGCTGCTGGTCCTGACCCGGCAGCACGTGCCCACCCTCGACCGCAGTCGTTACGCCGCGGCGGAGGGATTGCGGCGCGGCGCCTATGTGTTGAACGATGCCCCCAACGGCAAGCCCGATCTGATCCTCATCGCCAGCGGCTCCGAGGTCAGCTTGATCGTGGCGGCGGCGGAACGCCTGCAAGGGCAGGGCATCGCCGTGCGCTGCGTCTCGATGCCGAGCTGGGAATTGTTCGAGGCCCTGCCCCAGGCCGAACGCGACGCGGTGCTGCCGCCCGCGGTCGGCACGCGGCTCGCGGTCGAACTGGGCGTGGCGCAAGGCTGGGAACGTTATACCGGCGCGCGCGGTGCCATGCTCGGCGTGGAACGCTTCGGCGCCTCCGCGCCGGCCGCGGTCTTGCTGGACAAATACGGTTTTACCATCGACGCGGTGTGCGCGCGGGCCGAGGCGCTGCTCCGCGCCGGCGGAGGTGCGTAGTGAGTTCCGCGACGCCCGCGGAACCGAAGATAAGCCCCTTGGCGGGCAAGCCGGCCACGGCGGCGCTGCTGGTCGACGTGCCCAGACTCATCACGGCCTACTACAGCAAGCAACCCGATGCCGCGGTGCCGGCGCAAAGGGTCGCGTTCGGCACCTCGGGGCATCGTGGTTCCGCCTTCGATGCCGGTTTCAACGAATGGCATATCCTGGCCATCACGCAAGCCATCCGCGACTACCGCCGGCGCCAGGGGATCGACGGCCCCTTGTATCTGGGCATCGACACCCACGCGCTTTCCGAACCGGCGTTTGCCAGCGCGCTGGAAGTGCTGGCGGCCAACGGCGTGGAAGTCATGCTGGCGGACAAGCACGAATACACGCCCACCCCGGTGATCTCCCACGCCATCCTGACCTACAATCGCGGCCGCAGCGCGGGTCTGGCGGACGGCATCGTCATCACGCCGTCACACAACCCGCCCGACAACGGCGGCTTCAAGTACAACCCGCCCAACGGCGGGCCGGCGGGCAACGAGGTCACGGGCTGGATCGAAGCCAGGGCCAATGCGTTACTCAAAAGCGGCCTGCATGACGTAAAACGCATTTCTTTCGAGCAGGCCCGGCGCGCCGCGACTACGCACCGCCACGATTTTCTTAACGCCTATGTCAGCGATCTCGGCAGCGTGATCGATATGGACGCGATACGCGGCGCGGGCATCAAAATGGGCGTGGACCCGCTCGGCGGCGCCGGGGTGCATTACTGGGGCCCCATTGCCGAGCGCTACGGTTTGAATCTCAGCGTCGTCAACGAGGTGGTCGATCCGACCTTCCGCTTCATGACGGTCGATTGGGACGGGCGGATACGCATGGATCCGTCCTCGCCCTACGCCATGCAGAGCCTGATCGGCCTCAAGGACCGCTACGACATCGCCTTCGCCTGCGACACCGATCACGACCGGCACGGCATCGTTACCCGCAGCACGGGCCTGCTGCCGCCCAACCATTATCTTTCCGTCGCCGTCTTCTATCTCTTTCAGCACCGGCCGCAGTGGAGCAAGAATGCGGCGGTGGGCAAGACCCTGGTCAGCAGCCGGATGATCGATCGCGTCGCGGCAAAGCTCGGCCGCAAGCTCCATGAGGTGCCGGTCGGTTTCAAGTGGTTCGTCGACGGCCTGCTCGACGGCTCGCTCGGGTTTGGCGGGGAAGAGAGCGCGGGCGCCTCTTTTTTGCGCCGGGACGGCAGTGTCTGGACCACGGACAAGGACGGCATCGTCCCGGCCCTGCTGTCGGCGGAGATCACCGCGCGCCTGGGCCGCGATCCCGGAGACATCTACCGCGAGTTGACACACGAATTCGGCGATCCTGTCTACGACCGCGTCGAGGCGCCGGCGACGCCGGCGCAAAAACAAAGCTTGGCGAAACTGTCGCCACGGCAGATAGTGTCATCAGAGCTGGCGGGCGAGAAAATCCAGAGCATCCTCACCCAGGCCCCCGGCAACGGCGCGCCCATCGGCGGCTTGAAGGTGATGACCGAAAGCGGCTGGTTCGCGGCGCGCCCGTCGGGCACCGAGGACATCTACAAGATCTATGCGGAGAGCTTCCGCGGGGCGGATCATCTGCACCGCATCCTGGCGGAGGCACAGGCGATCGTCAATGCCGCTCTGGCGGCGTCCCCTTAGCCGCCGGAAGGCGGTGAGGGAAATGGTGAAGGAGAGGCGATGAGCGAACAAGCACGAGCCGGCCACCCTAAGGAGCGCCTTTTGCCATCGGATATCGAGGGATACGATGCCCTGGCCGAGCTGGCGTTGGACCTGCGGTCGGCGTGGAATCACGCCACCGACCAGGTGTGGCGGCAGCTGGATCCCGCGCTGTGGGAATTTACCCATAACCCTTGGGTTGTGCTGTAGACGGTATCGCGGGAGAAACTCCAGGGTGTTCTGGCCGATCCCGCGTTCCGCAACCGCATCGATGCGCTGGTGCAGGCCCGGCGGGAAGCGGCGGAGGCGCCAGGCTGGTTTCAGCAGACCTACCCGCAGGCCCCGCTGAGCGGCGTCGCGTATTTCAGCATGGAATTCATGTTGAGCGAGGCCTTGCCCATTTACTCGGGCG
>CAYQWR010000280.1:0-3076 GCA_964421235.1 uncultured Thiohalomonas sp. | reverse complement strand
CCTGTTCGATAATCCGTTCACCGGCGGGGGTCGGTACCACCGAGCGGGCGCTGCGCTCGAACAGCACCACGCCCAGTTCCTCCTCCAGTTTTTTCAATTGACCGCTCAAGGTCGGCTGGCTGACGAAGCAGGCCTCGGCGGCCTTGCCGAAGTGGCGCAGATCGGCGACCGCGACCAGATACTTCAAATCCCGAATATTCACCGCGCCGGCCCCTAAGAATATCTAACCACGGGGAACACGGGGCGCACGGGGAATATAGGTACCGGGTAAGAATTTATCTGCATGTGTCACCGCGTTATTGCGACGGGAATTGTCAGCATCAAACCGTCTTCATACGAATCATTAGCGACAAGGGGCGCAGGGTACGCCGTCTCAACAAGACGCGCATAAACAGTTTCCCCGTGTTCCCAGTGTTCCCCGTGGTTAACGGTTCTTGTCATTGAAGGTCGCCGACCAGGGCGGCGCGGACTGGCTCGGGGACGATTACCTCTTCCGTGTAGGCCGGGTGATCGATGCCAGCCTTGATGGCGGCGCCGCGTTTGGCGGCGGCGGCCATTTCGGCGCTGAGTTCGAAGCGGACGAAGTGGACCGAGGCGGTCTTTTCGTCGGTCTCGCGCTCCAGGTCTTCGTTGGCGATTGGATGGACCTTGTCGCAGCCTTCCACCTGCATCCACAGCGCCTTTTCGATGCCGACCATCGCGGCCAGCGCCTGGCGGCGCTCGCCCTCGTCGGCATATTCGATCATGAAGGTGGCCTTCCAGTTCATGCCGTCGGGGATCAGCGGATTGTAGACGTCGAGCTCTTCCTGGATGCCGTGGGCCTCGAAGATACGTTCGATGCGCAGCATCTCCTGCACCTGATACTGCATGGTGAGAGCGTCTTCAAAGTAGAGCGCCGCGTGTTCGCCAATGGCGAGGCGGCGGTTCTTCTTGTGCTCCATCACCCGCTCGCGGAACTGCGGGCGGATCTCGGCGTACTTCTCCAGGCTGTAGAGATCGGCGCGTGTCAGCTTGCTCATTTCCATCCCCTGCCTCTATTCATGCGCGATGGGTTTGTCGGTGAACAGGTAGTCTTTCAGTTCGTGGTCGAACTTCGGATCCTTGCGGCGGATCCACTCCAGGATCATGGAGGCGTGCTCCTTCTCCTCGTCGCGATTGTGGCCGAGGATGGCGCGCAGTTCAGGGTCGCTGCAGACCTCCATGCGCTGGTTGTACCAATCCACCGCCTCCAGCTCCTCCATCAGCGAGACGATGGCGCGATGCATGTCGCGGGTTTCGTGACTCAGATGCTCGATGGGTTCGTGATAACCTTCGTTCGCCATTTCCCTTCTCCTTCTGTCGCAGATAGTAATTCTCACCGCAGAGACGCAGAGTACACCGAGTTATTATGCGCCGTTGTTACCTTGTTGCGCTGTTCAGCATTACACCTGTGCAAACCCGCTGTCGTCGAATCCCTGCCTATTCTGTTATCACTAATCCGTTGTCTATGACGATAATCGTTTCGACAGGCCTTGCTGGACATCGCTACGCTAACTCCAGCCTACATCGCCATATAATATTTTCTCTGCGTACTCTGTGTCTCTGCGGTGCAACATTCTTTCATATCCCATACGCCCGGCGCAGCAGGCTGATGGGATGTTCCGCCGCTTTGCCGTTGGCCAGGACTTCTTCGATGTGATGGCCGGCCATGGCGCAGTCGCTACCGTAGTGATCGGCCTCGATCTTCTGCACGCGGCTCGCCACCGGCCGGGCGATCTTCACCGCGAATTCGTGGAACTCCTTTTTCACCGCGTAGGTGCCGTCGTGGCCGGAACAGCGCTCGATGATCTCCACTTCGGTGTCGGGGATCAGGGCGAGGGTCTCGCGGGTCTTGGGGCCGATGTTCTGCACCCGCTGGTGGCAGGCGGCGTGATAGGCCACCTTGCCCAGCCCCTGTTGGAAGTCGGTGCGCAGCTTGCCCTCCTTGTGGCGCAGCATCAGGTATTCGAACGGGTCGAAGAAGGCGTTCTTCACCTTGAGCACGTCGGGGTCGTCCGGGTACATCAGCGGCAGTTCCTGCTTGAACATCAGCACGCAGGAGGGGATCAGGGCGGTGAGGTCGTAGCCCTCGTCCACCAGGCGCGCCAGCAGCGGGATGTTGGCGTGCTTGGCGGCGGCCACCGCTTCGAGGTCGCCCAGCTCCAGCTTGGGCATGCCACAGCAGTGGGTCTCGTTGGCCAGGATCAGCGGGATGCCGTTGTGTTCGTAGACCGCGGCCAGGTCTTCACCGGGGCCGGGTTCGTTGCGGTTGATGTAGCAGGTGGCGAACAGGGCCACCTTGCCGCTGGTGCGGCCGGCCGCTTCGGGCTGGACGGCACTGCGATGATCCTTGAGGCGCTTCTTCAGGGTGTTGCTGTGGAATTCGGGCAGGCGCGCCTCGGCGCTCACGCCCATCGTGGCCTCCAGCGCCTTGCGCGCGGGCGGCAGTTTGTTCACGGCGTTGACCACGCCGGCGACGATGGGCAGGCCGGCGAAGTTGCCCACGGCGACGGTGCTGGTGAGGATGCGGTCGCGCAGCTTGACGTCGCCCTTTTTATATTTGACCGCCTTGGCGCGCAGCATCAGGTGCGGGAAATCCAGGTTCCACTCGTGGGGCGGCACGTAGGGACACTTGGTCATATAGCAGAGGTCGCACAGGTAGCAGTGGTCGACCACCTTCCAGTAGTCGTCCTTGCCGACGCCGTCCACCTCCATCGATTCCGATTCGTCCACCAGATCGAACAGGGTGGGAAACGAGTGGCACAGACTGACGCAGCGGCGGCAACCGTGACAGACCTCGAACACCCGTTCCATCTCCGTCAGCAGCGCCGCTTCGTCGTAGAACTCGGGATTGTTCCAGTCCAGCGGGTGGCGGGTGGGCGCTTCCAGGTTGCCTTCTTTGGTGGCCATCATCGGTTCCTTGTTGTAGTGCCGCGATGAAAAGGGGCCGGGGCGACGCCCCGGCCCAGCGGCGATCAGTCCATCTCGTTGAGCGCCTTCTGGTAGCGGTTGGCGTGGGAGCGCTCCGCCTTGGCCAGGGTCTCGAACCAGTCGGCGA
>CAYQWR010000279.1:0-3139 GCA_964421235.1 uncultured Thiohalomonas sp. | reverse complement strand
GGTTGATGTTGTTGGCGCTTCTTGGCTATCCCGAGGTGATGTCGGAAATTCTGCATGCCATGGAGCGACCGGAATCGGCCGAGTGTGCCGCGCAGGCCTGGTTCTGGATGACCGGCGAAACTCTACCGCAGCGTCCTCGCATGGAGGTGGCGGAGGCCGGCGGTGCGCAAGGCGGCGGCACGCTGCCCGATACGGAATGGGCGGCGGGTTGGTGGCACACTCATCGCAACCGGTTTGCGGCGGATAGCCGTGTGCTGTTCGGCAAGGGTATGAATGCCGACAACGTGGTGGATGCCTGCCGACGCTGGAGTGGCCGACGGTCGCGGGACTTGTTTGCCCTCGCGGTGTTGTCGGGGCACCGGGATATGAATATTCATCACGAAGATTGGATCGTGCGCCGCTTGTCGGTATTGCAGGGCTTCGCCAGGGCGGAACCGGATCTTCCGGAAGAACTGTCGGAGCGCGACGCCTGGGAGCGCGGGCATTTCGCATCGAAGCAGGCAGTGACGCAGTAGGAAGTGACGTCATAGGAACAGTGCGCCGGGCCAGGCGCATATGATGAGACAGGGAGGATTCTTTTCGTGCTCGATCTGATAAATGAGTCGCCATGGACGGCCGGGGTCTATGCGGGGTGGGGACGCGACAGACGCCACCAGATGACCGTGGTGGTCAAGGCAGGATTCCGGTTCGATATGCGCGGCGTCCTGAGCGCGGAATATGGTGTCGAGATGGAAACCTCGGAGCGGCACCATGGCGACGCTTTGATGAGCGGATTGGCGGCGGCGAGCGACATCGTTCCGTTCAAGGCAGGCGGTGAACTGTTGTTGTCGGGGACCGCCTATCCCGCAGGCAGAGACATCCGCGCGGTCAAGACCGAGGTCGCACTGGTGTTTGCCGATGGACGACGCTGGTTGAAGTCACTGAGGATTACCGGCCGCCGCCACTGGCAGCGTAAGTTGCTCATGATGTTACCGGGCGATCCCGAACCGATGGAGCCCACGCCGATTCGCTATGAGTATGCTTACGGAGGAATCGATCAGGCACGCCACGCGTTGGAAGCGCGCAATCCCGTGGGGCTTGGCTTCGCAAAATATGGCCGTGTTGCCAATGGCCAGGAGATGGCGCGGATCGAGAAAGCTCCCGCCTTTATCACCAAACCCTCGGATCACCCCGAACCGTCCGGGTATGGTCCCATTGCCGCGGGCTGGCAGCCGCGGCGTAGCGAGGCCGAGAACGTCGATGAGGAGGCTTTGGCCGCCGGACTCTGTCCCTACCAGCGCGAACCGTCACCGATACTGTTTAACTGCGCGCCGCCGGATCAGCGCTTCCCCAAACCTTTTGTCGGCGACGAGACGCTGACACTGCGTGGTTTCTTTCAGGAACTGGGGGACGCACCGGTCACTTTGCGTTTGCCCCGACTACGACCGGAGGCCCACCTGTCGCTGGAGGGCGAGCTTTCTCCGGTGTCCCTCGCTTGCGATACCCTTCTTGTCGACACTGAGCTGCGCACCGTCTCGCTGCTCTGGCGGGGCGCCATCCCCTGGCGGCGGGCCGACACGCGCAGCGGTTGGGTGCTGCTGCGTGACGCCGAAGCCGAGCAGCAGGAGGTGGTATGAATGCCGTAACGACAGCGGTCGAACTGGCAGGCGCCTGGTGCGTGACAGCGGCCGGAAGCGGTCCCGCCGCCGCGTTGGGGGCCGTGGCCGACCAAGTGTCGGCATTACGCCCCCATCCAACCCTGGCCTGTCCCGATGATACTTCCGGCAAAGCTATCGCGGTGATGTATGCCCCTTGGGAAGGGTTGCACGAAGCGCTGCCGTTGCAGCAGCGCATCATCGAATTGGTAGAAACGCTCTGCAGCGACATGACGGCGGACAGCGGCGCGGTTCCGCCCGGCCAGGGGAAGGTGATCCTTATGCTGCCACCGGTAGGATCGGCCAGGAGCAGACAACTGGACCCTGTTGCCATAGCGCGCGCCTTGTCCGACTCGTTGCCGGCCGCAAAGGCAACAGGCGTTCAGGTGGCGGCTGTAGAGCAGGGCGCTATGACGGTGCTGTTGCGAGAAATGGACAATGTCTCGACCGGCAAAGTGGACTGGGTGATGCTCGGCGCAGTGGACTCGCTGATCGATCCGGTCACCATGCTCGATATGCTCCAGCAGCAGCGGCTGCAATTGAAGGGCAAGGGCGGTATTGCGCCGGGCGAAGCGGCGGCCTTTGTCCTGCTGCGCCGTGCGGCGGCTGGCGACAGAGGCGGCAAGGTCCTGCTCAAGGCTGCGGCCATCAAGGAAGAGCCGCACGACGGAAGGGCCGACGAAGCCGCGATGCGTGGGCTGGGCGATGCAATTCGCGCAGCGTGTACACAGGCGGGATTCAGGATCGACCAGTGTGAACATGTATTTGCCGATCTGCGCTCCGATACCGAAGGTGAACTGGAGTGGTGGCAGACGACAAAAGCGCTATGGACAGTGACCATTCCGGAACGCTATCGGAAGGCCGTCGCGTTGGGTGTGGTTTCGGCACCCGAACCGGTGAACAACATCCCTCCGCTGACCCGCATCAGCGATGCCTTCGGCGATACCGGCGTGGCAGCTCTTGTGGTGCAATTGGCCCTGGCCGGCGAATGGCAACGGTTCAGCGGTCGCTGGTCCCGCTTTGGCCTGGATGCATCGCAGCAGCGGTGGCTAGTCTGCGAAACAGGTTGTGGCAAGGTTCGCGGGGCATTGTGTATCGAGACTGAGTAGCCCCCAGTATATAAAGTGGGAGATATCGATTCCGTATAGCATTGCGGGTATCAATTTTCAGTCGAACGTAATCCATATATAAGTTGCAGCAAGATAGCAGCGAACTAAACTGTTCGCCGTGTTCCATTTTTACTGCGCAGCGCAATGTCGCCCACAGACGTTATACGGAAAGATGCCGTCAGGAAGGTGTCTTATCGCCGTTTGTCACTTGTTTCATAGCCGGCGACGCCTCGTCAAGCGGCGGAAGTTCTGCCCGGCGCACATGCTGTTTCATCGGCGCATCGATACCGATGCGGATATGCTTTCCGCGGCAATCGAGTACCGAGATGCGGATATCCTGACCGATGACGATCTGTTCGCCGATACGGCGGTAGAGGATGAGCACGGTGATACGTC
>CAYQWR010000278.1:0-3145 GCA_964421235.1 uncultured Thiohalomonas sp. | reverse complement strand
TGTCAGGCCCCGGCGAACAGATCAGCTACCCCCAGGCCGGCATGCTCGGCGCGACCCTGTTCGCCACCGCCATCCTGGCCCACACCCTGGCGCGGCGCATCCGCGAGAGCGAGGCGCTGGCGGCCCGCCGCGGCGTCGACCTGGCCAACATGGCGCAGCTGGCCCAGTACATCATCGAGAATCTGCAGACCGGCATCCTGGTGGTCGACGGCGACAACCATATCCGCCTGACCAACAGCACGGCGCGCGCCCGGCTGGGCGGCGCGGTGCCGCAGCAGATGCACCTCCATACCATGGCGCCGGAGCTGTACCAGCAGCTGACCGACTGGCGCGTGGGCCGGACCGGCAGCGCCCGGGTCCTGGAGCTGAACAACGCGCAACAACCGCTCCTGCCGCGCTTCATGCCGCTGGGCGAGGATCGCCAGGGCGCCACCCTGATCTTCCTGGAGGATGCCGAGGCCGCTTCGCAACAGGTACAGCAGCTCAAACTGGCCTCGCTCGGACGGCTGAGCGCCAGCATCGCCCACGAGATCCGCAACCCGCTGGGCGCCATCAGCCACGCCGGCGAACTGCTGGGCGAGTCACCGGCGCTGGAGGCCGGCGACGTGCGTCTGGTGCGGATCATCCTCGACCAGTCGAAGCGGGTGAATGCCATCGTCGAGAACGTGCTGCAGTTGGGACGGCGGGGCAACGCGGCACCGGAATCCTTCCTGCTGGTTCCCTGGCTGAAGCGCTTCATCACCGAATTCTGCACCACCAGCGGGCTCGCACCGGCCGACATCGCTCTGCATGCACCCGACGAGGAGGCAACGGTGCGCTTCGACACCGGCCATCTGCACCAGATCCTGTGGAACCTGTGCCAGAACGCGCAGCGCCACGCGCCGGCGGACGGCTCACCCAAGGTGGAGATCGCCGTCGACCGCGGCGCCGACGGCGCGACGGTGCTGGCGGTGCGCGACCACGGAGCGGGGATCGCCGCCGAGGTGCGCCCCCACATCTTCGACCCGTTTTTCACCACCGACCCGCAGGGCACCGGCCTGGGTCTCTACATCGCCCGCGAACTGGCCGAATACAACCGCGCCAAACTGATATACGCGCCGCCGCCCGACGGCGGGACCCAATTTCGGATACTATTCGCCAAACCATGACCATTGGACCTGACTGGGCACGATGACCAAGGAACCGCGCTACCTAGCCCTCGTCGTCGACGACGAACCCGACATCCGCGAACTGCTGGAGCTGACCCTGGCGCGGATGCAGATCGACGCCCGTTCCGCCGCGACCCTCGGCGAGGCCGAACGGCTGCTGGCGGACGGCGGCTTCGACCTCTGTCTCACCGACATGCGCCTGCCCGACGGCGACGGCCTGGAGCTGGTGCGCCACATCCAGCGCAGCTGCCCGCAGCTGCCGGTGGCGGTGATCACCGCCCACGGCAGCATGAGCAGCGCCATCGAGGCACTCAAGGCGGGGGCGTTCGACTTCGTCACCAAGCCGGTGGAGCTGCGGGTGTTGCGCGAGCTGGTCAACACGGCGCTGCGTCTCACCGCCCGCACCACGGCGGAACCGCCGCCGGAGAATCAGGCGCTGCAACTGCTCGGCGACTCGCCGGCGATAGAGGCGGTGCGCACCACCATCGACAAGCTGGCCCGCAGCCAGGCACCGGTCTACATCAGCGGCGAATCGGGCACCGGCAAGGAGCTGGCCGCCCGCCTGATCCACGCCCGCGGCCCCCGCGCCGCGCAACCTTTCGTCCCGGTCAACTGCGGTGCCATCCCCACCGAACTGATGGAGAGCGAACTGTTCGGCCACAAGAAGGGCAGTTTCACCGGCGCCACGGCGGACAAGGAGGGGCTGTTCCAGGCCGCCGACGGCGGCACCCTGTTCCTCGACGAGGTGGCCGACCTGCCGCTGCACATGCAGGTCAAGCTGCTGCGGGCGATCCAGGAGAAGGCGATACGCCCGGTGGGCGCCCAGCACGAGGTCCACGTGAACGTGCGCATCCTCTCCGCCACCCACAAGGACCTGGCCGCCCTGGTGAAAGAGGGCAGGTTCCGCGAAGACCTGTTCTATCGCATCAACGTCATCGAACTGCCGATGCCCGGTCTGCGCCAGCGTCCGGCGGACATCCCGCCCCTGGTGGACCATATCCTGCAGCGCCTCGCGGCGGAGGCCGCCATCGCCCCGCCCCACCTGGAGCCGGCGGCGCAGCAGGCGCTGCAACGCTATCCCTTTCCCGGCAACGTGCGCGAGTTGGAGAACATCCTGGAGCGGGCTCTCACCCTGTGTGAAGGCGACACCATCGGCGTCGACGACCTGCGACTGCCCGCCGCTGCGTCCCCTCCCGAGGCGGCGCTGGAGGTTCCCGGCCAAGTGCCGCTCGACCCCTATCTCAACGACGTGGAGAAGACCGCCATCCTCAAGGCGCTGGAGCAGACCCGCTACAACAAGACCGCCGCCGCCAAGCTGCTCGGCATCTCCTTCCGCGTCCTGCGCTACCGGCTGCAGAAGCTAGGGCTGGACTAGAAAACCCACCGCCCCACACCCCACTACCCACAACAACGCCCATTTCCGTCGCACAGTGACAATTTACGTCACACCCCGCCGCACCGGCCCGTCACTACCGCGGCCCGATCCCGCCCATTTTGCGCACCACGTCACACTTTACGCGGTGGTTGTTGAATGGCACGCCAGATGCTTAAATAATGGCGATGTCCAAATTTGTCCCGCACCGGGAAGAGACACCCGCAGAAGGAGAGAGAGCATGAAGAAGGTACAACAGGGCTTCACCCTTATCGAATTGATGATCGTGGTGGCCATCATCGGTATTTTGGCGGCCATCGCCATTCCGCAGTATCAGGATTACGTTACGCGCGCCAAATGGCAGAGCATCATGACGCCGTACGAAAGCTGGAAGACAGCCGTGGCGCTGTGCGCTCAGCAGAACGCTGGTGACCTTTCGGCGACGGGTGTTTGCGCGACTAATACCGCTGGCACAGACGGTGCTGACGTCGCTAACGCATTGCCGACAACGACATCAATCCCCACCACTCTTGCCACCATGGCTGCCCCAGTCTACAACGGTAATAGTGTTTCGGTGACAGTATCGGGAACGAGCGCCGTGAAAAGTTGTGTTGTTACTCTTACG
>CAYQWR010000277.1:0-3167 GCA_964421235.1 uncultured Thiohalomonas sp. | reverse complement strand
CGCGAAGTTGTTGATATGCAAATTCGGGCCGATCAGCTGATCGTCGACGTGAAACATAATCACCTCACCGATAATCAGCGTATTTGCGCCGAGCTGCTGTGCGCTGTGCAGCCGACATTCGAGACTGGCGTGCGCCTCGGCAACCCGCGGAGGCTTGACCCGAACGGAAGCGGCCGCATGTAGATTCGCCGCCTGCAGTTCGCTTTGCCCGGGAGGAAAGTCGGCCGCCGAGATGTTCATGGCGTCGAACAAATCCTCCGTCACCAGATTTACCACAAACTCGCCGCCTTCCTGAATGTTTTGCGCAGTATCCTTCGGTCCGCCGGCATCGTTCTTTCCGATGCTGATAATCACGTACAGCGGGTTGCTCCCGACCGCGTTAAAAAAGCTGAACGGCGCGAGATTGACGATGCCGTTAGGATTTTGGCTGGTGACCCACGCAATCGGGCGTGGCACCACCAGATTCGTCAGCAATTTATAATTGTCCGCAGTTGAATGATTCGTCGGATCGATCTGCATGAGCCTGTCTCCTTTATCGCCTAACTTTGCCTAGCTCATAGCATAGCGAAGTAGTGAACACTGTGCGCAACCGGTGAATCGGGACTTGCGGCAAGGAGCTATCCATCGCCAAGTAGGGTGGTGCAGGGCAGTTCGCGTACGGCCCTTTGCCGGATCAACGCCGTTCTTCCGGGCCTTCACCTACGTCGTTGCGGTGACGCCTATCGCCAAGGGATCGCCATGGGCTACCGGTCTGTAGATGCCCTATTTCGGCTAGCACTTTCTGTTTTTGTCCGCCTTTGGCTTGATGACCTTCTTTGGTCCATCATCGCCACGAAAGCGGATGATGCACCGCACCGCCCTTGGGTTTGCCGCATGGATGTTGATGGTCGTAGCGGTGGCCCACTTGATTGCGAATCCGCAACCCAACTACACGCTGATGTTGAGCGGCGGCTTCTGTGGAATCATATGTTTCATATACCGCCTTCGCCGCCATGTTGAACGAGATTGCGGGAAAAAAGATCGTTACCGCCTGACCCACCGCCGTAAACACGGCGCTTCGTATGGAACAGGCATGCCTTGCGCATGCCGGCATACTTCCTGTTGAACACGAATAACAAGCAATTTCGGCCGAGGCAGAAATTGCTTTCACTCTTACTGAACTACCTCTTATCGAAACATTCAGCGCAATTTAACGATAACTCAACCCACTCGCATGGGTCGCGTCCGTAATCGAAGAGATTATTTGACTGTATCGAACGCCATATATGCATTACCAATAGGCGTTGACCTTTACGCCTTGAATGCAGTGCAGCGGCTGTAACAAACATGACATAGTGCAAGAAGCGCCTGCTTTACCGCGCCCATGCGGATGTTTATCCGTATCTTTCTATCTCTCTGTAGATAGTGCTGGAATTATTTCCGTTACATTGAGTCTCATCTTGATCCGCTTCATTTGCGCAATGAGCACGCATCGTTGTCTTTGCAATTCCGTCCAGCTAACAAATATTTCACGCATGCATGCCGAATGCGCCCATTGATACAGCGGTGTTATATCGACATCAGAACTTTTGAATTCTGCATGACCTGTGCGCAGCCTATGCTGAATTCGCAGTGTGTATAAGAACGGCGTCAATCCGAATAGACAACGTCGCGCTTCAAACAAACACACTTCTCTTCGCAACGTCATGCAACTAATGCGTGCACAAATGAAGGGGATGCAACCAGCCAGGAATTCCGTGTCGGAAGCGGGCTTCTAAATCTAAATCGATTGCACAATCAGAGAGGTGTTGATGGTTTGAGTCGAGCCTAAATCAATCGCCGGGATCAGGCTTGCCACAGGGCCTCCGGCACGAAGGAGAACATAACTATGTCCGAAGTCGCGTTGGAAATAAACGGCGGCGTCCAACCGCCATATAATAATTCCGCACCTACCGGCCTCAGCAACGCAGAGGCGGCGCAGCGGCTACACCAATATGGCCCGAATGAAATATACGAACATCGGGTCCATCCCTTACGCAAATTTCTTCACTACTTCTGGGGACCGATTCCCTGGATGATCGAGATGGCTGCCATCCTTTCAGGACTGGTGGGTCACTGGGACGATCTGTCGTTGATTGTGTCCTTACTGCTGATCAACGGCGTGATCGGTTTTTGGGAAGAACATAAGGCGAGCAATGCTCTCGATGCACTTAAGAGTCAGCTGGCGCTCAAGGCGCGGGCATTGCGCGAAGGAACCTGGTACGAGGTCGCTGCGCGCGATCTGGTGCCGGGTGATATCATTCGACTGCGTCTCGGCGACATCATTCCTGCCGATGTGAAGCTCCTAGACGGTGACTATCTGCGCGTCGACCAGTCCGCGCTTACCGGTGAATCGCTGCCGGTCGACAAGAAGCCCGGCGACGAGGCCTTCTCCGGCACCATCGCAAAACAGGGCGAAATGGTGGCGGAGGTCACCACCACCGGCGAGCAGACCTTCTTCGGTCGTACCGCCAAACTGGTGGAGAGCGCCGGCGCGACCTCGCACTTCCAACAGGCGGTGATGCGCATCGGCAATTTCCTGATCGCCGTCGCGGTAGCGCTGAGCGCGCTGCTCATCGGCGTGGAACTGATGCGCGGCTCCCACTTCCTGCACATCATTCAGTTCGTGCTGATCCTGGTGATTGCATCGATACCGGTGGCAATGCCGGCGGTGCTGTCGGTCACCATGGCGCTCGGCGCCAAGGCGCTGTCCAAGCACAAGGCGATCGTGTCCAAACTGCAATCCATCGAAGAGATGGCCGGTATCGACATCCTTTGTTCCGACAAGACCGGCACCCTCACCCAGAACAAACTAACTCTGGGCGACCCGGTCCTGTTCGAGGCCAGCAACGTCAACGAACTCAACCTGGCGGCTGCACTCGCCTCCAAGGCTGAAAACCAGGATGCCATTGACTTGGCGGTAATCGCATCGCTGTCCGACCCCTTGCTGTTGCGCCATTATCGCCAGCTCAAGTTCACCCCCTTCGATCCGGTCAGCAAGCGCACCGAGGCGCGCATCGAAACGGAAGTGGGTGAATTCCACTGCACCAAGGGCGCACCCCAGGTGATCCTCGATCTGTGCGGCGTCGACGGCGCCGGGCGCGAACGCGCCGACCAGGCAGTCACGGACCTGGCATCACGCGGCTTCC
>CAYQWR010000276.1:0-3187 GCA_964421235.1 uncultured Thiohalomonas sp. | reverse complement strand
ATGTGCTCGCTACGCTCATACCAATTTCAATAACGGCGTGCGCCCGGCGCACTCATCCCCTCGCACCTCGTACCCCGCATCTCGTACCTGTTGTTTATACCGCGTCCGGTCCCTCTTCGCCGGTGCGGATGCGCACCACGCGCTCGACGTTGGCGACGAAGATCTTGCCGTCGCCGATCTTGCCGGTACGCGCGGTCTTGGTGATGACGTCGATGCACGCCTCGGCCTGCTCGTCGTTGACCACCACTTCGATCTTCACCTTGGGCAGGAAATCCACCACATACTCGGCGCCGCGGTAGAGCTCGGTATGCCCCT
Source organism: uncultured Thiohalomonas sp. (assembly GCA_964421235.1). Classification (GTDB taxonomy): domain Bacteria; phylum Pseudomonadota; class Gammaproteobacteria; order Thiohalomonadales; family Thiohalomonadaceae; genus Sulfurivermis. The sequence continues at coordinate 2,872 of CAYQWR010000276.1, read as the reverse complement.
TCTGGCGTCCAAAGCCCTTGACCTCGGTGGCGGTCATGCCGGCCACTCCGATCTCCGACAGCGCCTCGCGCACGTCGTCGAGCTTGAAGGGTTTGATGATGGCTTCGATTTTTTTCATTGTGGCTCCCTTCTGATGGTTAACCTTTCATTCCCGTGTCCGACTTGCCGTAGCCGGAGGTAATGGGATAGCGCCGATCGCGGCCGAAGGCGCGGCGCGTGATACGCACCCCCGGGGCCGCCTGGCGCCGCTTGTATTCGTTGCGGTCGACCATGCGCAGCACCCGCCGCACCGTCTGCTCATCGTAACCCGCCGCGACGATCTCTTCCAAACACTGATCGCGTTCGACGTAGCGTTCGAGGATGGCGTCGAGCACCGGATAGGGCGGCAGCGAGTCGCTGTCCTTCTGGTCCGGCGCCAGCTCCGCCGAGGGCGGGCGGTCGATGACCCGCTGCGGGATCACCGAGCCGAGCGTGTTGCGGTACTCGGCGAGGCGAAACACCAGGGTCTTGGGCACGTCCTTCAGCACGTCGAAACCGCCCGCCATGTCGCCGTAAAGGGTGGCATAGCCCACCGCCATCTCGCTCTTGTTGCCGGTGGTGAGGACCATCTTGCCCTTCTTGTTGCTGATGGCCATCAGCAGCACACCGCGGCAGCGGGCCTGGATATTCTCTTCCGTGGTATCGGACCCGGTGCCGGCGAATTCCTCCTTGAGACTGTCGAGGAAGGCGGCGAACAGCGGCTCGATGCTGATCACGCTGTAGGGCACGCCGAGCGCCTGCGCCTCGATGGCGGCGTCGTCCCGGCTGATGTCGGCGGTGTAGCGCGACGGCATCATCACCGCCTCCACCCGCTCGGCGCCGATGGCGTCCACCGCCACCGCCAGGGTCAGCGCCGAGTCGATGCCGCCGGAGAGGCCGATCACCACACCGCGAAAGCCGTTCTTCTCCACGTAATCGCGCACACCCAGTACCAGCGCCCGATAGACGCTGGCCTCCAGCGCAAGCGTCGGGGCGCGCGCCGCCGTACGCGGGTGGACAACCCCGTCGCTCAGGTCGAACTCCGCCAGCGTCAGCGACTCCTCGAACGCCGGTGCCCGCTGGGTCACCTCGCCCATGGCGTCCATCACGAAGGAGCCGCCGTCGAACACCAGCTCATCCTGGCCGCCGACCAGATTGACGTAGGCCACCGGCAGACCGCTCTCGGCGACGCGCTTGCGCAGCACCTCCTCGCGCTCCAATCCCTTGTTGATGTGGTAGGGCGATGCGTTGAGATTGAAGATCAGGCGCGCCCCGGCCGCCGCCGCCTGCGCCACCGGTCCCGGATGCCACACGTCTTCGCAAATGGTGATGCCCACCGGGATGCCGCCGATCGGCACCACGCACGCCTCGCCGCCCGCGGCGAAATAGCGCTTTTCGTCGAACACGCTGTAGTTGGGCAGATGTTGTTTGTGATAGACGCCGAGCAGCGCGCCATCGCGCAGCACGGCAGCGGCATTGTAGCTGCCGCCGGCCGCCTGGTAAGGCAGGCCGACCACCACCGTAATCCCGCCCACCCGCTGCTTCACCTGCTCCAGGGCGCGCAGCACCCGCAGCTGGAGACCGGGGCGCAGCAACAGGTCTTCAGGGGGATAGCCGGTGAGGCTCAGCTCGGGAAACAGCACCGCATCGGCGTGCAGCTCGTCGCGCGCCCGCAGCGCCGCGACGATGACCCGCTCGGCATTGCCGTCGACGTCGCCGACCAGCAGATTCAGTTGGGCCAGGGCAACGCGCAACGTGGTCATCGCGGCATAAAATCCAACGCCAAGGCGCCAAGACGCGAAGCGCGCGAAGTGACGATTTCATGCGCGTTTGCCGCCAGCGCAATGACAAGGCCACAGGCCATGGGCGCGTCCCGTCTTTTCGCATTCATCGTCTTTGCGCCCTTTGCGCCTTTGCGGTGGATATGTTTTTTGCCATTCAGGCTACTTCAACACCGCCGCCATGCGCTGCCCCATTTCGGCGGGCGAGCGCACCACGTGCACCCCGGCCCCGTCGAGGGCGGCGAATTTCTCTTCCGCCGTCCCCTTGCCGCCGGCGATGATGGCGCCCGCGTGGCCCATGCGCTTGCCCTTGGGGGCGGTGACGCCGGCAATGTAGGCGACCACCGGCTTGCTCACGTGCCGGTGGATGAATTCGGCGGCCTCCTCCTCGGCGCTGCCGCCGATCTCGCCGACCATGATGATGCCCTCGGTCTGCGGGTCGTTCTCGAACAGGCCCAGCACGTCGACGAAGTTGAGTCCCTGGATCGGGTCGCCGCCGATGCCGACGCAGGTGGACTGGCCCAGGCCGGCGCCGGTGGTCTGGTGCACCGCCTCGTAGGTCAGGGTGCCGGAACGGGAGACGATGCCGATGCGGCCGGGCCGGTGGATGGCGCCGGGCATGATGCCGATCTTGCACTCGCCGGGAGTGATGATGCCGGGACAGTTGGGGCCGATGAGGCGCGCCTCGCCGCCCTTGAGCGCGGCCTTCACCTTGAGCATGTCGAGCACCGGAATGCCCTCGGTGATGCAGACGATCACCTCGATGCCGGCATCGGCCGCCTCCAGGATGGCGTCGGCGGCAAACGGCGCCGGCACGTAGATCATGGTCGCATCGGCGCCGGTGGCGGACACCGCGTCGTGCACAGTGTCGAACACCGGCCGATCCAGATGGGTACTGCCGCCCTTGCCCGGCGTCACGCCGCCCACCAGTTGGGTACCGTAAGCCAGCGCCTGCTCGGAATGAAAAGTGCCCTGCTTGCCGGTAAAGCCTTGGCAGATGACTTTGGTGGTCTTGTCGACAAGGATGCTCATGGAAGGTTCGTCGGTTCCTGCTGCCGATTAGGGGTTGGCGG
>CAYQWR010000275.1:0-3193 GCA_964421235.1 uncultured Thiohalomonas sp. | reverse complement strand
CGCAAAAAAAAAGCGGCCCCCGAAGGGGCCGCCCGTTTGCGCTGAGACGGGGTTAAGGCGTCGGCCTTAGATACCCAGCTCGGTCTTCCAGTAGCGCTTGATCTGCGCAACGGTGTTGGACGGCAGCGGCACGTAGTCCAGCTTCTCGGCGTAGCGCTGGCCATGGTCCAGGAACCAGCCGCAGAACTTCAACACCCGCTCGTTATCCATCTTCGGGGTGTCCTTACGCATCAGCATGTAGGTGGCAGCGGTGATGGGCCAGGTGCGGGCGCCGGGCTGATTGGTCAGGATCAGGTAGAAGTCCTTGGTCTTGGTGAAGTCGGCATGGGCCGCAGCGGCCTGGAACGACTTCAGCTCAGGACGCACGACGTGACCGTCCATGTTCTTCATGCGGGTGTAGGCCATGTGGTTCTGCATCACGTAGGCATACTCGACGTAGCCGATGGAACCGCGGATGCGCTGCACGTAGTTGGCGACACCGGCATTGCCCTTGCCGCCGACGCCGTTGCCCGGCCAGGAGACGGCGGTGTCGGAACCGACTTCGCTCTTCCACTCGGGGCTGACCTTGGCCAGGTAGTTGGTGAAGTTGAAGGTGGTGCCGGAACCGTCAGCACGGTGCACGGTGGTGATCTTGGTGTGCGGCAGGTGCAGCTTCGGGTTCAGCGCCTTGATCTCCTGGGCGTCCCACTCGGTGACCTTGCCCAGATAGATATCGGCCAGGGTCTTGCCGTCCAGCACCATTTCGCCGGCCTTTACGCCCGGCAGGTTGACCACCGGGGTGATGCCGATGATGACGCCCGGGAACTGCACCAGACCCTGCTGGGCCAGGGTATCGGGGGTCAGCGGCTTGTCGCTGTTGGCGAACGGCACGGTCTTGGATTCGATCTGCTTGATGCCGCCGCCGGAGCCGATGGCCTGGTAGTTGACCGAGGTACCGCTCAGCTTCTGGTAGGCAACCGCCCAGTCGGACAGGACCGGATAGATGGCGGTGCCGCCGGCGCCGTTCAGCGTATCCGCCATAGCGGCGGTGCTGGCGACGGCAGTCGCGACCAACAGGCCGGCGCCGAAGGCGTAGGAAAGGCTCTTCTTCAGTGTGAACATCGCGCACTCCTTGGGTTTGCGTGGTGATGACGTTAGGGCACGTTTGTCGTGCCACCGTTATATTCGGTCGCCGCACAGCTTCTAACAGTTATGTTGCAGGAGTGTTACAGCAATACGAACGGTTTATGACAACCACGACTGCTGTAGGGATAGTCCATGAAACCCGTCTTCACCAACCAACGGAGCGTCGGGGCGGCGGGCCGCCGACCGCCGTCCGATCATTTCCCGGCGGCGGTGCGATGATGGCGCCGTCTTGTCGCATACGCTGCAAAGTCACCGGTGGGCGCTGTTGTTTATCGCACAACGAGCCCTGTGATCGAATATGAATATTCAATAAAAACAATCGTATATGTTGTGGGCACGGGCCTTGCACTGTCACTGGCAAAGACCAGAGGAGCAGTGCGATGGCAACGACCACTCCAATCGAAAGCGGCAAGACCGGCGGCTGCAAGGCCTCCTCCTGCGGCAGCAGCTCGCAACAGATGTCCCACCTGCCGGAAGAGATTCGGCAGAAGGTGTTCAACCACCCCTGTTACTCCGAACAGGCCCATCACCACTTCGCCCGCATGCACGTGGCGGTGGCCCCGGCCTGTAACATTCAGTGCAACTACTGCAATCGCAAGTACGACTGCGCCAACGAGTCCCGTCCCGGTGTGGTCTCCGAGCTGCTGCACCCGGAACAGGCGGTGAAGAAGGTGATCGCGGTGGCGGCGGCCATTCCGCAGATGACGGTAGTGGGCATCGCCGGCCCCGGCGACCCGCTGGCCAATCCCGAGCGCACCTTCGCCACCTTCCGCGGCATCGCCGAGTTCGCGCCGGACATCAAGCTGTGCGTCTCCACCAACGGCCTCTCCCTGCCGCAGCACGTGGAGGAGCTGTCCAAACACAACATCGACCACGTCACCATCACCATCAACACCCTGGACGAGGAGATCGGCGCCGAGATCTATCCCTGGGTGTTCTGGAACCACCGCCGCATCCGCGGCCGGGCCGGGGCGCGCATCCTCATCGAGCAGCAGCAGAAGGGGCTGGAGATGCTTACCGCGCGCGGCATCCTGGTGAAGGTCAACTCGGTGATGGTACCGGGGGTCAACGACGAACACCTGAAAGAGGTGAGCCGCGAGGTGAAGGCCAAGGGGGCGTTCCTGCACAACGTGATGCCGCTCATCGCCGAGGCGGAGCACGGTACCTACTACGGCATCATGGAACAGCGCTCGCCCAGCGCCGGCGAGTTGCAGTCGCTGCAGGACGCCTGTGCCGGCGACATGAACATGATGCGCCACTGCCGCCAGTGCCGCGCCGACGCGGTGGGGCTGCTGGGCGAGGACCGCGGCGCCGAGTTCACCATGGAAAAGATCGAGACGATGGAATTCGACTACGAGGCGATCCGCGCCAAGCGTGCCGCAGTGCAGGGAGCCATCGCCGAGGAGATGAACAAGCCCAAGGCGGCGGTGGCGACGGTGCCGCTGGCCATGCTCAGACGCCGCAGCGCAGCGCCCGCGGCCCTGATGGCGGTGGCCACCAAGGGCGGCAACGTGATCAACCAGCACTTCGGCCATGCCACCGAGTTCCTGGTCTACGAGGCCTCCGAGCAGGGAGTGCGCTTCGTCGGCACCCGCCGCACCGATCAGTATTGCGTCGGCTCCGACCACTGCGACGAGGGCGAGGACAAACTGCAACTGGCCATCGAAGCATTGGAAGGCTGCAAGGCGGTACTCTGCGCCCGCATCGGCATCACCCCGTGGGAGGCACTGGAGGCGGCCGGCATCAGGCCCGACAGCGACCATGCCATGGAGTCCATCGAAGAGGCGGTGGCCGCGCTCTATCAGGAGATGCTGACCGCGGGGTCGCTGGCGGAAGAGACCGAGGTCGGCGCCAGCGTGGCTTAGCTTAAAACACGATTCACCGCAGAGGCGCGGAGTGCGCAGAGAGCTCTTTTGATTCCCTCAGCGCACTCGGCGTCTCAGCGGTGAGCCTTTCTTCCGCAGTCGTACAGAATCGGGCCCGAATTCTCCCGTGTGCCCGTGGTCGACTCATCGCCTTTGTATTCTTGAGCGCACCTTCTAATGCATCCTCGCGAACTCTGCGTCTC
>CAYQWR010000274.1:0-3262 GCA_964421235.1 uncultured Thiohalomonas sp. | reverse complement strand
TACTTGTCATAGCCCTTGTAGCTGTTGGCGATGACCTGCTGGTTGATGACGCGCGGGTTGCGGGTGGAGGTCCAGTTGTTTGCCACGTCCGGAATGCCGGTGACGGTGGCGAACACCGAACGGGCGGTACCGGGGGTCGGGTCATAGTAATTCTTGAAGAAATAACCTTCGTGGGCCAGCCGGTCCATGTTGGGGGTCGTATGCAGCGGGTTGCCCGCAAGGTCCGACTTGTACGAGGCGAACGACTCCATGATGACGATGACCACGTTGAGGTTCTTGCCCAACGGCTTGGCCGGGCTGGCGGTGCGCACAAAGTTGAGCGTCTGCGGGTTCGGATGATCCACCCCCAGATAGTCTGACATCAGGCCGTAGTATTTGCGGACCTCGGCCGGGTCGACCTTGACACCGACGCCCGCCCGCAGGGTGTCGGCGAAGTAGATCACCGGGTTGATGGCCAGCTGGCCGCTGAAGTTGTGGGGCAGGGCAAAGGCGTCACTCCAGCGCAGCGGGTACCAGCCCCACTTGCCGTAGAGGCCGAACAGCACCAGGAAGAAGGTGAGTACGGCGGTGAGCGTCTTGCCCTTCCAGCGGTAGGCCGGTGTCGGCCGGGTGCCGCAAAATCGGATCATGCGGTGCAGCAGGTAACCGAAGGCGGCGACCAGCGCAATCAGCAGCAGCGTCAGGGTCACCACCGGATAGGTTTCCCATACCATACCCGCCGAGTCGCGAATGTCGCCGAGGAAACGCAGCGCGTCACTGCCCATATCCGTCTTGAGATAGGCGAACCAGCCGAAATTGACGAAGTAGAGCAGCAGTACCCCCGCGGTCACTACCGACAGGTAACCTACCCACAGGTATTTGGCGCCACGGTTCTTGAAAGGGCTGAGCCAGCTGATCCAGCCGAGCAGGAATATCGGCAGCAGCATGATCAGCGCCAGGCGCAGGTCGAATTTCACACCCAGGTATAGCGAGTGCAGCAGTTCGCCGGTGCCGATACCGCGGGTATCCTGGTGGAAATACCAGAGAAAACCGAGACGCAACACCGAAAAAGCGACCAGGTAGATGACGATAGTGCCGAGCAGGAAGCGGAGCAGGCGGGGGATTTTGGTCATAATTGGGTTCTCTGCGCAGCCCGGCGGCGCGCGGGTTAGAAATTTGGTCGGAATTGTATCATAGGGCTGGAAACGGCTACGCCTTAGCTAAAGACCCCACATCGGTGCCAGGAGTTCCCATGAAATCTCCGCTATTTTTCCGTTGGCTGCGCCGCATGGCCGTAGGCGTGGTCATCTTCCTGCTGACAGTGGGCACCGGACGGCTGATCGAGGTCGCCTGGCAGAGCCGTTACAGCGGGCAGCGCGGCCCCTATCTGCAGGTGATGACGCCCGACGGCGTCACTCTGCGCTGGCAGAGCGGCCGTGACGAGGCGGGCGTGGTGCGTTACGGCACCGCACCGGGGCGGCTGGACCACACCGTACGCGAGTCCGCCGCGCGTGTCGGGCATGTGGTGCGACTGACCGGTCTGCAGCCCTCGACGCGCTATTACTATGCGGTGGGCAACGAGCGCGGCATCGATCGCGGCGGCAAGGATGACTGGTTTGTGACCGCGCCGCCGCTGGGTAGCGACGGCGCCGTCCGCATCTGGGTGCAGGGCGATCCGGGACACTGGTGGGCGGGTTCGCGCGCGGTGCGCGACGCCATGCTGAAGTGGGTGGCCGCGCATCCACGACCGGGCCGGCCGCTGCTCGACCTCTGGCTCACCACCGGCGACAACGCCTATCGTTCGGGGAGCAATCCACAGTTTCAGGCGGCGCTGTTCGATGCCTATCCGGCGCTGCTGCGCAACATCCCCTATATGCCGGTCTACGGCAATCACGACGCGCGGCGCTGGGCCTTTTTCAATATTTTCACCTTTCCCACGGCCGGCGAGACCGGCACGGTGGCCTCGGGCAGCGAACACTATTTCGCCTACAACTACGCCGACATCCATTTCGTCTTTCTCGACTCGATGGACAGTGATCGCAGCAGGGACGGGGCGATGATGCGCTGGCTCAAGCGCGACCTGGCGGCGAACGGGCAGCGCTGGCTGGTGGTCTTGTTCCACCATCCGCCCTATACCCACGGCTCGCACAATTCGGATAATCCGCACGACAGCCGTGGGCGCATGAAGGAGATGCGGGAGAACTTCCTGCCGGTACTGGAGCAGGCCGGCGCCGATCTGGTGTTGAGCGGCCACAGCCACGTCTACGAGCGCAGCTATCTGCTCGCTTGCCACTACGGCAGCTCCGCCACGCTGAGGCCGGGAATGATTATCGACCACGGGGACGGCAACGCTCAGCCCTATCGCAAACCGCTACGGCTGACGCCCCATGCCGGTACGGTGTATGCCGTGGTGGGTTCCAGCAACAATCTCGACAACGGTCCTCTCGACTATCCGGCGATGGCCGTGTCGCGCCACCAGCGCGGTTCACTGTTGCTGGACATAACCGGCGACCTGTTGGAGGCTTCGTTCGTCAATGACGATGGCGTGGTCAGCGACCATTTCAGCATCGTCAAATCTGCTCGCACGCCCGCGCCGCGCCCACTGTGCGGCGCGGAGTGAGACGGACGGGTGCGCCGTGTCAGGTGGTACCGAACAGGCGGCCCAGGGTCTTGGACAGCCAGCCCTTGTCGATGTCGTGGCGCAGGTACTGCTTGACGACACCGGCATAGTCGCCGTCTTCCTGCTTGATGTGGTTGGTGAGCCAGATGCGCAGGTCCGACAACAGTTTCTTGGTGATGTCTTCGCCGTTGTCGAAGCGCTGCTTGTAGGAGGCGATGCGGTTAGTGAAGGCCTCGTGGACCGCCTTGTGGGCGTCGACGGGGGCGTAGCCCGCCTTTTCCATCAGGCTCTCTTCGAACGTGAAGTGAGTGATGGTGTAGTCGATCAGCTGATTGAGAATGTGTTCGACTTTGCCGCGATCCTTGTCGGAGATCGACACGTGCAGTTGATTGATGTAGTCGACGATACGCCGATGCTGCGTATCGATGATGTCGATGCCCGTCTCCAGGCTCGGTTCCCAGACGAAGTAAGACACTGGATTACCCCTCTATTAAATGGCAGGCGTTATCCCATACCCGGGTGACGGTTTCGTGTCGTCGCCGGGATGGAGCCCGTCGTTGTCGCGGTTGTCCACGACTGTTGGTTGTCTAGTGTCATAACCCACGGCAACACAATGGGTTAGCGGGCGGATATTACCAAATGTTGCGTCAATAGACACAGCTG
>CAYQWR010000273.1:0-3288 GCA_964421235.1 uncultured Thiohalomonas sp. | reverse complement strand
CGACGACTGATGCTGTGGCATAGCCAAGCAACCGTTCCATCGAACGCGACACCAACGTAATGCGTCCCGCCATATCGGCACGGTAGTAGGTGTCCTGCATGTTATCCAGAATACGATTCAGCTCGCGGAAAGCACTTTTTGTCTTCTGCTCGGCATTGACGCGTTCGGTGATATCGCATACCACACCGAGCACTCGCTCCGGATGCCCCTCCCGGTCACGCATAACTTCGCCTGCATCCCGCAACACCCGCATGGTGCCGTCCGGACGCAATATACGAAATTCACGATTGAACACGCTTCCACGCTTGATCGCCTCGTCGCCGAGAATTTTGTAACCATCCCGATCGGCCCAGTAGATAGCGCCGAGCACTTCCTGCGCCGTAACCTGGCGCCCGGACTCCCAACCGAACAGCGCGTACAGTTCGTCCGACCAATATAACGTCTCGCGCGCCACATCCCACTCCCAACTCCCTATATCCACTATTCGATGAGTGTGGGCAATCTGAGTTTCATAGGTCTGCACCATGCGTGATACTCTGAGGGTTTCGTCGTAGAGTGCCGCACTGGCTAGTGTCGCGCGTCGAACGCGGCTTAGTACCGCCGAGAGCAGCGCGGCATAAACAATCAGCGTTAACGCTACCGTATACCCTTGTCCACCCCCCTCGATTGCATAGAGCGCGGCATGCGGCGTCAATACCGCCCACAGCATTACCAATCCGCTACGACAAGTCGCTGTATGGGTAATCAGCGCCGACGCCGCCACCAGGGACAAAACCAATGTCAAGATCGTTTGATCGTAATAGGAGTGTGCGGGGAACAGCATAATTCCGGCCCCAACGCCCCACGTCAGACCAAGCACCAGTGCGCCGACATCGTTAAACCATAGCCAGCGTTGCAGTGTTCTGGCCTTGGTTCCAGAGGAGAACGAGATACCCAACCACAGAAGATAGAGCAGCGCGATCGTCGCACCCCATACACCCGATATCCATTCACCGGTGCTGGCCTTCAATAACACGGCAAGCAACAGCCCGGCCATCAATTGCCCGACCGCAACGTAAGGAACAAGACGATCGGGGCCGTCCGGCATCATATCGTCGGTAACGGCGCGACCTGAATCTGAGTGCAAAGCACCACCCCCGCTAGTTAATACCAAAATAATGAATGCACGGCCGATAGTGTCGCTTCAGCGAATGACGCAGCCTATACATAATGTCTTTCTTGCGTAACCTTATCCAATATATCAGCCAGTGGACTGGGCTCGGCCACGCCATTCCCTTGCGCATAGTCAACGCCCATAGTACGCAGCGCGGCGAAAGTCAGGTCATCCTCGACAAATTCCGCGATTGTTTTCAGCCCCATTACGTGCCCAATTTGATTAATCGACTCCACCATGGCACGGTCAACCGAGTCATACAACATATCCTTGACAAAACTTCCGTCGATCTTCAGATAATCAACGTGCAGATTCTTCAGATAGGCAAAGGAACTGAGACCGCTGCCAAAATCGTCAAGTGCAAAGCAACAGCCCATGCCTTTAAGCACGTCAATGAAACGCATCGCGCGTGTTAAATTGGAAATTGCCGATGTCTCCGTTATCTCGAAACACACGTTCTGCGGCGGCACGTCGTACTCATCAATTTGAGTCACCACGAAATCAAGAAAATGGTCGTCGCCTAATGACTGACCGGAAAGGTTAATAGCGCAAATGATTGGAACATTTTGACGTGGTCCCTGTGCTTGCCGCAACATACCGAGCGTGGTGCGCAGCACCCAGCGGTCGAGTGTCGGCATAAGACTGTAGCGCTCCGCCGCGGGGATAAAAGCCATCGGCGGAATCAATTCGCCATCGTCACCAATCATGCGCATCAAAACTTCATAGTGAGCGATCGGCCCGCAATCGCCGGCGAGCGACATTATGGGCTGTGCATATAGCGTAAGACGCTCATCTTCGAATGCCTGAGTTATGCGATGCACCCAGTTCATCTCGCCATGATGATGGACGACATCACAATCATCGCGTTCATATATATGCACGCGGTTTCGTCCGCGATCCTTTGCAACATAACATGCGGTGTCGGCCGCACTCATTACATCGGAAAGGCGTCCGCTCTCACCATCGATGGCGACTACACCGACACTCACCCCGATATCGAAGGTCTTATCCTGCCAGACAAAGCGAAATTCCTTCACAACTTGACGAGTGTCATCCGCTATGACGAGCGCATGCTCTACCGAACAACCATCGAGCAACAGGCCAAACTCATCGCCACCCAGGCGTGCCAGCGTGTCCGATTCTCGAACGCGATTGCTCAACAACGTTGTTAGCTGACGCAATAGCTCATCACCGGCGCGATGACCGCAGGTATCGTTGACCAGTTTGAACTGATCGAGATCCATGTATAGAAGCACGTACCTGGCGTGTCCGGTGCGCGCCATCCTAATTGCGCGCTCCAATATCCGTTCAAACTCGCGTCGGTTGGTCAGACCGGTCAACATGTCGTGGCTGGCCTGATAGCTCAGTTGGCGTGCAATACTCATTACCTCGGTAATGTCGTGCAACACCAGTACCGCCCCGACAATACGGAGCTCGGCGTCACGTAGCGGTGCAGCGGTCACATTTATGTTATAGGCCGTGCCATCCGAATGAGTCAGAACACCATCATCCGCATGCACAGGTACGCCGTCATCGCGCATACATATCTTTATCAGGTCATCCAGATTTTCGCCCGAGGCATCGTCGACCAGCCGTAAGACGTCGAGATAATACCTGCCGATTGCGGCACCATGCTCAAATCCCGTCAGGCGCTCGGCGATTGGATTGATGTAATCAATCAGTCCATCGATATCAGTAGTAATAACGCCGTCTCCGATCGATTGTAGGGTAACAATGGCACGTTGCTCGGCCGTATAGGCAGCCTGTTCGGCGAGTTTCAGCCTGGAAATATCGCGCGCGTTCCCTTCTACGCCGGTAACAGTACCGGTGGAATCACGGCAATAGTGAGCGTTCGTCGATACCCACACAGAACTTCCGTCGCGATGACGAAGCTCGGCCGGGTAGTTCTCCACGCTGCCACCACTAGCGGCTAGATCTTCAAGGAAGCGCTGACGCTCGCCGCTGTCCGAATAGAGATCCGACAACCTGGTACCAATCAATTCCTCAACGTCATAACCAACCACCTTCTTAGCCATTGGTGTGATGTAGGTGATACGCCCGTCCAAATCGGTACGGTAAAACGTGTCCTGCATATTATCGAGCAGATTATTCAGCTGTGACTCCGACTCGCGCAG
>CAYQWR010000272.1:0-3313 GCA_964421235.1 uncultured Thiohalomonas sp. | reverse complement strand
TGACCAGATAATCCATTTCGGCACGCCGCCTGCGCTCCGTCTCCTCCATGCGCCGCCGTGCGGCGAGATCATGGATAAAACCGAAGAAACGCCCACCGGCAATATCCAGGTAGGAGACGCTCAGTTCCATCGGCCATTCGTTACCATTCTTGGCACGATGCCGCCTTTCAAGCACCTCGTACCCCTTCTTGGCGATCTTGTCGAGCTCCGCGGCCATCTCCTCCTGCGGAGTCACGCTAATCTGCGCCACGTTCATACCCAGCAGTTCATCACGACCGTAACCACTCTTGCGCAGATACGCTTCGTTGGTTTCGATAATCACACCGTTACGGTCAGTCGCGATGAAACCGTCCACCGCCGTTTCGATCGCGGCCCGGAACGCTGTGTCGCGCTCGCGCAACGACTGTTCCATCTGTACGCGTTCACTGATGTCCACCACTACCGCCAGCGCACACTCTTCGTCGGCGACACGCAACTTGATCAGGGATAGCAGCACCTCTCTTATGGAACCGTCCTTGCGTCGCAGTTTGGTCAATTCGTTGCTGAGTTCACCTGCCTCGTAGAAGGTGTCCAGAATGTGTTGCCGCTGCTCCGTATCACCCCACATGTCCAGGTCGCTCGGCTTATGGCCGACGATCTCATGCAGATCATAACCACAGGTCGTCAGCAGCGTAGCGTTGGCGTCGAGGAAACATTCATCGGCGATGTGCAGGATGGCCATCCCGACGGGGCTGTGACGGAAGATCGCCGCAAATTTTTCCTCACTTTGGCGCAGGCTCCGTTCGGCCCGTTTCTGCTCGGTAATATCCTCCGCCGAGATGATGATGCCACCAATGGCGTTACTGTCGTCGTACCAGGGATGTGCCGCCCAGCGTAACCAACGCTGCGTGCCGTCAGGACGCACCCAACACTCGCTGTCGTTTCCGATCCGCTCACCGGCCATTGCTTGCCGATGGATTTGCCTCCAGCGTGAGCTGACATCGGGATGAACGTCGTAAAAATTGCTTCCGACTATCACCCGCTCACCCACGCCATACTCGTCAACCCAGCGACGGCTAGCCGCCAGATAGTTCATCTCGCGGTCGAACATGGCGACGGCCACCGGTACCTGTTCCACCATGGCGGCTAACTGTTTGCGTCGCTGCTGCAGGGCAACCGTGCGCTCCTTGCGGCTACGCCGCTGCGCCGCTTCATGCATGCAGTTACGGATGGTGGAGGGCAACCGGAACTGGCGGTCCTTGAATACGACGTCGCAGACGCCACCTTTCAGTAGTTCGACGGCGCGTTCTTCTTCGATGAAGCCGGCCAGCAATATCACCGGCACTTCCGGAGCACACTGCCGCAGTAGGGAGAACAGATCGTCGAACGCCGCCCGAGGTAGGTCGTAGTCCAATAAAGCGGCGTCCCAGACCTTCCGTTCCAGTGCTGCCGCCGCGTCGCCCCGCGTGCCCACTCGTTCGGCATAAACGGAAAATCCCAGCCGCCCGAATTCTCCGTCGAGCGGCAAAGTCGCGGGACTGGCATTGCTGACGGCAAGAATATTCAGCTCCGGACACATAGATAGTGATTCCTCTCGGCTGCGGCGACTATACGGGCCGCCGTAGGAATCGCCCGGATTCTAATCGCAAATAAGCTAATGAAACATAAGGGCAAATACCTACGGGTCCGCGCTTATTGTTACCTATAGTCCGTTGGCTACACTGATGACAATCAGGAATATTGATGGCGGCTGAATACCTTGGCGCACGGCTGCACCGCCGGTGTCTCCCCTCCCTCATCCATACGTGTTTACACGTATTTCCTTGATATATGTCAGTATATTAAATTTGTTACAAGACGTTACAGCGCCGCCCCGGCAATGGCAACGGTAGCCGACGGATCCGATAAACGGCGCGACATAGCGCGGCCCCTCCGGCCGACCGCAAAATTGGCACATTGCAGGAGTGGGACCGTGGCTATGACATTGTGGAGTTTTCTCTTTGGCGCCACCGGAAAAGTGGACCCCGGTCCCTTTGGTGAACCGGCCGCCATCACGCTCAAACGTGACGGTTCGATCTGCGACTGCAACAAAGCCGCCGAGGCATTGTTCGGGCATCACCGTGACCAATTGATGTCCCGTCCCGTTGCGCAATTGCTGCCGGAGCTGGCGGATGTTGAATGGATCCAGAAGCAACAGCCAAATCCCCAGTTGCGCTTTCTGTGCCGTATCGGCAAGCAGTTCGAAGCGCTGGGCCGCGACGGGACTCCGTTCCCCTGTAGGATTACCCTGGTCGACCTCGGCAACCACATCCAGTGCCGTCTGCGCCTGGTGATATGGCGTGTGGCAAGCGCCACGGCGCCGACGCCGGACAAGGCAGTTCCCTGTTAGACCGATATCGGCCGATGTCTTTCGCCGAGCGCACGACACACAAGACCGATATACGCGATGAGAGGAATGTCGTCGTGATACGGACAAAGCGAGCAATACAGACACTGGAGATCACCATCACGGGGCCGATACGCCAGCCTCTTGCCTACGACTTGACCGAGGCGCTGATAGGCGTTGCCGAAGACTGCAGCGAATACCACCTCGACCTGGGTGCCGTCACCGAAATCTCCGATGGCGGACTGGCCGTGCTGGTCATGTTCACCAGCTGCGCCCATCGCCGCGGCCGCGTCGTCCGTTTGACCCGGATCTCGACTGCGCTGGCACGGCGTCTGGCGATGATGCCGATTCTCCATCCATTGCTGGCGCCGTACGATGAGGCTGTCCGCGATACGCGACCGCCGATCCTGCCGGCCGAACGCCAACAGCGCGATATACGGGGGATGCGAGACTCGGCAGCCAACGGCTATGCGATGGCAACCACTGATACGGTCACGATCCCGCGGCTCCTGCGACACGGCACGCTGCACTAGCTACCTGCGACACTGTCGGCAACCACAATAGCAGCGCTTGTTTTTGGGAAAAACGGCCCTCGCATCTTTGCCAAAAATTCAGCAAAAAATAACGTGTTACCCCTAAGTAGTCGCACTTATATCTCTGCAGTTATCCGTTAACTACAGTGTTAATAACAGAGCGGTGATCCTGTATCGACGTCGGTAATCAACCGACACGACGGGTACGGTGCTCACCGGGCACGATAGCCGCGCATGCATCTAGGAGGAGCCATGACGACTGAACGGAAATATATACCGTCGTCTGCTGCGATATCGTCGGAGCATGACGTCGGACACCATGAGCTGGCCGGGCTGACGTTGAACCGCAGCGGCGCCATCTGCAATTGCAACGAAGCGGCCGAGACCCTGTTCGGATTTCGCCATGACGAGTTGC
>CAYQWR010000271.1:0-3334 GCA_964421235.1 uncultured Thiohalomonas sp. | reverse complement strand
AGCAATGTAGGATGTGGTGAGGTACGAACCGCATCGGTCGCGCCAGATATGCACCCGGTAACGCAGTCGGTGATTGAGACGCGAAAGATGCGGTTCGCGGCGCTCACCACATCCTACGAACCGAAGGGTAGGCCATGACCCGCGGCATCTTCGTTACCGGCACCGACACAGGCGTAGGCAAGAGCTGGATCAGCACCGGCCTGATGGCCGCGCTGCAACAGCATGGCCTCACGGTCCTCGGCATGAAACCGGTGGCCTCGGGCTGCGACCGGACGCCCGCCGGCCTGCGCAACGAGGACGCCCTGCTGCTGCAGGGGCAGGGCTCGCATCCGGTCGATTACGACCTGCTCAATCCCTACACCTTCGCCCCGCCCATCGCCCCGCATGTGGCGGCGGCCCAGGCCGGGGTTCACATCGATCTGACGCCGATCGAAACCAATTACAAAATACTCGCGGCCCAGGCCGACGTGGTGGTGGTGGAGGGGGCCGGCGGCTGGCTGGTGCCGCTCAACGATCGCGACACCATGGCCGACCTGGCGGCGCGGCTCGAGCTGGAGGTGGTGCTGGTGGTGGGGCTGCGGCTGGGCTGCATCAACCACGCGTTGCTGAGCGTCGAGAGCATCGTCCGCCGCGGCGTGCCGTTGGCCGGCTGGGTCGCCAACACCCTGGAGCCGACGATGCCGGTGCTGGCGGACAACCTCGCCACCCTGCGCGCCCGCATCGAGGCGCCGCTGCTGGGCGTGGTGCCGCATCTGGCCCATCGCGATGCCACCGCCATCGCCGCCGAGCTGACGCTGAATCTGGCATAAATCAATAATTTTCAGCGCTTGCGACGGCCGTCCGCCCCCGACGAAACCCTCTGCGGTCACATTATTTGAAATACGTTGTTGTCGTACGTTTTTTAAGGTATTTATTGGGGCGAACGACTCATAACACATGAAGGGGGGGCTGTTATGTGGCACCGTTTCGCGAAAGGAGTGGCCATACTGTTACTGGCCGGTATGGCATTCCAAGTGCAGGCCGACGATTACCCGGCGGCGTTCGCCGCGGAGGCGGCCATCTACCCCGGCGGCCAGGTGTTCCAAAGTTACCAGGATTCCGATGGCCGGCACGTCGATGTGATAGTCAACGCCGACCCCAGCGACGTGGTCGATTACTACACCGGGCAATTGAAGAAACGGGGCTGGCAACTGAAGAACTACCAGGAGGCCGGCCCGGTTGCCGCCGCCGATCTACGCCGCGCCGACAAACGAATGATCATCAGCGTCGTTCGTGAGCGGGGCAAGGTGGTCGCCACACTGACGTTGACCAAACCCTAGCTCCCGCACTGCGCGAGACGGGCGAGGTGGTCGCATCCTGACGCCGACGACGCCATGGGTGGGAACCGATTAAGTGCGGCTGCTCGGACGAGCTTACTGCCGGACGGCAGGTTCGTTTATTGGGCTTGAATCAAATCATGCAGCACATTGACCGGCTGGATCCCATAGCTACCCAGCTCTAGCACTTTGGTGACTATCGGCGGGTCCGCCACGTCATTCCAGCTACTGCTGGCCAGATTGACCAAAATCTGCGCCGGTCGCGGCCTCTTGTCGCGGTCGGTAATCAACAGAACCTGGGGTTTCAACTTCTGGCTGGGGTTGTTGCCGACCAAGACACCGACTTCGCCGGTATTCAGCTCAACCAGGCTACCGACTGGATAAACGCCGATGCACTGAATGAAGTTCTGCACGATGTCGGTATCGAACTCACGCGGCGCCATTTTATAGATGATGCTCAAGGTTTCCTGCGGCGAGGCGCCGCGATGATAGACGCGGTCACTGCTGATCGCATCATATACGTCGACTATTGACGCCAGTTTTACAAAATAGGGGATCCGATCACCCTCGTCGCCCGCCGTATAGCCGCTGCCATTGTTCCGCTCATGGTGGCTAAGCGCTATCTGCAGCACCTCCTGCGGCAAGCTGTCGTCGCGGCTCAACAGTTCGAAGCCCAGTGCCGGATGCTTTTTCATCTCGACGAACTCTTCCGGCGTCAAGCGCGCCGGCTTGTTCAGAATCTCCGCCGGAACCTGTAATTTTCCCAGGTCATGCAGCAGAGCGCCGAGACCAAGGACATTGAGATCCTCTTCATTGAGGCCGATGAAATGGCCGAAGGCAAGCGCCAGAATGCTGACGTTCAGACTGTGTATGGAGGTGTATTCATCCTGCTTTTTCAGCTGGGTAAGCCACATGAGCGCACTGGTATTGCTCATGATGCGGCGTACCAGGGAGCTCACTAAACGACGTGCAGACGGGGTATCGATACTGTGGCCAAGGCGCGCATCCTCCATCGCCTGATGGAGAAAGACATGGATGCTCTCGCGCAGTTCGTGTGCTGCCACCAACTGATCGCGGTAATCGTTGACGGAGCTGTCCAGTTTGGCGGCCGATGAAACAGCAGATGGTGCGTCCACGGAGATGGGCGGAATCCCCGGAAGTTTGCGCACCGCCTCCGCATCACTGCGTTCCGGATCCACGAACACATAGCGACAGACCTCCCGCAACAGCCGGAGATCCTCCTCGCTGTTGATGGGAAAACCTTGAAACAGGAACGGACTCTCCAACCAGGGGCGATCGAGTTCCGCTACATAAAGTCCCGTCCTGAGTGCATCCGAATCAACCTTGATGTTCACCGTCGGCTCTACTTGGGAAGAGAAGTTTTACTGTGATTATCGTTACGGTTTCGCGTAACGACAAGAAGATTTGGTTACCAAACGGCGACGGCCCCGAATGGGGCCGTCGAATTTAACGCAATATTGACAAACTCAGGCTGCGAGCATGTTGCGCAGCTTGTTCATGGCGTTCTTTTCCAACTGGCGGATACGCTCGGCGGAGACGCTGTACTTGTCCGCCAGATCCTGCAACGTGGTCTTGCCTTCGTCGGAGAGCCAGCGGGCCTGAACGATATCGCGGCTGCGATCGTCGAGGGTGG
The DNA here is from genome assembly GCA_964421235.1 of uncultured Thiohalomonas sp. GTDB lineage: Bacteria > Pseudomonadota > Gammaproteobacteria > Thiohalomonadales > Thiohalomonadaceae > Sulfurivermis. The sequence goes on along the minus strand of CAYQWR010000271.1, from coordinate 364 downwards.
CCAGGGCACTGTGCAGGCGCTGATTGTTGTCCTGCTCCCAGTCCTGGGCCTCCAGGTGGGCGGCCGGTTCGAAGCGGGTGTCGGCCAGATAGGCGGCCGGGGCCGGCGCCTCGTCGTCATCGTCGTTCTGCGCATCGAAAGCGACGTCGTGCCCGGAGAGGCGTGACTCCATCTCCAGCACCGTCGCGGACGGCACACCCAGAGCCTTGGCAACGGCGTCGACCTCCTCCTTGGAGAACCAGCCCAGGCGCTTCTTGGAGCTGCGCAGGTTGAAGAACAACTTGCGCTGCGCCTTGGTGGTGGCGACCTTGACGATGCGCCAGTTGCGCAGGATGAATTCGTGGATCTCGGCGCGGATCCAGTG